>CANGXU010000173.1 GCA_947457885.1 Betaproteobacteria bacterium
AGATCGGGCACTGCGAGGACGGCACCGGCGTCCATACGGTGATCGTGAACGGCCGGGTTCTGCTCGAGGCCGGCCGGTTCACCGCGTTCGACTTCGAAGCCCTGCGGGCCAGGGCCGCGGTCGCGATCGAGCGTCTGGCCGACGTCAACCGCGAGTCGCGGGCGCTGTGCGAGCAGATGGAACCGTACGTCAGCCAGTTCTGCAGCGGGCTGGCGAAGACGCCGTACCACGTGGCGGGGTTCTGCCAGCACTGAGGCGCGGACTCCAGGCCGGGGACGCCGTTGATGGATTGAGCGCTCGGGCACCCTGAGCAGCGCCGGGTTGCGAATGGCCGGCACGGCGCTCGCATACAATCGTGGCGCGGCGCTCCACCCGGAGCGCCGCCTCCATTTGCAGCGAGCCCCATGCCCGATACGGTCCCTCCCGCCCCGCGTCCCGCGATCTCCATCCGCGGCGCCCGCCAGAACAACCTGCGCAACCTCGACCTGGACCTGCCGCTGGGCGAGCTGACGGTCGTCACTGGCGTCTCCGGCTCCGGCAAGTCCTCGCTGGTGTTCGACACGCTGTATGCGGAAGGCCAGCGGCGCTATGTCGAGACCTTCTCGCCTTACGCACGCCAGTTCCTCGACCGGATGGACAAGCCGCAGGTCGACCGGATCGACGGCATCCCCCCGGCGATCGCGATCGACCAGGTGAACCCGGTGCGTACCTCGCGCTCGACCGTGGGCACGATGACCGAACTGAACGACCACCTGAAGCTTCTGTTCGCCCGCGCAGCGAAGCTGTACTGCCGCTGCTGCGGCCAGCCGGTGCGCCGCGACTCGGCCGATTCCATCTTCGCCGCGCTGTCCGGGCACGCACCGGCGGCGGGCGATCCACGGCTGGCAATCACTTTCCCGGTGCCGGTCCCGGACAACTTCAAGCCGGACGAAGTCCGCGCGATGCTGGAGCGCCAGGGCTATACCCGGATCGAGCCGGACGGCGCGAAGCGGTTCACGGTGGTGCAGGACCGCTTCCGCTTCGGCAGCGCGGAGCGGGCGCGCGTGGTCGAGGCGCTGGAGGCGGCGCTGCGCGTCAGCCGGGGTCGGATGGACGTGCGCGTGCTGGCAGAGGGCGCCACGGCGGACGGCAGCGGCGCGCCGGGTGTGGGTGCGGCAGCGGCGTCACCGGCATCCACCCCGGTCTGGCGCTTCTCCTCCGACCTGCACTGCGCCCACTGCGACCTGCACTACAGCGACCCGACCCCGAGCCTGTTCTCGTTCAACTCGCCGGTCGGTGCCTGCGAGACCTGCCGCGGCTTCGGCCGGGTGATCGGCGTCGACTACGGGCTGGTCGTGCCCGACGAATCGAAGACGCTGCGCCAGGGCGCGATCAAGCCCTGGCAGTCGAAGAGTTTCAGCGACTCACAGAAGGAACTGATCGAGTACGCGCAGAAACGCGGCATTCCGATCGACGTGCCCTGGCGCGACCTGGGCGACGCGAACCGCCGCTGGGTGATCGACGGCGAGCCGCAATGGAAAAGCTGGAACAAGTCCTTCCCCGGCACCTGGTACGGCGCGAAGCGCTTCTTCGACTGGCTCGAGACCAAGAGCTACAAGATGCATGTGCGGGTACTGCTGTCGCGCTACCGCGCGTATACCCCGTGCACCGATTGCGACGGCGCGCGGCTGCGCCCCGATGCGCTCGACTGGCGCCTCGGCTCGCGCGAGGATGCGGACGCTGCATTGGCCGGTACCGCACGCTTCCGCCCGCATGCGGCGCGCTACGATGAAGCGATCTTGCAGGCCCTGCCCGGCCTCACCGTGCACGACATGATGCTGCTGCCGGCCGAACGCCTGCGCACCTTCTTCGACCGGCTGCAGCTGCCGGCACCGCTCGACCAGGCGACCGAGCAACTGCTCGGGGACATCCGCGCGCGCGTCGGCTACCTGTGCCAGGTCGGCCTCGCCTATCTCACGCTGGACCGCCAGTCGCGTACGCTGTCCGGCGGCGAAGTGCAGCGGATCAACCTCTGCACCGCCCTCGGCACCTCTCTCGTCAACACGCTGTTCGTGCTCGACGAGCCGTCGATCGGCCTGCATCCGCGCGACATGCAGCAGGTGATCGCGGTGATGCAGCGGCTGCGTGCCGCCGGCAACACGCTGGTGGTGGTCGAGCACGACCCGCAGATCATGTTCGGTGCCGATCGCATCCTCGACATCGGCCCGGGGCCGGGCGAGCGCGGCGGCAATATCGTGTTCCACGGCTCGCCGGTCGAGATGATGGAGTCGGGCACGCTGACCGCGCTCTACCTGTCGGGCCGGCGCCGCGCCGATGCGGGGCGGCTGGGCCGTCCGGAAGCCGAGATCGCGGCGCAGCCGAAGCTGGTGCTGCGCGGCGCCGCGGAACACAACCTGAAACAGGTCGATGTGTCGATCCCGCTCGGCTGCCTGGTGACCGTGACCGGCGTGTCCGGATCGGGCAAGTCGACGCTGATCGACAACGTCCTGCATCCGGCGCTGCTGCGCCATTTCGGGCGTCCGACGGAAACACCCGGCGCGTTCGATTCGCTCGAAGGCGCGGAGCGCCTGGAAGACGTGGTGATGGTCGACCAGACGCAGATCGGCCGTACGACGCGATCCAACCCGGCCAGCTATGTCGGGGCCTTCGATGCCATCCGCACGCTGTTCTCGAAGCTGCCGCTGGCAAAGGAACGCGGCCACACCGCCGGCACCTTCAGCTTCAACTCGGGCAACGGGCGCTGCCCGACCTGCGGCGGCACCGGCTTCGAGTTCGTCGAGATGCAGTTCCTGTCCGACGTCTACCTGCGTTGCCCGGACTGCGACGGCACGCGCTACCGCGCGGAGACGCTGGAGGTGACCCTCGACGGCCGATCGATCGCCGACGTGCTGGAACTCACCGTATCGGAGGCGCTGTCGGTGTTCGCCGGCGAACGCGATCTGGTGACGGCCCTGCAGCCGCTGGCGGAGGTCGGCCTGGACTACCTGCGGCTCGGACAGCCGGTGCCCACGCTGTCGGGCGGCGAGGCGCAGCGGCTGAAGCTGGCCGGACACCTCGCCGAAGCGGCGAAGCGCGGCAACGGCTACGCGGCGCCCGGGGACGGCCGGGGCAAGCTGTTCCTGTTCGACGAGCCGACCACCGGCCTGCACTTCGACGACATCGCCAAGCTGCTGGTCGCGTTCCGGCGGCTGATCGAGGCTGGCCATTCGCTGCTGGTCATCGAGCACAACCTCGACGTGATCCGCGCCTCCGACTGGATCATCGACCTCGGCCCCGAGGGCGGCGACGGCGGCGGCGAGGTGGTCGCGGTGGGCACGCCGGCGGCGATCTGCGCCAGCCCCCAGTCGCACACAGGCCGCGCGCTGGTCGAGTACGAAGCATCGTTCACCGACCTGAAGCGCTTCCATCCGTCGCGCACGACCGTGGCACAGGAACCCGACGGCCTCGAGGCCGGCTACCGCGAGCGCGCCCGCCATTCGATCGTCGTGCACAACGCGCGCGAACACAACCTGAAGCAGGTCCATGTCGAGATCCCGCGCGACCGCTTCACCGTGGTCACCGGCGTCTCGGGCTCGGGCAAGTCGACGCTCGCCTTCGACATCGTGTTCGGCGAAGGGCAGCGGCGCTACCTCGAGTCGTTGAACGCCTATGCCCGGCAGTTCGTGCAGCCGGCTGCGAAGCCGGAGGTCGATGGCGTGTTCGGCATCCCGCCGACGGTGGCGATCGAACAGCGTACCAGCCGCGGCGGCCGCAAGAGCACCGTGGCGACGATGACCGAGATCTACCACTTCCTGCGCCTGATGTTCATGAAGCTGGGCACGCAGTACTGCCCTGACTGCAACGTCGCGATCGAGCCGCAGAGCTTCGATGCGGTCGCGGCCCAGGTTATGCGCGACTACCGGGGCCAGAGCATCGGCGTGCTCGCGCCGCTGGTGGTCAACCGCAAGGGCATCTACACCGACCTCGCCGCCTGGGCCTCGGCGCGCGGCCATGGTCACCTGCTGGTCGACGGCGCGTTCGTCACCACCCGGCCATGGAAGCGACTCGATCGCTTCAAGGAACATACGATCGACCTGCCGGTCGCAGATATCCGCGTGCTGCCCGAGAACGAGGTGAAGCTGCGCGCGCTGCTGCAGGCCGGCCTCGACCAGGGCAAGGGCGTGGTGCACGTGATGGCCGACCTGGATGCCCTGGACGGCGCGATGCGCGCCGGGCAGAAGAGCGCGCTGCTGTCGACCCGGTCGTTCTCGGTGCGCCGGGCCTGCCCGTGCTGCGGCACGAGCTTCGCCGAACTCGACCCGCGGCTGTTCTCGTTCAATTCGAAGCATGGCTGGTGCGAGGGTTGCCTCGGCACCGGCGTGGCCTTCCGCCACTACAGGCAGGACGACGACGCGAGCCTCGAGACCGAAGACCGGCGCCTGGACAGCTTCCTCGACGAGCAGGCCGGCGGCGGCGAACTCGATGCGTGCCACGACTGCGCTGGCGAACGCCTGAACCCGATCGCGCGCAACGTACGCTTCCGCGGGCGCTCGATCTCGGCGACCACCACCGGCTCGGTCGATGCGCTGGCGAGGATGTTCGATGCGCTGGTGCTCGATGCCCGCGAAGGCGAGATCGCACGCGACGTGCTCTCCGAGATCCGCTCCCGACTGGCTTTCCTGCGCGACGTCGGCCTGGGCTACCTCGGCCTGGACCGAGCCTCGCCGACGCTGTCCGGCGGCGAGGCACAGCGTATCCGGCTGGCCGCACAACTCGGCTCCAACCTGCAAGGGGTGTGCTACGTGCTCGACGAGCCGACCATCGGCCTGCATCCGCGCGACAACCGGGTACTGCTCGACATGCTCCAGCGGCTCGCCGGCAAGGGCAACACGCTGCTGGTGGTCGAGCACGACGAAGAGACGATCCGCCGCGCCGACCATGTGATCGACCTCGGCCCCGGCGCGGGGGTTCGTGGCGGCCAGGTGGTTGCCCAGGGCACGGCCGACGAACTGTGCGCCTCCGCGACCTCCATCACCGGCCGATTCCTGAACGAGCCACTGCGCCACCCGGTGTCGCCGAGGCGGCCGGTGGACGCGGATACGCCTTCGGTACGGGTGCTCGGCGCGCATCGGCACAGCCTGCAGCAGGTCGACGCCCGGTTCCCGCTCGGCCGGCTGACGGTGGTCACGGGTGTCTCGGGCAGCGGCAAGTCGACCCTGGCACGCGAGGTGCTGCTGGCCAACCTGTCGGCTGCGGTGTCGGCACGGCGCGAGCACCGTCAGCCGTCATGGGAGGGCGTACGCCAGATCGCCGGTGCCGAGCAGGTGGGCCGGGTGCTGGAGGTGGACCAGACCCCGATCGGCAAGACGCCCCGCTCCTGTCCGGCGACCTACATCGGCTTCTGGGACGCCATCCGCCGCCTGTTCGCCGAGACGAACGAGGCCCGCATGCGCGGTTACGCCCCGGCACGCTTCTCGTTCAACACCGGCGATGGCCGCTGCCCGACCTGTGAAGGTGCCGGCGTGCAGCGCGTCGAGATGAGCTTCCTGCCCGACGTGAAGGTGCCCTGCGAGAGCTGCCACGGCCTGCGCTTCAACCCGGCCACGCTGTCGGTGACGTTCAAGGACCGCTCGATCGGCGACGTGCTGCGGATGAACGTGGAACAGGCAGTCGAGTACTTCGAGGCCCATCCGTCGATCCGCGCGCCGCTCGAACTGCTCGAGAGTGTCGGCCTCGGCTACCTCACGCTCGGCCAGGCTAGCCCGACACTGTCGGGCGGCGAGGCGCAGCGGATCAAGCTGGTGACCGAACTGGCGAAGGCCCGCGTCGGAGACGTGCGCGACGCGGCGCGGCGGCCGGGCCGGGGCGGCGCGGAGGCCCATACGCTGTACGTGCTCGACGAGCCCACTGTCGGCCTGCACATGGCCGATGTCGAGAAGCTGATCCGTGTGCTGCATCGGCTGGTCGACGCCGGCAACACGGTCGTGGTGATCGAGCACAACCTGGACGTCTGGGCCGAAGCGGACTGGATCATCGACCTCGGCCCGGAAGGGGGCGATGGCGGCGGGCGAATCGTTGCCGAGGCACCGCCGGAGGTCGTGGCGCTCGATGCGGGCTCGCACACCGGGCGCATCCTCGGCGAGTTCCTGGGCGAGCGCTCGACCTGAGGCAGAACTGAGACGGCACGGGCACCGACGCGGCGGATAAGGTATCCTGTCTCGAGACGACGTGCGCCATGTTCCGGTTGCGCACGTTTCGTCTGCCCTCCCCCGGGCTCTGCCGCAGATGCCAGTCCCGATCCTGCGCGCATCGCCTGCCGTCACCGAGCTCCGCTCGCTGCCGCGCAGCGATCCCGGCGGAAGGTTACCTGCCGAAACGCTGTCGTCCTGAACCGGTACGAAGGAAGAACCTTCGCGGGCCGATGCATTCAGGAGATTCACATCAGTACATCGTTCAATGACCTCGGGTTGGTCCCCGAACTGCTGCGCGCCATCGCCGACCAGGGCTATACCGAAGCGACGCCGATCCAGAGGCAGGCCATTCCGGTGGTCCTCGCCGGCCGCGACCTGCTCGGCGCGGCGCAGACCGGCACCGGCAAGACCGCCGGCTTCACGCTGCCGCTGCTGCAACTGCTTTCTTCGCGCGCGCGCAGCGGCACCGCTCCTCGCTGCCTGATCCTCACGCCGACGCGCGAACTCGCCGCGCAGGTCGAGGAGAGCGTCACCACCTACGGCAAGTACCTGAAGCTGCGCTCCACCGTGATCTTCGGCGGCGTCGGCATCAACCCGCAGGTGGCGGAACTGCGCCGCGGCGTCGACATCGTCGTCGCCACGCCCGGCCGGCTGCTCGACCACGTGCAGCAGAAGACGGTCGACCTCAAGTCGATCGAGATCCTCGTGCTCGACGAAGCCGACCGCATGCTCGACATGGGATTCATCCGCGACATCAAGCGCATCCTCGCGGTGCTGCCCAGGCAGCGGCAGAACCTGCTGTTCTCGGCGACCTTCTCCGACGAGATCCGCACCCTGTCGCGCGAATACCTGCACGACCCGGCCACGGTGGAAGTCGCCCGGCGCAACACGCCGGCCGAACTGGTCACCCAGGTCGTGCATCCGGTCGACAAGGAGCGCAAGCGCGCGTTGCTGTCGCACCTGATCAAGGAGAAGAACTGGTTCCAGGTGCTGGTGTTCACCAAGACCAAGCATGGCGCAAACCGCCTGGCGGAACTGCTCGAACGCGACGGTATCGAGTCCGCGGCCATCCACGGCAACAAGAGCCAGGGAGCGCGCACGCGCGCGCTGGCACAGTTCAAGGACAACTCGCTGCGCGTGCTCGTCGCCACCGACATCGCGGCGCGCGGCCTGGACATCGAGATGCTGCCGCACGTGGTCAATTTCGACCTGCCGAACGTGTCCGAAGACTACGTCCATCGGATTGGCCGTACCGGCCGTGCCGGCGCCAGCGGCGAAGCGGTCTCGCTGGTCAGCGCGGAAGACCGCCCGCTGCTGCAAGACATCGAGAAACTGATGGGCCGCCGCATCGAGCAGCGGGTGGTCGCTGGCTTCGAACCCGGCAAGCCGAAACCAGCCGGCGAGGCGGACGATCGTGCGCCGAAGACCGATGGGCGGCGCAGCGAGTTTCCGCCGTCGCGCGGACGGCAGGGCCAGCGCCCCGGGGGCGCCGGTGCAGCCCCGGCCGGCCGGGCTGGCAATGGCGGCGGCGGACGTGGCCGG
>CANGXU010000174.1 GCA_947457885.1 Betaproteobacteria bacterium
ACACGGTGATGGACCTCAGCACCGGCAAGAACCTGCGCGAGACGCGCGAGTGGATCCTGCGCAACAGCCCGGTGCCGATCGGCACGGTGCCGATCTACGAGGCGCTGGAGCGCGTCCAGGGCCGCGTCGAGGACCTCAACCTGCGCATGTTCCTAGAGGTGCTGGAAGAGCAGGCCGAGCAGGGCGTCGACTACTTCACCATCCATGCCGGCGTGCTGCTGCGCTACATCCCGTGGACGGCCAAGCGGATGACCGGCATCGTGTCGCGCGGCGGCTCGATCATGGCGAAGTGGTGCCTCGCGCACCACAAGGAGAACTTCCTCTACACGCACTTCGAGGACATCTGCGAGATCATGAAGGCGTACGACGTGTCGTTCTCGCTCGGCGACGGCCTGCGTCCCGGCTCGAACTACGACGCGAACGACGAGGCGCAGCTGGGCGAGCTGAAGACGCTCGGCGAGCTCACCGACATAGCCTGGAAGCATGACGTGCAGACCATGATCGAGGGCCCCGGCCATGTACCGATGCACCTGATCAAGGAGAACATGGACCTCCAGCTGAAGTACTGCAAGGAGGCGCCGTTCTACACCCTCGGGCCGCTGACCACCGACATCGCGCCGGGCTACGACCACATCACCAGCGCGATCGGCGCGGCGATGATCGGCTGGTACGGCACCGCGATGCTCTGCTACGTGACGCCGAAGGAACACCTCGGCCTGCCGGACAAGAAGGACGTCAAGGACGGCATCATCGCCTACAAGATCGCCGCCCATGCGGCTGACCTGGCGAAGGGCCACCCGGGCGCGCAGGTGCGCGACAACGCCCTGTCGAAGGCCCGCTTCGAGTTCCGCTGGGAAGACCAGTTCAACCTCGGCCTCGACCCCGACACCGCCAAGGACTTCCACGACGAGACCCTGCCGCAGGAAGGCGCCAAGCTCGCCCACTTCTGCTCGATGTGCGGCCCGCACTTCTGCTCGATGAAGATCACGCAGGACGTGCGCGAGTACGCGGCGACGATCGGCGTGTCCGAGGCCGAAGCGCTCGAGAAGGGCATGCAGGAGAAGTCGGAAGAGTTCAAGGACAAGGGCGCGGAGATCTACCACCGCACGTGACGCCACCGCCGAGGGGCGCGCCGCGAGGCGCGCTCACTCGGCGATCACGGCGCCGGTTGAAGACCGTCGTGCGCGAGCCCGCGGCGCAGCACCGCGGATCGAAGCGCTCAGCCGGCGTGCAGCATCCACACCAGCACGGTGCCCCCGATGGAGATGAGGATGTGTCCGAACGCGACGGTGCTCGAGTAGCCGATCACGGCCACCGGGCTGTCGGAGCGATCCTGCACTGCTGCGAGCGCGGCGGTCATGGTCTGCGCGCCGGCCAGCGCGCCCAGCAGCAGCAGCGGCTCGATGCGCAGCAGGTAGCGCCCGACCAGCAGTCCCACGAACTGCGGCACCAGCGTGACCGCGATGCCGCCCAGGAACACGGACAGTCCGATCTCGCGGATCGCGTCGACGAAGACCGGTCCGGCCTTGAGACCGATCATGGCCACGAAGGCCGACAGGCCCAGCGACTTCATGAATTCGATCGCCGCAGCCGGGATGTGCGCGAAACCCGGGTGCTGCGCGTTGCGCCAGCCGAGCGCAAGCCCGACCAGCAGCACCGCCACGCTGCTGCCCAGCGCGATGTGCAGCCCGGCGACCGGGAGCGAGAGCAGCACGCCGGCCAGCGCCCCGGCGCCGATCGCCAGTCCGAGCGCGACGAAGTCGGCCCCGCGCGGTGAGCGCGCGGGTTCGCCTGCGAGACTCGCGATGCGATCGACCGCGGGCGCGAGTCCGTGCAGCGTGAGCACGTCGCCCTGTTCGAGGCGGGTCTGTGGCGCGACCGGCAGCGATCGCCCGGCGCGCTGGATCGCCTGCAGGAACACGCCGCGGAAGGCGGTGGTCTCGGCCCGCAGTTCCGCCACCGAACGGCCGACCACCGAGGCGTGGCTGAGCACCACGTCGCGCGTGGCGACCGGAACGTCGAGCAGCCTGCGGTCGTGGACTTCCTCGGCCACGCCGGCCAGCAGGCGCACCATGGTCTCGCGGGCGGCGATCACCGCTACCACGTCGCCCGCGCGCAGTACCGTCTCCGGCTGCACGTCGATCAGTTCGCCGTCGCGACGGATGCGCTCGATGAACAGGCGTGCGGGCGCTGCGCTGCGCTCGGCCTCGGCCACCGGAAGCCCGACCACCCGATGGCGCGGCTCCAGCCGGTAGGCGCGCATTGCGAACATCCGCCAGCCGGAGTCGACGCCATCCGCCTCGCGCGACAGGCCCATCGCCGCCTCGAGGCGACGGGCGTCGGCGCACAGGTCCACCCGCAGCAGCCACGGGCCGACATAGCCGCAGAAGACGATCACCCCGATCGTGCCGAAGAGATAGGTGAGGGCGTCGGCCACCGGGATCTGCGCGATCAGCCGCGACTTCTCCTCCGCCGGGATCGGCAGCGCGCGGATCGCCTCGCTCGCCGTGCCGATCACCGGGGATTCGGTCAAGCCGCCCGACATCATGCCGGCGGCGTAGCCCAGTTCGAGATCGAGCAGCTTCGCCATCGCCCAGGCGGTGAGCAGGCCCGCGAGCGGAATCACGCTGCCCAGCACCGCCCAGCGCCAGCCCGCATCGCGCAGGCCGCGCACGAACCCCGGCCCGGCCGAGTAGCCGATCCCGAACATGAACAGCAGGAACAGCAGCTGCTTCGCGGTGTCGGCCACGGGGACCTCGACCGCGTAGCCCACCAGCAGCCCGGCAATCAGCGACCCCGTGACCGGACCGAAGCCTACGCCGCGCACGCTGAAGCGGCCGATCCAGTAGCCCAGCCCGATCGCGAGAAAGACCGCGATCTCCGGGTGTGTGCGCAGCGTCGCGGCCAGTGCGTCCATGGAGGCTCCGCCGGGGTGATTGCCTCCCGGCGCGCAGACGATAGTATGACTGCCAGAACAGCGCAAGCCCGCCGCCGGGCGAGCCGCTGCTGCAGGCGCTCGCCAACGACCTGGGCGAAAACGTACCTGACGATCCTGTGTGGCCCGAGTACGACTTGTCAGTCTGTCCAGCTCAGCTGGCACGGGAGGTACGAAACTGCTGTGCCCCCCTCGCTCGGGTCAGCGACTCTCCCAGCCTCCGCCGAGCGCGCGATAGGCCTGCACCAGCGCGAGCTGGCGGTTGAGCTTCGCGTTGACCAGTTCGGTCTCGGCGGCGAGCAGTTGCCGCTGTGCATCGAGTACTTCGAGGTAGCTGACCACGCCAGCCGCGAAGCGCCGGTCGGCCAGGCGCAGCGCCTCCCGGGTGGCGGCTGCGCGCCTGGCCTGCTGTTCGAATTCCGCGCCACTGCGGTCGTAGGAGACCAGCGCATCGGCTACCTCGCGCAGTGCATTGAGCACGGCGCTGCGATAGGCGAGCACGGCCTGCTCGCTGCGCGCGACGGCCGCATCGCGGTTGGCCACCAGTGCGCCGCCCGCATAGAGTGCCTGCGAAACGTTCGGACCCAGCGAGGCCACGTCCTGCGCGCTTCCCCGCAACAGCTCGTCGAGCTGTCCGCTGATCGCACCGAAGGCACCAGTGATCGAGAGACTGGGCAGGAACCGCGCCTTCGCCTCGCCCACACGCGCATTGGCCGCGACCATCCGCTGCTCTGACTGGCGCAGGTCCGGCCGCCGTTCGAGCATCGACGACGGCAGCCCTGCCGGCAGTGCCGCGGGTAACTGAAGAACCGCGGACAGCGTGGGGCCCGGACCGGGTGGTCGTCCCTGCAGCAGCGCGAGCACGTTCTCGAGCGCTGCAATCTGGCGCTGTATCGACGGCAGCCGGGCCTCGGTGGAGGCGAGCTGCCCTTCGGCCTGCCGCACTTCCGCTGCCGACACGATGCCGGCCTTGTTGCGCCTCTGCATCAGGCGCAGTGCATCGCGCTGCAGTTGCGCGCTGCGTTCGGTGGCGTCGAGTACCTCGCGTGCGCCACCCAGTTCGAAGTAGCGGCTGGCGGTCTCGGCCACCAGCGACACGCGCGCACCTGCCGCCGCTGCGCGCTGTCCGGCGAGATCCGCTCCGCCCGCCTCGACCCGGCGCTCTATGCGACCCCAGAGATCGATCTCCCAGGACAGCAGGCCCGCTGCGAGGAAACGCGAGGTGAGCGCGTCGCCGGGGTTACGCGGCACCACTGTCGTGCTCAGTCCCAACGATGCCTGCGGCAGGCGCTCTGAACGCACCAGCGCGAGGTTTGCCTGCGCCTCGCGCACGCGCGCTGCTGCGGATTGCAGGTCGAGATTGCCAGCCAGCACCTGCTCGACCAGCGCCTGCAGCTGTGCGTCGGTGAACACGCGGCGCCAGTCGGCATCGCCCAGCGAATCGCCTGCCGCAGCGGGTCCGCGGAAGGCGCCGGGAACTTCGACCACGGGACGCGCGTAATCGTCGCCGACGACCTTGCATCCCGCGACAGTCAGCAACATCGCGAGCGCGACTGCGCCTGGGGTGCGCATCATTCCGAGGCTCCGCGTTCTGCGGCGACGGGCAGCACCGGCGCCGCGCCGCCGGCCCGGCGCTTGCCGCCGAAGCGCGCGACCAGCCGCTCGACGGTGACATACAGCACCGGCACGAAGAAGATCGCGAGCAGCGTCGCAGCGAGCATCCCGCTGAACACGGTCACACCCATCGATATGCGCGACGCCGCACCTGCGCCGCTTGAGAGGATCAGCGGCACCACGCCCAGGATGAACGCGAACGACGTCATGATGATCGGCCGCAGCCGCAGCTTGGACGCCTCGATCGCCGCGCTGACTGCATCCGCACCCTGGTCGCGGCGCATCTTCGCGAACTCGATGATCAGGATCGCGTTCTTCGCCGCGAGGCCAATCAGCAGCACGATGCCGATCTGCGCATAGATGTTGTTGGTGAGCCCGGTCAGGAACAGGCCGAGCATCGCACCGAAGATGCCCAGCGGCACCGCGAACAGGACGGCGAACGGCACCGTCCAGCTTTCGTACAGTGCGGCGAGGAACAGGAACACGAACACGATCGCAAACGCGAAGATCACCGGCGCCTGCCCGGCCGAAGCCTTCTCCTGCAGGCTGATGCCGGACCACTCGAAGCCGTAACCGGTGGGCAGCACCTCGCGGGCCACCTGCTCGAGTGCTGCGATCGCCTGCCCCGAGCTGTAGCCCGGTGCCGCATCGCCGCCGATGTCGGCGGTTCGGAAGAGGTTGTAGCGCTGGATCACCGTCGGTGCACTGATCGGCGACGGCACGATCAGCGTCGACAGCGGCACCATCTCGCCCTTCTGGTTGCGCACGTACATCAGGCCGAGCGACTTGATGTCGGCACGGAACTCCGGCTCGGCCTGCAGCGACACCTTGAAGTTGCGGCCGAAGCGCGAGAACTCGTTGACGTTGACGCCACCGAGGAAGGTCTGCAACGCGGTCGAGATGTCGTTGATCGGCACGCCGAGTTTCTTCGCCTTCTCGCGGTCGATTTCCAGGCGGATCGCCGGTGTGCGCGGGTCGAACTTCGAATAGATGCTGCCTATCTCGGGCCGCTTTCGCGCGGCATCGGTGAACTCCTGTGCGACGCGCGCCAGGTCCTGAGGCGTGTTGCCGGCACGGTCCTGCAGCTTGAACGAGAAGCCGCCGGTCGCGCCCATGCCGGGAATCGGCGGCGGGTTGAACGGCAGGACGGTGGCGTCGCGCAGCCCCTGCGCCCGGGTGTAGAAATCGCGGATGATGCTGCGCAGGCCGAGTTCCGGCGTCGTGCGCTCCTCCCAAGGCTTCAGCGCGATCACCACCAGCGCGCTGTCGGACTGCACGCTGCCGGTGAGCAGGTTGTAGCCGTTGACGATCAGCGAGCGCTCGGCACCCGGCGTCGCATCGATCAGCTTCTGCAAATCGGCCGTCACCGCACGGGTGCGGTTGAGCGATGCCGCTGGCGGCAACTGCACCGCCGCGAAGAAGTACCCCTGGTCCTCCGGTGGCACGAAACCGCCCGGCACCTTCTGAATCAGCGCGACCGCGGTGCCGATCAGGATTCCGAGTACCAGCAGCACGAGCACGCTGGAGCGGATCGCACGCGCGACCCCGGCACCATACCGCTCGGTGATCGCGTTGAACACGGTGTTGAAGCCGTTGAAGAAGCGACCGAGCAGGCCGGGCTTTGCGTGATGGTCTTTCGGCCGCAGCAGGAGCGCGCACAGCGCCGGAGTCAGCGTCAACGCGACCACTGCCGAGAGCAGCGTGGACACGGCAACGGTGATCGCGAACTGCTGGTACATGACGCCGGCGATGCCGCCGAGGAAGCCTACCGGCACGAACACCGCCGCCAGGATCAGTGCGATCGCGATCACCGGGCCGGTCACTTCCTCCATCGCCTTGATCGTCGCGTCTCGTGGCGACAGGCCGCTTGCGTGCATGTGGTGTTCGACCGCCTCGACCACCACGATTGCGTCGTCGACGACGATGCCGATCGCCAGCACCATGCCGAACAGGGTGAGCGTGTTGATGGTGAAGCCGAGCAGCACGAAGGCCGCGAACGTCGCCACCAGCGACACCGGCACTGCAATCATCGGGATGATCGTCGCACGCCAGCTCTGCAGGAACAGGAACACGACGATCAGTACCAGCAGCAGCGCCTCCACGAACGTGTGCACCACTTCTTCCAGCGACGCCTTCACGAAGATCGTATTGTCGATCACGATTTCGTGGGCGAGGTCCGCCGGATAGGCGGAGGCCAGTTCCTGCAGCTGCGCCTTGATCAGCGCCGAGGTCTCGATCGCGCTCGCGTCCGGCGTCAGGCTGATCGAGAACGCGGTGGCCGGCTTGCCGTTGTAGCGCGTGCTGAAGAAGTAATCCTTCGAGCCCAGCTCGACCCGTCCGATGTCCTTCACCCGGATCACCGAGCCATCGGGTTGCGCGCGGATGATGATGTTGGCGAACTCGTCGGCCTGCTCCAGCTGCCCGCGCACCTGCAGGCCGTACTGGAACTGCTGCGACGGAGGCGACGGCTGGGCACCGATCTGGCCGGCTGGCGCCTGCACGTTCTGCTCCTGCACCGCGCGGTAGACGTCTGCCGGCGTGATGCCCAGGCGCGACATCCGGTCGGGCCTCAGCCAGAGGCGCATGCCGAACTCCGACCCGAACACCTGCACGGTGCCGACACCCTTGATCCGCTTGATCGACTCGACGACGTTGATCGACAGGTAGTTGTTGACGAACAGCTCGTCGTAGGTGCCGTTGGGCGAGAACAGCGCGACATGCATCAGCACGTCGGGCGTGCTCTTGGTCGTCGACAGGCCCGCCGACAGCACCTCGGACGGCAGTTGCGCATTGGCTTGCGAAACCCGGTTCTGCACCTGCACCGCTGCGATGTCCGCATTGCGATCGAGACCGAAGGTCACGTCGAGGGTATAGGCGCCGTTTCCGGCGGCGCTCGAGGACATGTACAGCATGCCCTCGACGCCGTTGACCTGCTTCTCGATCGCCTGCGAAACCGCGCGCTCGACCACCTCGGCGTTCGCGCCGGGATAGGCTGCACTGACACGGATCGTCGGCAGCGTTATCTGCGGGAACTGTGCGATCGGCAGGCTCAGGCCGGCCACCGCGCCGGCGATGGTCATGACCAGCGCGATCACGATCGCGAGGACCGGGCGGTCGATGAAGATC
>CANGXU010000175.1 GCA_947457885.1 Betaproteobacteria bacterium
CTCCGGGCGGGCCACGCCCTCCACCAGCGGACGCGGGCTGCCGTACTGGTTGCCCTGTGCGTAGTCGACGCCCATCGTGCCGAGCTTCTCTGCGGTATCCGCGTTATCCACGCCCTGCGCGATGGTGTGGATGCCCAGCGCGCGGCCGATGCGCACGATCGAATCGACGATCGCGTGATCCATCGGGTCGTCGATCATTTGGCGTACGAATCCGGCGTCTATCTTCAGGTAGTCGATCGGCAGGTGGCGTACGAATGCGAACGAGGACAGACCGGCGCCGAAGTCGTCGAGTGCGAAGCTGCAGCCCGCCGCGTGCAGCTCCTGCATGCCTTCAGCGATGCGCGTGAGATTGGCCGCTGCACCGACTTCGGTCAGCTCGAGGCAGAGCTGGCCATGCGGCAACTGGTGGCTGTCGATCAGGCCGTGCACGAAGGCCCGGAACTCGGGGTCCTGCAGGCTCCGGGCGGACACGTTCACGCTGTGGCGCAACGGACGCGCGGCACGTCCGTCGTCGCGCGACTGCCGCTCCGACAGGTGCGCCGTGAGCGTACGCAGCACCCAGCGGTCGATCGAGGTGAGCAGTTCGTAGCGCTCGGCAGCCGGCAGGAAGCTGGATGGAGCCAGCAGGTTGTCGTCGGCATCGAGCATGCGCACCAGTACGTCGCGATGATCGCTTCCCGCCAGTTCCGCCCGCAGCGGCGACACCGGCCGCGCGTAGAGCACGAACCGGCCGCTCTCGAACGCGTCGCTGATCCGGGTAATCATCCGCGCATCAGAGGATCGGCGGCGTCCTGCCTCTTCGTCCGGACGGTACACACGGATACGGTCGCGTCCTTCCGACTTCGCCTGGTAGCAGAGCGCGTCGGCGGCGGCGATCACCTGCGCGACCGACCCGCTGGCAGCGTCGATCGGCAGCAGGCCGATCGTGGACCCGACCTTGAACTGGCGTCCCTGCCAGACGAACACGAATGCGTTCACCGCATCGTGCAGCGCAGTGGCGATTCGCATGGCCTGGTCAGCGGGACAGGAATCGAGCAGCGCCCCGAACTCGTCCCCGCCAAGCCTCGCCAGCACGTCGTTCGCGCGCATCTGCGCCTGCATCACCTTGGTGAGCTGGCACAGCAGTTCATCCCCGGCCGCATGCCCGCTGCTGTCGTTGACCGCCTTGAAGTGATCCAGGTCGATATAGAGCAGCGCGTGCGTCTTGTGGCCACCGGACGAGGAAGCCAGCAACTCGCTCAGCGCCCGCTCGAATTCCCGCCGGTTGGCGAGCCCGGTCAAGGCATCGTGGCTCGCCTGCCAGGACAGCTGCTGCGCAAGCGTGCGCAGGCTGGTGTCGTCATGGAACACGATGATCGCGCCGCCGATGGCGCCTGCCGGGTCGACCACCTGCGAGAACGAGTGGCGGATCGACACCTCGGTACCATCTCGCGAGGCGAGGCGCAGGGGCGTCTCACCCTCGTGACGGCGCTGCGGAACCACCGCGGCACGCCACGGCTCAAAGCACTGAACCTCGCGCGTGCGCTCGTCGATCAGTATGTAGACGTCCGCCAGCGGGCGCTTGCGGGCATCCTCGCTCCGCCATCCGGTCAGCGACTCGGCGATCGGGTTCATGAATTCGACATGACCCTCGCCATCGACGGTGATCACGCCGTCATTGATCGAATGCAGCGCCACGTCGGACCTCGAACGCGCGCGATGCAGGTCGGATTCGACATGAAGGGTGCGCCGAATCAGCGCATGGCCGGTGATCCCGATGCCGACGATGACCAGCACGAAGACGGCCGCGGACAGCAGGAACAGCGAGCGTGTACGTTCAGCCGTCTCCGACGTGATCGCCGCGGCGCCAATGCGGTAGTTGTCGGCCAGGCGGCTCATCGACGACCGCAGCGCGTTCTCGGCCCCGATTTCGCGCTCGACATACATCCGCTGTGCACCGGCGACGTCGTTGCGGGCCAGTGCCTGCAGCACGCCGGACTGCAGCTCGGCCACCCGACGGGCGGCAGCGGACAATTCGTCGAGGAGCCGCGCTTCGGTGCCGACTTCGTGCGGAGCGCGCAGTGCCAGGATCGCGGCCTGCCACTGCCCGGTCATCATCGCAAGACGGCGCTCCGCCGCGGCACGCTCGGGCACCGTCGGAGCGCCAACGACCGCCCCGAGCGCATCGTCGCGGTCGCGCGACAGTGCCATCGTCGCTTCGACCCGGGACGCAGCCGCCATCCGAACGGCTGCCTGGCTCTCCGCAACGCGCGACTGGCCCTGAAAGTGCCCGATGCTGATGCCGGTGGCCATTACCAGAGCCAGCAGTATCGCGGAGAGGGCTCTCGAAAGGGTCCGCGTCGAGAGGCGTTTGAACCATCCGTCGGACATCGGGCGTTACGTCATCTGGTGAGGGGCGGTGGGCAATGAGGCTCGAGCGTCGGCAGCGTTCCTGCACCGACGACCTGGCCAACATCCGTTATCGTCTTCCTGACGGAGAAACCGAGTCTGGTCGGACCCTGCCGAGCGGGTCCTGCAGGTAAAAGTCGGCCAGCTGTCGATACACAGCCGGATACGCACCGTGGAGACGGTCCGGCGCCTCGAAGAATACCTCGCTGGTGCAGGCGAAGAACTCTGCGGCGTCCTTTTCTGCATAAGGGTCGAGCGGCAGCGCAGCCCACTGTCCGTCAAGCGACGACAGGTCCAGCACATCCGGTACTGCCATCCGGCGGCTCGACCGTGAGGCCCGGTGCTCAAGACGTTCCAGCTGCTCTACACGGTCGACGAAATCGTCGTACGCAGCGCTGAATGCAGCGTGCCATGCCGAGCGGCTCATGCCGGCGTGCAGTGGCGGAATGCCGTCGGCTGCGCCGTCCAGCATGTCCAGCTTGTGCGCGAACTCGTGCAGCACGACGTTGTAGGGCTCCGCCGGGTTGGCGGCCTCCACATCGGCCCAGGACAGGATCACCGGTCCGCCAGCCCACGATTCGCCCGAGAGCGACTCGCGAACCTCATGCACGACGCCGGCTTCATCCACGTGTTCACGCTCGACGATGAACTCGCCCGGATAGACGATCACCTCGATCCAGGGCGCATAGCTGTCGATGCCAAGTTCCAGGATGGGGACGCAAGCCTGCAGGGCGATCGCCAGGCGCATGCCGTCGTCCAGTTCCAGCCCGCCGGCAGCGGTGAACTGCTTCCGATCGAGGAACAGCGTGACCAGTTCGCGTAAACGGCGAGTCGCCGCCGGATCGAGGTGGTCAGCGACCCGACAACGAGCGACTGCATCCATCCATACGCCATCGTCGATCGCCGCACGGGCCAGCGTTCGACGGCGCAGCCACCCGCCCAGGCCGAACATCGGTCAGGGCTGCCGGCGCGGCGCGATCTTCTGCTCGAGATCGCCGAACAGCACCCGCTGCCAGTCGCGCGGCAGCGACACCGCGACCAGCGGCCGCGAGCGGATCTCGACGCGTACCGCCTGCTCTGCCGTGGCGGTCACCCGGATATCGATCCGTTCGCCGGCACTGGTGGACGACGCGCCATGCCGCAGTTCGATCATCCCGCTGCCCGCATCCGCCTGGACGATGGTCATCTGGCGCTCGGCGGCCGAGGCCATCAGCGCGCCCCAGATCACGTCGAACGGCCGCTTGTAGAGGCGCGCAGCCGCCTTGTCGATCGCCTCCGCGCGCTCGCGCTCGCGCGCGATCCGCTCTGGATCGGGGGCGCTGCACGCGCCGAGCAGCCCCGCGCAGGCCAGCGCAACGGCGGCCGAACGGACGGCCCGGCGATCCATGCTCAGGCCCCGCCCGGCGCGACCGACGGAAAAGGGGAAGCCTCCGATACCGGTTCCGGCGCCGCGCGGCCCGGCAATGGCACGACCGGCTCGCTTCCGAGCGCACGCTCGATGTCGACCTGCTCGATGTGCCGGAACCGGTGCGTGATCTTCTGGCTGCTCACATGGACCTGCTGCACGTCGTCGTTTGCCTGGCGGATATGGTTCGCGAGCTGCTGCATGCGATGGTCGAAGCGTTCGAAGTCGCGCGCGAGCTTCGAGAGGGCGTCCTTGATCACGTGAACCTGCCGGCGTGTCTCGAAATCCTTGATCACGGCACGCGCGGTGTTCAGGATGGCCATCAGCGTCGTCGGCGAAGTGATCCAGACATGCCGCTTCTGCGCGTGCTCGACGAGTTCGGGGTGGTGTGCATGGATCTCGGCGAACACCGCTTCGGCTGGCACGAACATCACCGCGCCGTCGCTGGTTTCGCCACCGATGATGTACTTCTCGGCGATGTCGTCGATGTGTTTCTTCACGTCCAGCTTGAAGCGACGCAGCGCTGCCTGCCGTTCCGCCTCTGGCTGGTCGGCCGCGAATCCCGCCCGGTAGTTCTCGAGCGGAAACTTCGAATCCACCGCGACCGTGCCGGTCGGCTCGGGCAGCCTCAGCAGGCAGTCGACTCGCGCATGGTTGGAGAGCGTGCACTGCATCTCGAATGCACCCGGCGGCAGGCTGTTGCGCACGATCGCCTCGAGCTGCACCTCGCCGAAAGCGCCGCGCGAGCGCTTGTCGCCGAGCAGTTCCTGCAGGCTGATCACGTTGGTGGTGAGCCCGTCGATCTTCTTCTGTGCCTCGTCGATCGTGGCCAGGCGCGCCATCACGCTGGCGAAGGTTTCGTTGGTGCGCTTGAAACCGTCGTCCAGCCGCTCGCCGACCTTGCCGCTGATTTCGCCGAGCCGGCCTTCGACCGATTTCGCCAGGGCATCGACCTGCGTCACCAGCTGCTCTGTCAGGTGGCGCACCATCGATTGCGCCGACTCGCTCTGCGCCCTGCCCTGCGCCGAGAGCGTTTCATGCAACCGGGTCAGGGTCTCGGTACGCATGCCGTCGAGCCGCGATTGCATGGTCGCGGACATCTCGGCCAGCCGCTGCACCATCGACTCGCGATTGGCGGCAAGATCGCGTCCCTGGGCGAGCTGCAGGATCTGGATCGACTCGCGTGTCTGTTGCAGTTCCTGCGACACGCTTGCCCGGACGAGGTCTGCCTGCGTCGCATGACTGACCGAGAGGCGGTCGGCAGAACCGGCGAGGGCCTGATTGAGGTCGATCAGCATCGCACGATGCTTCTCGTCGAGCAACGTCGCGAGTTCGTCGGGCGCACGCGCGAGCGTCCGCTGCAGTTGCCCGAGCTTGAGTGCAAGCCACGTAAACGCGACCAGCGCGAAAAGCGCGAGCAGCGCGAGCAGGACTTCGATCATCATCGCGGGCATCGCAGGAGACATGGCATATCCAGTATAGCAAAGGGTCCCGCGAGTCCCGCCGCATGCGACTGCGCTGGCTAAAGCCTGCGCAGGGTCGCCAGCGGCGGCGCATTCGTCGTGCCGAGCGTACCCACCCAACCGGCCGCGCCGACCAGCACCGCGCCGCCGGCGAGCCCGGATACCCAGACCCATGGGTCGAAGGTGAACGGCACGCCGAGCACGAAGCGTCCCAGCGCCCAGGCGAGTGCGCTCGCACCGAACGCCGCCACCAGCCCGGACAGCGCGCCGATCGCGGTGAACTCGGCCAGTTGCACCACCTGCAACTGGCGCCGGGAGCCGCCGAGCGTGCGGATGATCGCGCCTTCGAACACGCGCTCGTCCCGGGTCGAGGCAATCGCCGCATAGAGCACGACGAGCCCCGCGAGGAGCGTGAACAGGAACAGGAACTCGACCGCCTGCGACACCTGCTCGATCATTGCCTGGACCCGGGACAGGATCGAGGCGACATCAATGACCAACAGGTTCGGGAACTCCCTGATCAGCGCATTGGTGAAGCCCTCGCGCCCATCGGGCAGGCGGAATGCCGTGATGTAGCTGACCGGCAGGCCATCGAGCGCGCCCGGAGATGCGACCACGAAGAAGTTGGTCCGGAACGAATCCCAGTCGACCTGGCGCAGGCTGGCCACGGTGAACTCCCGGCGCGTTCCGGCGACGTCGTAGACCACGGTGTCGCCCAGCCGGATGCCAATGCGCTCGGCGATGCCCTGCTCGAACGAGAGCAGCGCAGCACCCTTGTCGGCCGGCGTCCACCAGCGACCGGACAGGATGCGGTTGTCGCTGGGCAGGTCTGCCGTGAACGACATGTTGAACTCCCGGTCGACCAGCCGCCGCGTGCGCTCATCGGCGTAATCGGATGGCTGTACCAGCCGGCCGTTCAGCGCCACCAGCCGGCCGCGGACCATCGGCTGTACGGTCGGTGTCGTGAGCCCCTCCCGCGCATGGAAGGCACGCACAGCCTCGACCTGGTCGGGCTGGATGTTCACGAGGAACTGGTTCGGTGTGTCGGCGGGCAGCGACCGACGCCAGTTATCCAGCAGTTCACCGCGAACCAGGGTCAGCAGCAGCAGTGCCATCAGGCCAAGCCCGAGCGCCGTCATCTGCACGATACTGCCCAGAGCGCGGCGATTGAGGTTCGCGATGCCGTAGCGCCAGGTGAACGCGCCGCGCCCGCGGCCGCCGCCGGCGAGACGGCCGGCCGCACGCATCGCGACCCACGCACAGCCCGCGCACACCGCAACCATCACGATCGTACCGCCGAGCATCGCGAGGCCCAGCTTGAGGTCGGCAGCTTCCCACATCACCATCGAGCCGATCGCGGCGAGCGCCGCGAACCAGGACAGCAGACTGCCGCGCCCGGCCGCACCGAGGTCGCGCCGCAGCACGCGCAGTGTCGGCACGGAGGCCAGCGCGATCAGCGGCGGCAGGCCGAAGCCGAGCAGAAGGACGACGCCGGTGGCCATTCCCTTCACCGCCGGCCATGGCGTGGGCGGCGGCAGTGACGCCGACACAAGGGAGCCGAGCAACTGGACCAGCACCTGCTGCCCGGCCGCGCCGATAGCACAGCCGATCGCACTGGCGACCACGCCGAGCAGCAGGAACTGGGTGAGGTAGAGGCCGATCATCTGCCGCTGCGGCGCACCCAGGCAACGCATCATCGCGCAGGCGTCGAGATGGCGCTGCAGGAACCGCCGCGCGGCCAGCGCGACGGCCACCCCGGCGAGGATCACGCTGACCAGCGCGGCCAGGCCGAGAAAACGCTCCGCACGCTCGAGCGCGCTGCGCAGTTCCGGGCGCGCCTCGCGCACATCCTCGACCCGCTGCCCGGGCGACAGGCGCTGCGCGACGAAGGCCCGGTAACGCGCAATGTCGGCAGGCGGACCAGACAGCATCAACCGGTGGCTGATCCGGCTCGACGGCTGCACCAGCCCCGTTTCCGGCAGGTCGAGTGCATTCACCACGATCCGCGGCGACATCGACAGAAAGCCGACGCTGGCCTCGGCGTCGCGCTCGAACACGCCGCCGATCTTGAAGGAGCGATCGCCGAGATCGATCGACTGACCACCGTCGACGCCGAGCAGCGCCACCATGCGGGTATCCACCCAGACAGTGCCCCGCGCGGGGACGCCGCGCGTGGCCACCGCCGGCTCGAGATTGCGCGGGGACAGCGCGATGTCACCCTTCACTGGATAGCCATCGCCGACGGCGCGCACTTCGGACAGTTGGGCACGCTCGCCGACCACCACCATGCTCGGGAAGCGCAGCACTGGCGCCTGCGCTAGCCCCAGACGCGTCGCCTCCTGCACGAGCAGGGGTGCGAGCGGGCGGTCGGACACGACGATCAGGTCCGCCCCGAGCAG
>CANGXU010000176.1 GCA_947457885.1 Betaproteobacteria bacterium
ACCGGCCCGGCGCGCTCGGCGAGCGCCGCCAGCCGCTCGCCGGCGCGCTGCGCGGAGAGCAGCGTCGCGCTCACGCGAGCGATGTTGTCGTCGGAGAGCAGCCGCGACATGCGCGCGGCTACGTCCTCGATGTCGGCGATCAGTTCCGGTCCGCTGGCGCGCAACTGGTCCAGCAGCGACGGGTCCATCGGGACGCGCGGCGGATTCGCGGGGTCAGGCACCAGCCGCTCGGCGGCACTACCGCCGTCGCTGAGGCTCACGTGCGCGATGCCGGTCACGCCCTGGAAGCCGAGCCGGGCGCGGGTCTCGCGGGTGATCGGGGCGCCGCGGTCGACGCGGATCGCCACGAGGATCTGGCGGGGGTTCTCGGGGTCGAAGCGGACCGATTCCACCCGCCCGATCTGCACGCCACGCAGCCGCACCGGTGCCTGGGAACCCAGCCCGCTCACCGACCCGGTGGTCACCAGCAGGTAGCGATCGCGCGGCTCGTCGGTGTCGCGCAGCCAGAAATACGCCACTGCCACCGCCACGCCGAGCAGGAGCACGAACAGACCGGCGAGCAGTGCATGTGAACGGTCTTCCATCCGCGTATTGTGACGGGTTTGTCAGTCGGCTGCGCGCGCCGCAGCGGTGTCGCCGGAGCCGGCTGGCGGCGGGCTCGCGGCGAAGAACGCGGCGACCGCCGGATCGTCCAGCGCCGCCACCTCGGCCACGGGGCCGATGGCCGCGATGCGCCCGTGCGCGAGTACCGCCACGCGGTCGGCCAGCGCCTCGACCGTCTCGCGATCGTGCGTGATGATCACCACGGTGGGGGCCAGTTCGGCGGCCAGTTCGCGCAACAGCCCCACGAAGCTGCGGGCCAGCACCGGATCGAGCCCCGCAGTGGGTTCGTCGAGGAACAGCAGTTCGGGGTCGAGGGCGATCGCGCGGGCAAGTCCCACCCGGCGCGCCATGCCACCAGACAGCTGCGACGGACGCTTGCCATGGTGTTCCGGCCCGATGCCGACCATCGACAGCTTGAGCGCTGCCACGTCGCGCACCAGCGCGTCGTCGAGGCAGCGCAGTTCGCGCAGCGGCAGCGCGACGTTGTCCAGCGCGCCGAGCGCCGAGAACAGCCCGCCCTGCTGGAACAGCACGCCCCAGCGCGCACGCACCGCCGCCAGCGCGTCTGGCCCGGCCGTGGCGAGATCGGTCCCGAACACCGCGACCCGCCCGGCTGCCGGGCGCTCCAGCCCCAGCAACTGGCGCAGCAGCGTGGTCTTGCCGCTGCCCGAGCCTCCTACCACCGCCAGCACCTCGCCCCGGCGCACCTGCAGCGAGAGGTCGCGATGCACCGTCTGGCTGCCGAAGCGCGTCTCGAGCCGCGCGACCTCCAGCACGATCTCCGCCGGACCGCTCATCGCCGCAGCCCCATGCCCGAGAAGGCGACCGCGAACACCGCGTCGGCGAGGATCACCACGGTGATCGAGATGACCACCGATGCGGTGACACTGCGCCCGAGGCTTGCGGTGTCGGGCCGGGTACGCAGGCCGAAGTGGCAGGCCACGATCGCCACGAGCACGCCGAAGACCACGCCCTTCAGCAGCCCGATGCCGACATTGAGGAGCGGCAGGGTCACCCGCAGCCGCTCGATGAACTGCCCGGCAGACAGCCCGAGTTCGACCTGAGCGGCGAGCACGCCCCCGGCCAGTGTTGCCACGCTCGTCCAGGCCACCAGCAGCGGGACCACGATCGCGAGAGCCAGCACGCGCGGCAGCACGAGCCGCAGGCCATGCGCGATGCCCAGCACCGTCATCGCATCCAGTTCCTGGTTGAGCCGCATCACGCCGATCTGCGCCGTGATCGCCGAGCCCGAACGCCCGGCCACCAGGATCGCCGCGAGCATCGGGCCCAGCTCGCGCACGACCGTGATGCCCAGCAGGTTGACGATGAACACGTCGGCGCCGAACTGCTGCAACTGCCTGCCGGACAGGTAGCAGAACACCACGCCGACGAGAAAGCCGACCAGCGCGGTGATCGGCAGCGCCTGCGCGCCGGTGCGGAACACCGCCGCGGACAGGTCGCGCCAGGGCAGGCGCGACGGACGAACGGCCACGCGGGCGAGATCCAGCACGCACTGGCCGGTCAAGGCGACCAGATCGACCGCGTGGGACAGCACCCGTCGGGCCTGCGATTCCTCCGCGGCGGTCTGGTCTGCCGGCGGCGCGGCGGTCTCGCCGCGCGTCGCTGCAGCCGCCGCGAGCCGCGCGAACAGCGCGCGCTGCTCGGGGCGCAGATCGATCCGGGCTGGCAGGCGCCGGCCCCAGGCGCGCCACAGCAGCACCGCGCCCAGGCTGTCGAGCCGCGCCAGTTCGCGCAGGTCCCATCCGGCCTGCGGGTGGCGCGCGACCAGCCGGTCGAGATCTGCTGCGATCTCCCGCTGGCGTGCGGCCAGCGCCTGGAGGTGCCATCGCCCGCTCAGGCGCACCGCGACCCGCTGCCCCGCGTCCTTTGTCTCCACTCGCCAGGCGGCAGCCCCGTGCCCCTGCTCTACCTGACCGCTGCCCGACACCATCGCCGCCTTTCCGTTCCTCCGACCTCGCGATCATGCCACCCACGGGCCGCGTAGCTGTCCGGATCGACAGCGAACAGCCTGGGTGGTGATTGGTGCGCGGCAAAAAAGAAACAGCGGGTACGGCCAGACAGGGGTTGATCCCCCAGGGATCGCTCCTGGTTGTCGCGCGACTTGCAAGGGCGATTCCATGCGAAGACGAGGCCGCCCCCGACGCGCCCTGGCACGGCTTGAAGCTCGCCAGCGCAGCGATGCGGCAGAATAGAAGGCAAGACGGTGATGCCAAAAGCCCGACTCTTCCATCCGCCATGACCATGACCCTCGACCTGCGCACGCTCATGGCTGCGCTGGAGAACGCCTCGGACCTCGAATTGCTGCAGCTTCGCACCGCGGTCGCGCATCTGCTCGCCTCCCCTCGGCGCGTCCTCGCCATCAGGCAGCGTCTCAACATTGGCATGCCGATCGAGTGCTGGAGCGCGCGCGATCAGCAAATTCATCGCGGCCGTATCGCGCAGTTCAAGCCCGATCAGGTGCTCATCCACCGCGAGGCTGGTGGCCATGTGTGGGTGGAGTACGCAGCGCTGGTGGTCGACGGCCTGCCGGCTGTACCGGCCCCGGCTGCGCGGCCAACGCTCACGCGCGCCGATTTTCAGCCTGGTGACACTGTCGGCTTCGAGGGGCGCGACCTGATCCAGCACATCGGCACGATCGTGCGCATGAATCCCAAGACCGCCAGCGTTGCCTGTCCGGAAGGGGTGTGGCGCGTGTCGTATGCGCTGCTGCATCGGGTGGTCGAGGTGTGACGGAGCGCGGGAGCCTGATGCACCGCCAGTCGAATTGCTGCTTCACCCCGACCATGATCGCCGCATCCTGCCCGAGGAGGCTGTGCGCACATTGAACGAAGCGCTGGCGGGCCGATCGATGGCGGCGCCGCGCCGTCGAACTCAGGCATTCAACGTACGGGGCGACGCAGCTGGGTCTTCATCGCGTCGATGCAAAAATCAAGACTTGACCCCAATTCCCCCAATTCCCCCACGACCGCGAGGAACCTTCCATGCCCCGTCCGCTCACCCCGCCGACCGCTCCGTGCGCGATGCCGGCCACCCGCCGTGCGGTAATCCCGCTGCCTGCCCTGCGCGGAGCCGTCGCCGTGATACTCGTGCTGACCGCCGGCACGCTCGCCGCCCAGCCGTGGCCCGCACGCCCGCTGAGGCTGATCGTTCCGCTGGCTGCGGGGGGCACTGGCGACACCCTCGCGCGCGATGTCGCGCAGGCGATGGAACCCATGCTGGGCGTCCCGATCACGGTGGAGAACCGGGCAGGCGCCAACGGCATCCTGGGCATGGAGGTGGTGGCCAAGGCGCCGGCTGACGGCTACACGCTGGTCATGGGGGGCGTGGGCCCGGTGGCTATCAATCCCGCCCTCTATCCGAAGCTGCCCTTCAACGTCGAGCGCGACTTCACCGCCATCGTGCAGGTGGCCGACACCACCTCGGTGCTGGTAGTGCCAGCGGCGCTGCCGGTGAAGACGCTGAAGGACCTGATCGCGCTGGCGAAGAAGCGCCCCGGGGAACTCTTCTATTCCTCGTCCGGGTCGGGCTCGACGCCGCACCTGAACGCGGCGCTGTTCGCCACGATGGCGGGCATCGACATCCAGCACGTGCCGTACAAGGGTTCGACGCCGGGGCGCACGGCGCTGCTCGGCGGCGAGGTGTCGCTGATGGTCGACGGTCTGCTGCCGTCGTTGCCGTTCATCGAGTCCGGTCGCTTCCGCGCGCTGGGTATCACCTCGGCGGCACGCTCTCCCGCCGCCCCGCAGGTCCCGACCATCGCCGAGACGTTGCCGGGGTATCAGGCCGACATCTGGTACGGGCTGCTCGGGCCGGCGGGCACGCCGCGCGAGGTGGTCGACCGGATCAATGCAGCGGCCAACAAGGCGCTCGCAAGCGCCGAGCTTCGCGCGCGACTCGCGAAACTGGGTGCCACCGTAGCCGGCGGCTCGCCCGAGGCCTTCGCGAAGCACATCGCGCGCGAGATCCCGAAGTGGGCGAAGGTAGTCAAGGCCACTGGCGCGCGTATCGACTGAACCGGCATCCGCGCCGCCTGCGCCTGGTGCACCATCGGCGAGAAGGTGATCGTGCTGGAGCTTGCGGAGTGCGGAATTGGAATTGTGGAATTGGAATTGGGGTCAGGTCTTGAGTTTTGCGTTTGAGTTTAGCGTCGATGCAAAACTCAAGACCTGACCCCCTGACGTGACTCTGAAGGCAGCAACTCGTGTCGATTGCCGGGGGAAAGCGATAGCCTGCGCCTCGTTCGCAACTTGAGCGCCGCCGCTTCAAGGGCTACAGTCGCCCTTCGCCAGCCGCCCGTGGATACCTGGACGGGCCGCGGCAGACGAGGAGAAGCGCAGTGGCAAGGCTGGAAGGAAAGGTGGTCTGCCTCACCGGTGCCGGTGCCGGCATCGCGAAGGCGACCGCGCGTGCCTGCGCGCGCGAAGGCGCGGGCGTCGCGCTGTTCGAGATCGACCGTGCGCTGGGTGAAGCCGCGGCGCGCCAGATCGTCGAGGAGGGCGGGCGTGCGCTGTTCGTGCACACCGACGTGACGCAGGATGACAGCGTGCGCGATGCGATCGCGGCGACTGCGAGTGAATTCGGCCGCATCGACGTGCTGTTCAACTGCGCTGGCGGCTCGTCGCAGGATGACCGACCAGTGCACGAGATGGACCTCGATGTCTGGCACCGCACGATGGCGCTGAACCTGCTGCACCCGTTCCTGATGTGCCGCCACGGCATCCCGCACATGATGAAGGCTGGCAGCGGATCGATCATCAACGTCACCTCGCATCTCGGGCTGGTCGGCTCGGTGAAGCCGGCCTATGCAGCGACCAAGGGCGGCATCATCTCGTTCACGAAGACGCTGGCCGCGCAGTACGTGGCCCATGGCATCCGCGCCAACGCGATCGCGCCTGGCTCGGTGCGCACGGAACGCGCGATCGGACGCTGGGAGGGCGCGGCACTGGACCCGTCCTCGCCGGTAGCGCGCGAGCGCGCGGCGTTCCAGAAACTGTATCCGTTCTCCAAGGGCGAGCCGGACGACATCGCGCCGATCGCGGTGTTCCTGGCATCCGACGAGTCGCGGATGCTTACCGGCACCACCATTGCCGCCGACGGCGGACGTTCCAGTTACCTGAAGGTGTACGCGGGCGATTGACCTGCGGTACTGGTGCCATGCCCTGCATGGCCCAGCGAGGAGAGCATGCGATGACCCCTGCAACTGCCGCCGCCCCAATGCAGACCGACCCGATTGAAGTTGCGCCCTGCCGCGCCGCACTAGGCGCGGAAGTGCGCGGTATCGACCTCACGACGATCGACGATGCGATATTCGACCGGCTGCACGACATCTGGCTGGAGCACCTGCTGCTGGTGTTCCGCGGCCAGCGCTTCAGCGCCGACGACCTGGTCACGCTGGTACGCCGCTTCGGCACGCCGGTGACCTCGTCCGCGCTGCACAAGCGCAGCCTGGATGAGCGCACCGCGAACAAGGTGTTCAGCCTGCCGCCGGAGGTGACCGTGGTCACCAACGTGAAGGAGAACGGCAAGCCGGTGGGCATCCTCGGCGACGGCGAGGTGGTCTGGCATTCCGACTTCTCGTTCAAGGAGGCGCCGACCGCCGCGCGCATGCTGCTCGCGGTCGAGATCCCGCCCGCAGGCGGACTCACCTACTTCACCAACTGCTACGCGGCCTACGATACGTTGCCGGACGCGATGAAGCGGCGGCTGAGCGGCATGACCATCAAGCAGGCCAACATCGTCGACACCGCGATGCAGGTCCGGCCGGGTGCCTCGCTCGACATGGATATCCGCGAGGTACCGGGGCCCAGCCATCCGGTGATCTCGACGCATCCGGAGACCGGCCGCAACATGATCTTCCTCGGCCGCCGCCACGGTGCCTATGTGAACGGGCTATCGCTGGAGGACTCGGAAGCGCTGCTCGACGAACTGTGGGCGCACACGGTGCAGCCGAAGTTCACGTACGTGCATGAATGGGCGGTCGGCGACATCGTCGTCTGGGATAACCGGGCGACGCTGCACAAACGCGATGCGTTCCAGTCGGACAGCCGCCGGGTGCTCTATGCGGCGCAGGTGGAGGGGCACCGGCCGTACGAAGCGGCCGATGCACTGGCCCTGCCGCCGCATCCGAGGGGCATGCTGGCGGTGGCCGCCTGATGCGCGCCGTCACCTGCCTGTTTTCCGCCTGCCTGCTGTCGCAGTCGGCACTGCCGACCGCGCAGGCGCAGACCTTCCCGTCAAAGCCAGTGCGCATCGTCGTCGGCTTCGGTGCCGGTGGTGGCACCGACATCGCGGCGCGCGCGATCGCGCAGAAGCTCACCGAGAGCTTCGGCAGCAACTTCATCGTCGACAACCGTCCCGGCGCGGCCGGCAACCTCGCCGGGGACATCGTCGCGCGCTCGCCGGCCGATGGCCACACGATGCTGATGGCCAACTCGACCATCGCCATCCCGAGCCTGTCGGCGAAGCCGCCGTTCGACATCCGCAAGGACTTCATTCCGCTGAGCCTGGTCGCGCTCGGGCCGTCGGTGCTGGTGGTGCATCCCAGCCTGCCGGTGAAGGACCTGAAGGGACTCATCGCGCTGGCGAAGTCCAAGCCGGGCGAACTGTCGTTCGGCTCCGGCGGCATCGGCAACATCACTCACCTGGCGATGGAGCTGATGCTGTCCCAGGCGGCCGTACGCATGGTGCACATCCCGTACAAGGGCGGCGCGCCCTCGGTGGTCGGGTTGGTATCGGGCGAGGTTGCGACGCTGTTCACGTCGATACCGACCGCGCTGCCGATGATCAACGCCGGCAAGATGCGCGCGATCGGCGTGTCGATCTCGAGCCGAAACCCGGCGCTGCCCAACGTGCCGACGCTGGCCGAGGCCGGCCTGCCCGGCTACTACGCAGCCTCCTGGTACGGGCTGCTGCTGCCCTCGGGCGTGCCGAAGCCGGTGGTCGACGTGCTGTCGAAGGAGATCGTCGCGGCCATGCAGGTGCCCGCGGTACGCGACAGCATGGTCCGGCAGGGCTTCGAGCCGG
>CANGXU010000177.1 GCA_947457885.1 Betaproteobacteria bacterium
CCGCTCGCCCGCTCGATGTCCGCGGTACGCGCGGTCGCGGCGCGTCTGACGCGCGAACGCGACTTCGATCCGTCGCGGTAACGTTGCCACGATCGAGGATCGATCATGCTCTGGATTGCGCTCTACCTGCCCGACCTGCCGCTCGAAGTGGTCAACCGGGTACAGGCCGGCGATGCTGCCACTTCACTGATCGTCGACCTGCCGCTGGCGGTCAGCGATGGTCCCGACAACCGTCCGTTCGTGCTGTCGGCCAACCCGCGGGCGCGGGCTGCCGGCGTACATCCGGGCATGGCGGTGGCGGCGGCCTGCGCGCTGGTTACCGGCCTGGCCACGCTGCGCCGCGACGAAGCGCGCGAAACACGCGCGATCGGGCAGGTGGCCGGCTGGGCCGCGCAGTTCACGCCCTCGGTGGTGCTCGAACGCTCCGGCGTGCTGCTCGAGGTGGCGGCCAGCCTGAAGCTGTTCGGCGGGCTGGCGCGGTTGCTCGGCCAGTTGCGTACCGGGCTCGCCGAACTCGGCTTCCGCGCCTCGTTCGGCGTCGCCCCGACACCGCTCGGCGCCTGGCTGTTGGCACGCGGCGGTCACGAGCAGGCCGGGGTGCGAGCCTGCCTCGACGCAGCCGACCTGCCGGCCCGCCTCGCTGAACTGCCGCTGGCGTTGTTCGACTGGCCGCGCGAACGGCTCGATGCACTGGCTGTACTCGGCATCCATCGCATCCGCGAGGCGCTGGCGCTACCGCGCGATGGTTTCCGGCGCCGTTTCGGCGCTACCGCACAGTCCGACCTCGACCGGGCACTGGGCCGCGCGGCAGATCCGCGGCCATGCTTCGCGTTGCCCGACCGATTCTCGTCGCGCATCGACCTGCCGTTCGACGTGGTCGATACCGCGCTGCTCGACATTCCCGTCACCCGGATGCTTGCCGAGATGGAAGGCTTCCTGCGCGCGCGCGGAGCAGGGGCGCTGCAGCTCGTGCTCGAACTCGAGCACGGACGCTCGGTGCCGACACGCATCACCCTCGGTTCGCCTGCCCCGGAGCGCGCACGCGCACGCTGGCAGCGGCTTGTGCGCGAACGCCTGGACCGGCTCGAACTGAAGGCGACGATCAGTGCGGTGGCGATCCACATCGATACGCTGCACGGTTTCGGCGAACACAGCACCACCTTCCTGCCCGATGCCACCCGGCGCGCGCAGTCGTGGTACGAGCTGACCGAACGGCTGTCCTCGCGGCTGGAGCCTGGAGCGCTGTTCTCGGTTTCGCTGCGCGACGACCACCGGCCGGAGCAGGCCTGGCGACGGGCCGACGGGCGGCCGTTGCGGGCGCGTCCGGCAGCCGGCTCCGTTGCATCCGCATCGACCGCCACCGCCACCTCGCGTCCGCGCGATCCCGCCCCTGCACTGCGGACGCGCCGAGAACGCCCGATGTTCCTGCTCGAGCGTCCGCGCATGCTGGTCTGTGCCGAGTCCCGGCCGCAGTACCAAGGGCCGCTCGAACTGGTGAGCGGTCCCGAGCGCATCGAGGCTGGCTGGTGGGACGGACGCGCCGTTGCCCGCGATTACTATGTCGCGCGCAACCGGGCCGGTGAAGCCTGCTGGATCTACCGCGAACCGGTCGACCCGTCGCGCTGGTACCTGCATGGCCTGTTCGCATGACCGCAGGCCCTCCATGCTGCCGGCCTGCGCTGAGCTCGATGCGCTCTCCAATTTCACCTTCCTGCGCGGTGCGTCGCATCCCGAGGAACTGGTTGCCCAGGCTTCGGCGCTCGGCTATCGCGCGCTGGCGATCGTCGACGAGTGTTCGGTGTCCGGTGTCGTGCGCGCCCACCTGGCCGCAAAGGAATGCGGGCTGCATCTGGTCATCGGGTCGCAGTTCGCTATCGCGGACTGCCCGTCGATCGAACGCATACTGCTGTTCGCCTGCAATCGCGATGGCTACGGCAATCTCTGCGAACTGATCAGTCTAGCCCGGGGCCGCATGGCCAAGGGCAGCTACCGCCTGCAACTGGCCGACCTTGTGCGCGGCGTACCGCATTGCCTGGCGATCGTCGTGCCGTCACCGGCCAGCAGTGCTTCCGGTGGCGGCGAATCGCTGGCGATGATCGGCAATGCCTTCCCGGGGGCCTGCTGGATCGGCGTGGTGCTGGCGCAGGGTCCGGACGACGGTGCGCTGCTCGATCGTGCGCTGCAGCTCGCGTCTACGGCCGGGGCCGGGCAGGACGCCAGGCCCGGCCTGCCGCTGGTCGCCTGCGGCGCGGTGCAGATGCACCGGCGCGAGCGCAAGGCCCTGCACGATGTGCTGACCGCGATCCGCGAGGGGCTGCCTCTGGCCGAACTCGGCTCGCGCGTGCTGGCCAACGCGGAACGCTGCCTGCGTCCTATCGCACGGCTGGCTCGCCTGTATCCGCCGGAGCTGCTGCTGCAGTCGGTCGAGATCGCCGCGCGCTGTACGTTCTCGCTCGACGAACTGCGCTACGAGTATCCGCGCGAACTGGTGCCCGATGGCGAGACGGCACCGGGCTGGCTGCGCCGGCTGACCTTCGACGGGCTCGGCGAGCGCTATCCAGACGGTACGCCCGGCCACGTGTTGAAGCTCATCGAACATGAACTCGCGCTGATCGCAGACCTCGGCTACGAGGCCTATTTCCTGACCGTGCACGACATCGTGCACTTCGCGCGCAGCCGCGGCATCCTGTGCCAGGGCCGCGGTTCGGCGGCGAACTCCGCAGTCTGTTATGCGCTGGGCGTGACCGAAGTCGACCCGGGCCGGATGCAGGTGCTGTTCGAGCGCTTCATCTCGAAGGAGCGCAACGAACCGCCGGACATCGACGTCGACTTCGAGCACGAACGGCGCGAGGAGGTGATGCAGTACATCTATCGAAAGTACGGTCGCGACCGCGCCGCTCTCACCGCCGCGCTCGCCACCTACCGGCCGCGCTCTGCGCTGCGGGATGTGGGCAAGGCGTTCGGGCTGTCGCTCGATCAGGTCGACCGGCTGGCGAAGACGATCGCCTGGTGGGACGGCAGGCAGGTGCAGGACGAGCGGCTGGTCGAGGCCGGCTTCGATCCCGGCAATCCGCTGGTCGGGCAGGTGGTCGACTTCGCGCAGCAACTGGTTGGCTTCCCGCGCCACCTGTCGCAGCACAGCGGTGGCTTCGTGATCGCGCGCGACCGGCTGACCCGGCTGGTGCCGATCGAGAACGCGGCGATGGACGACCGCACCGTGATCCAGTGGGACAAGGACGACCTCGACGCGCTCGGCCTCCTGAAGGTCGACGTACTCGCGCTTGGCATGTTGACCGCCATCCGCCGCACGCTCGATGCACTGAGCGCGTTCGGCGTGGAACCTGGGGAACCTGGGGTCAGGTCTTGTCTTTTGCATCCTGAGACAGACGTTCGCCCTTTCCGCGAAGGGCAACCGGTGCAAAAGACAAGACCTGACCCCAGCCCCTGGCGGTTGCAGGACATCCCGGCCGAGGACGAGAAGACCTACGCGATGATCCAGCGCGCAGACACCATCGGCGTGTTCCAGATCGAATCGCGGGCGCAGATGACCATGCTGCCGCGGCTGAAGCCCGGATGCTTCTATGATCTGGTGATCGAGGTGGCGATCGTGCGGCCGGGTCCGATCCAGGGGGGCATGGTGCATCCCTACCTGCGCCGGCGGCAGGGGCTGGAGCCGGTCACCTATCCCTCCGAGGCGGTGAAGGGCGTGCTCGAGCGCACGCTCGGCATCTCGATCTTCCAGGAGCAGGTGATGCAGCTGGTGGTGGTGGCCGCCGGCTTCAGCGCCGGCGAGGCCGACCGGGTACGCCGCGCGATGGCGGCCTGGCGGCGCAAGGGTGGCCTGGAACCGTTCCGCGACAAGTTGCTCGCCGGCATGCTCGCGCGCGGCTACAGCGCCGACTATGCCGAACAGATCTTCCGGCAGATCCAGGGCTTCGGCGAGTACGGGTTCCCTGAGTCACATGCAGCGAGCTTTGCGCTGCTGGTCTATGTATCCTGCTGGCTAAAGTGCCACCATCCGGCAGCGTTTGCCTGCGGCCTGCTGAACGCGCAGCCGCTCGGCTTCTATTCGCCGTCCGAGATCGTGCAGGACGCGAAGCGGCATCACGTGCAGGTGCTGCCTACGGACGTGACGGTGAGCGGCTGGGATTGCGCGCTGGAAGGCGGCAAATCCGACGGGACGGGGGCGCGTGCACCTGCACTGCGCCTCGGCCTGCGCATGGTGAAGGGCCTGTCCGAAGCCGGCGCGGCGCGGCTGGTGGCCGCGCGCCGGCAGTTGCCGTTTGCCGACATCGACGACCTCGCGCGCCGCGCGGCACTGCAGCGCGCCGACGTGAATGCACTGGCCGCAGCCGATGCCCTGCGCGCGTTGGCCGGGCACCGGCGCGAGGCCTGGTGGCAGGCGCTGGCGCTGGAAGCCGACACGCCGCTGACGCGCGCACCGCGCGATGCGGTGCAGGCCTCGCTGCTGCCGCCCAGCGAAGGCGAGGACGTGATGCTCGACTACTCTACGCTCGGCCTGACGCTGCGTCGGCATCCGCTCGCGCTGCTGCGGCCGATGCTCGCCGGGCGCCGCCTGTCCACCTCCGACGCGGTACGTGCCGCGCGCAACGGCCAGGTGATCCGCGCCTGTGGCATCGTCACCTGCCGCCAGCGTCCGTCCACCGCCAGCGGCGTGGTGTTCGTGACACTGGAGGACGAGACCGGCCACATCAACGTCGTGGTGTGGCCGACGATCGTCGAGAAGCAGCGGCGCGAGCTGCTCGGCTCGCGCCTGATGACCGTGTACGGCCATGTGCAGCGCGAGGGCGAGGTGGTGCACCTTGTGGCCGGCCGGCTGGTCGACGACACTCGACTGCTCGGCCGGCTGGTGACGACCTCGCGCGACTTCGGCTGAGACCGGCAAGGCTGGGGTCTGACCCCGGGGTTTCCGCGCCGATCTCTAGCGGGACGCCTGCCGCAGCAGCGCCGCGAACCCCGCGACATCCTCCCAATCCTCCGCCGCATCCACCGCCGCCTCCACCCGCCGCGCGCCGTCCGCCCTCAGCACATGTGCCGCCAGCCCATGGAACTTGGCCCGGATCTCCGACTCATCGTACGGGTTCTGGAAGTCGCCGCGCGGCAGGTCGCAGGTGCCGCTCGCGCTGCGGCCATCCATCAGCGTGACGGTGGCCAGCGACGGCTTGCGATGGGGCAGGGCTGCAGTCATCGCCGGGTCCTCGGACACGTGGACCCGCTGGCGCATCGCCGCCCAGGCCGGGTCGTGCACGGTGTCGTCGTTCAGCGTGTCGAAGCCGGTGCTGCCGCACAGCGCAAGGCCGGCTGCCGCGTGCGGCAGGGAGTAGCGCGACGCGAAGTAGTTCGCCGGGTCACGCTCGCCCATCTTTGCGGCGAAGTGGTACGTGCGGATGTCGATGCGCTCGATCGATGCCGGGTCCGGTCGCAGCCGGGCGAGCGCCTCCTGCAGCGCATCGAGCGCGGAGTGGATCGGGTTGCAGCAGGCGCGCAGGCGGAACCAGTTGCGGGTGATTTCCCAGCGGGTACCGAGGTCTTCCAGCACCGTCTCCGGGCGGAAACCTTCGGCCACCAGCCGCCCGAGCGAGAGCTCGACCGCATCGGACTGGGCCTCGAAACCGGCCAGCGCCAGCTCGGGCGCGAGCGAGGCCGCATGTCCGCACATGCCGCCGGCCACGTTGAGCGCCGTGGCGCCGGAGATCGCATCGGTGTAGCTCGGCGTGAGCATCAGCGTCGCGCCCAGTCGCAGCGCAAGGCTGGTGGTTGCCGCATCCAGCCCGCGCAGCCGCGCACCGGCGGCCGAGGCGCCGAGCAGGGTCGCCTGCCCGTTCTGGTGCACGAGGTCGCGCGGGGTCATCGACAGCGAGAGCCGTGCCCCAGCGTCGTAGCCGAGGATGAACGCGCACAGCAGGTCGCGCCCGGGCAGGTGGCGCTCCTCGGCGACCGCGAGCAGCCCGGGCAGGATCTGCGCCCCGCCCTGGAACATCACGAAACGATGGCCCTCGCACAGCTCGAGCGAGCGCGCGGCGATGCCGTTGACCAGCGCGACGCTGCGCGGGTCGCCGGTCGGAAAGCCCATGGCATAGGCAGTGGACGGGCCAGACGGGCCGTCGCAGTGGGCGGCCAGCAGCGCGGTGCGCAACTGCCTCACCTCCGGCCGCTGCGAACCCGCGAGCATCACGCCCAGGGTGTCCAGCACCACCAGCTTCGCGTGCCGGCGTACCCGTTCTGGGATGTCCTCGAAGCGTGTCCCGGCGACGAAGCCGGCGAGTGTCTCTACTTGTCTACCCATGTCCCGTCCTTGCGGCAGCTGCGGCGTCCGGCATGCGTCGCATCACTCGCCGGCGCTCAACGATCCAGCAGGTCTCCCAATGCCTGGCCACGCCAACCGGCAAGTTCAGGCGACTGCTCGCCACGTACCCATGCTTCCAGCAGTCGTCGCGGGCAGAGCAGCGCCGGTGGCAGGTCCAGCTCGGTGGCCCGAGCCGCGACCTTGTCACGCACCTGCGCCAGCAACTGGGCTGGCTCGCCGCGGATCGGCGGTGGGATCGGCGGCAGCTCGCGTTCCTCGTCGGTCAACGGCGACGCCAGCAGTTCGAACAATGGCAGCAGTTCGCGCTTCGGGAAGCTGCGCTGCCCGCGCATCCGTGACGCCAGCGCATCGGTGTCGGCGGGCGGCGTCTCGACGAGGGAGGTGGCGAGTGCATTGTCGAAGATCCAGGCGCGCGGACGGTTGATCCGGCGCGCCAGTGCTTCGCGCCAGCGCAGCAGCCGGCGCAGGCGTGCCTGTACCTCGGGCGAGGACTTCCATAGCGCGGTGAACGGCAGGTGCGGCTCGTCGTCCGGAGCCGGTCCTGCCGCAAGTCGGTCGCAGTCTTCCTGGAACCATGCCGCCATGCACCGCTGCTCGAGCTTCGCCGACAGCAGGTCGTGCATCGCCGGCAGGTGCACCACGTCGATCGCCGCATACAGCTTCTGCTGCTCGGTCAGCGGCCGTTGCAGCCAGTCGGACCGCGTCTCGCCCTTGCCGATCTCGATGTCGAGCAGCATCTGCACCAGCCGCTGGTAGCCGATGCCGAGTCCCAGGCCGGCAAAGGCCGCGGCGATCTGCGTGTCGAACAGCGCGGCGATCGGTGCGCCCGAGATCGGCGCCAGCGCGACCAGGTCCTCGCTCGCGCTGTGCATGATCTTCACGCATCCGGCGTCGGTGAGCAGGGGTGCGAGCGGCGCCAGGTCTCCGCAGCCGATCGGATCGATCAGCGCCGGCGGGCCGTCGGCCTGCAGCTGCACCAGCGCGAGGTCGGGCCAGAAAGTGTTGATCCGCATGAACTCGGTGTCGAGCCCGACCCGGGGCGATCCGGGAAACCGGGAGAGCAGGGCCGACAGGCCTGCGGCGGTGTCGATCCAGGCGGCGTTGGGTTGGTTCATGCGCGATCATAAGCCGTTGGCGGCCGCAAGGGCTTGTGGCTACACTCTGGCCGGCGACCGGGTGACCACGCCCGGCAGGACCGTACAGGGCACCGAACCCGGAACGAGGAGAAGGGCATGCGAGGCAGCAGCAGCCGCGAAGGCGGCAGGAATGCAGGCGGGATGACCGACAGCCGCGCGGCAGGCGACGGCAG
>CANGXU010000178.1 GCA_947457885.1 Betaproteobacteria bacterium
ACACTTCGATCGCGCCGCGCCCGGGCAATGCGTCGGCTGGACGCTGCACCGGCAGCGCGATCGCCTCACCCGGCGCCGCCAGTTGCACGACGGTGGCCTGCAGCGTACGCACCGGCACGGCCTGCACGATCCGCTGCGCGACGCGCAGCCGGTCGGCGCTGGCCACCCCGCGCTCGCCGGCGGCGATCTCCCAGGCGAGCAGGTCGACGCCGGCCGGCACCAGGAACGCCCAGCGTGCCGGCTTCGCCTCCCCCGGTGCGAGCGACAGTACCTGCGCGGCGAGCACCATCGGCGCCGCAGCCGACGGACGTGCGCCGGCACCCGGTGGGCCACCGCTGGCCGTGGGGTTGACGGTGGCCGAAACCGTGACCTCGATCGTGCGCTCCGACGCATTGCGCACCACCACCTCGGCGTCGAACCGGTCTGCCTCGCGCGCGAGGGCCGGCAGCGAGGACAGCAGCATCAGGTCCTGCGTCGTGCGTACGCTCGCCGCACCGGTGCCGAACAGGCCGGCGCCCATCACGTCGCCGGCCGAGGCGATGGCCACGATCCGGAACGCACTGAGCGAATCGTTCAGCGGCACCTCGACGACCGCTTCACCGTTCGCGTCGAGCGCGACCCGCCCTCGCCATGCGAGCAGGGTGTCGAACAGTTCGCGCGCAGACTGCCGGCCTCCGCCACCGCCGGGCAGTACAGCCTTCTTGCCGAAGTGGCGGCGGCCGACGACATGCATCTGGGCGGTGGCAGTCTGCACCTCGATACCGCGCCGGCCCATCATGGCCTGCAGCAGCGCCCACGTATCGTTCGGCGCCAGTTCGAGCAATGCTTCGTCGACCGCGGCCAGCGCGATCTCGCTGCCCACCGGCGGGATCGAACCGTCGGCACGCGTCACCCGGATGTTCACCCGTGCGCGCTCGCGTACCCGGTAGACCTCGCGCTCCGGCCGGACCTGCACCTTCAGTTCGTGCGCACGCCAGCCGACCGCGATCTCGCCGATGCCCATCCGGAACGCCGGCTTGCCGAGGTCCACGGTCGCGGTCGGCTGCACCTCGCCGACACGGCCACGCACCGCGAGCACCGACACGAACATGTTCGGGGCATGCCGTGCCAGCACCGGCACCTCGATCACCGGCGAATCGCCGGCAAGCCGGCGCACGACGGCATCGACCACGCCCTCGCGTTCATGGGTGACCAGCACCGTGGCGGAGCGGAACGGCATGCGCACCTGGAAGCGTGCGGTCTGCCCCGGCTCATAGCGCGGCGCTTCGGGCAGCACGTCCATGCGATCACTGTCCTGCTGGCCGAACCACCAGGGGTCGCCGCCGGCGATCCACACCTCGCGATGCCCGATGCTCGGCCGGCCCGCTGCGTCCACCGCGCGTGCACGCAGGATCAGGTTGCCGCTGGCCGGTGGCTTGCCTTCGCACGACAGGCGTCCGGCCGCGTCGGTGCGCGCGCTGCAGAGCGTGCCCAGCCGCGACGTGTCCGTGTAGCTCTCGAAGGCATAGAAGCCCCCGAGCAGCCTGCGCCGGTGCGAGAAGGTCTCGCGCCGGAACATGTCCACCGTCACCGGCACCCCGGCCATCGGCTTTCCGGACGGATCGACCACGACCGCCTCCATCTTCACGCGGTCGCGCGCGCGGGCCCAGTCATCGGCACGCAGGCCGACCACCACGGCCGAGGGAAGCCAGGCCGAGCGCGCGCTCGCGGTGAGCGTCTCGCCGTTGGCGTCGCGGTACTCGAGTTCGAACAGCAGGTCCTGCGGGATCGCGGCCGCGGGCAGGCCCGCCACGCGCAGCCGGGCTCCGCCGGCGGCATCGAGCGTCGCACGCTGCAGGCCGACCACCTTCAGCGCATCGTCGTCGGCGCGCGCACGGCGGCTGTCCGACCCGGCTGCGCCGGCATCCAGTTCGTCCAGCAGATCGACCTCGGAACGGCTGCCGATCACGCCCTCCGCCACGTCACCATTGGCGAACACGAATCCTTCATAGCCCGGAAAGCCCATCGCGCGCGGGATCGCCGCGCTGCGCAGGCGCACGGTGGCCCCGGCGGCAGGCCCGCCCGCAAGGTAGGCGAGCTGCACGTCGATCGACGCTTCCGAGGCGGCGACCAGCGGCATCGAGGGCGGACGCACGGCAGCGCGCATGGTCGGCAGACGGAACTGCTCGACCCTGAACTCGCCGAGTTCGCGGGTGCGCTCGCGGCTGCCACCGCCCTCGCCCGGCAGTCGCTCACGGGCGACGATCCGGTAGGCACCCAGCCGCGCATCCTTCGGCACCTCCCAGGTGCCGAGCGCGCTTGCGCCGCGCGGCTCCCACTGCACCGGCACCTCGTACTTCTGTTCGCTGCCCAGGTGCTCGATCACCACCGTCGGCGCGAGCAGCGCGGATGGCGGCAACGCGAAGCCGGTGCGCCGGCGCTCGCGCGCGAACAGCTTCAGGTGCAACGTCTCTCCGGCCCGCAACAGCGACCGGTCGAGCACGGCCCGCATCGAGTAAGGACCGTCGTAGTCTCCGGTCGGGAGGTTGAACCGCCACGGCGCGATACCGTCGTCCCAGCCGGTCATGGTGAACGTGAAATCCTCGCCCCGCGAAGCCATCACCATCAGGCGCCGGTCGTAGCGGCTTTCGCAGCCCGGCAGCCGGTCGTCCGCGGGCAATGCCACCTCCACCCGCACCAGCCCGTCGCGATCGCTCATGCCTTCGTGGTAGATGCGGCCGTCGCAGTCGAGCACCCGGACCCGCGCCCCCTCCACCGGTTCGCCGCGGTCGAGCGAAGTGACCCAGACCAGCGACCCCTCGCGCCCCCGCTTGAAATGGGCGACCAGGTTGGTCACCAGTGCCGTGGCCGGCACGTAGTACGGGTCGCGCGACGGCGCCGGCGGGGCGAAGGACGGGCGCGGCCGTCGCTCGGCCGCGGCGCGGTCGATCGCGTCCCGCTGCCGCTGCGCCTCCGGGGTGTCGTGCAGTGCCGCTCCGAGCCGGCGGCTGGCGAACTCGACCACATAGAAGCCCGGCCGCTGCAGCGGGATGCCGATCACCTCGAACTCGCGCGGACCGGTGGTCCGCGGCAGCGACAGGTCGCGCGCGGCTTCCACGTCGCGCAGGATCGACTGTTTGCCCGGGCCCGCGCCATCGCCGCCATGCTCGCTGGCGCGCCGCATCCACATGACAAGTTCGCGCGGCGTCGGCGCCTCCACGCGCAGCAGGCGACCTTGCGTGCCGTCGGCACCGCTGCCGGTGTCGAGGTTGCGGACCGTCACCGGCAGCAGCGCTCCCGCGTTCGCCTCGACCAGCCCGAAGCGCGCCGCGAAGCGGATCAGCGGCGGATCCTCGTCGGTGCGTACCGTGAGCGGGAAGCTGTCCGCATTGGCCAGCAGGCGCGCGGCGTCATCGCGCAACCGCGGCGGCAGTTCCAGCGTGAACGACGCGTTCTCCTGAAACGGTCCGCGGAACTCCACCCAGTCGACCGCAGGATCGCGCCAGGATGGGCGCAACCAGCCGGTGAGCGCCGACCACCAACCGCGCAAGCGCCCGGCGAAGCCATCCGGCGCAGCGGCGACCGCAGCGGCTGCGCCTGCGTCCGGCCGATCCTCGCCTTCCAGGACGGGCGCGTAGCGCCGCCCGTCGGGACCGCGCAGCGTCACCGCCTTCGCCATGGAGGCCGGGATCGGGGCGGTGAACACCACGCGCATCGGCAGCACCGGGATGCACTGCGCGGCCTGGTTCGCACGGGTGCAGCTGAACCGCGCACGGAACGCCGGGCGGGTACGGAAGGCCAGCACCTGATCGTCGCTGTTGGCGATGCCCTCGGGCGTCGCGATACCCCTGCCCCAGACCAGGCGCACGTCGCGGTCGCCGGGCAACTCGCGGCTGCAGCGGACCAGCAGCCGGCGCGACCTTGCCTCGGCGCCGGATATCGACTGCTGGAACGCATCGAACCCGCCGCTGTCGACCTCCCCGGCCGGCGCAAGTTCACTGCGGGCGAGGATGGCCGTGCGCAGGCTGCCGGTGACCATGCGCACCGGGATGCGTTCGTTGATCCCGTCGGCGCTGCAATAGGCATTGGCCAGCACGCTGGCGGTGGTCGCATGGGCATCGAGCGCGAGGACGAACACCTGGTCTTCGCCGATCTGGCTGTCGCCAGCCCTCGGCGCCACCGCGACGATCGCCGGCCCCCCGGTCGAAAAACCGGCGGCACGCGCCGGTTCGACCGGCGCCCCCGCGACCGAGCGTTGTCCGTCGCGCAGCGTGAACCGGCACTGCAGGCCGCCAGGCAGCGTACGGGCGAAGTCGTAGACCCAGGTGCGGTCATCGATCCAGCGGCCGCGCCCGGGCACCGGGCAGGACACATCCATCGGATCGGACAGGCGCGGATCGCCGAACCGGACCATCGGCTCGGAAAAGCGCGCGGTGAACTGGCGCACGTTCTTGACCGTACCCGACGGCGCGGTCTCGACCGACACCGTCGCGGCGCCGGAAGCGGCAGCGGCAGCCGACGCCAGCACGACCAACCACAGAAGCCTTGCCCGCGCGAGGAATGTCATCCCGCAACCATCCTTGGAACCGTCAGTCGATCGGATGACCGAGTGTATCGCTGCGTTTTCCATCGCGGGGCTTGCGGCCACCGATGCCTTCAGGCTACATACCGAGGATGATCCGACTGCCGCCCGACCTTCCCGACCGATTCCTCGCCGCGAACGAGGTCCATGCACGACCCTACGAGCCGCTGGACATCCCGGTGCGCGGGTCCTACCTCGCGATCCAGGTCGAGACCGGACAGCGAGAGCTCGAACGCGCGCACCTGCGCGTGCTCTGCGAGCGCTTCGGCTGCTCGCCGCCGGGCGAAGACCTGAACCAGTTCAGCGTGCCGTTCGGGGAGTTCCAGCTGAAGTGGGAGCGCCATGGCGAATTCTCCACCTACATCGTGCTGGTACCCGGGCTGCCGAGCCGTCCGTTTGCACAGCCGGCGATCGAATACCTGCCGCCGGAGTGGCTGGCCGACATCCCCGGCCGGGTGATCGTGGCGACCCATGCTCAGGTGATGCGCGCGCCCGAGACGCCGGATGACCCGGCACTGCTGCAGGACTTCTTCGGCTCGGCGGCGGTGGTCGGCGCGGCGATCGGCGACGGCGCCGGCTTCGCGTACACCGACTTCAAGATCCAGCACGATGGGTTCGTACGCTTCCTGATGCTGTCGTGCGCGTTCACCGATTACCAGGCCGGGCGGATGATGCAGCGGCTGTTCGAGATCGAGGCCTACCGCGTGCTGGCACTGCTCGCGCTGCCGATCGCGCGTCGCGAGTCGCCGCGCGTGGTCGAGATCGAACGCTCGCTCGCCATGCTCACCCAGGAGATGGCGAACGAAGACCGCGGCGACGAAACGCTGCTCGGCGAACTTACCCAGCTCGCGGCACAGGTCGAGAGCGCGATCGCGTCCAGCCAGTACCGGTTCGGTGCCAGCCGTGCGTACAACGCGCTGGTCACCGCGCGCATCAGCGAACTGCGCGAGCGCCGCATCACGGGCCTGCAGACCATCGACGAGTTCATGGCGCGCCGGCTGTCGCCGGCGATGGCGACCTGTGCCTCGCTGTCGAGCCGGCTGCAGGAGTTGTCCGAGCGGGTTGCGCGCGCGAGCAGCCTGCTCTCCACGCGCGTGAGCATCGCGCGCGAGAAGCAGAACCAGGCGCTGCTCGCGTCAATGGACCGCCGGGCACGCCTGCAACTTCGGCTGCAGCAGACGGTGGAAGGGCTGTCCGTGGTCGCGATCAGCTACTACGTGGTCGGGCTGATCGACTATGCAGCGAAGGGCCTGGAGGCGGCTGGCAGCGGCGTCGATGCAGCGATCGTGTCCGGAGTGGCGATTCCGCTGGTGGCGCTCGCGGTGGCGATGACCGTCCGGTGGGTGCGGCGCCGGGTCGTGGGCATCGCCCCGCAGCGCAACCTGCCGACTGCCATCGGTGACTGACTGCGGCGACCGACCACGACGACTGACTCCCGAGATGAAGACACTGCAGATCGAGGGGTGGCGCGGCATCAACCACTCCTATGCGATCGTCAATCAGTGGCAGCTGCTGGAGCTGTACCGACGGCCGGGGCTCGACCTCTGCCATGTCGACCGGCCGTTCTTCAACGCCGGCTGGAATGCCGGTGCCAACGGCAGCGGCTTCAGCGCCGCGCAGCGGCAGCTGATCGAGGGAATCCGGGGCCCGCGGCCGGGGGCGACGCCCGACGTGGTGTACCGGATCGCCTTCCCGTTCGATGTGTCCCCCTGCGAGGCCGGCCGCGTGTTCGTGTTCGGCACCGCCGAGTACCAGCATACCGACGGCATGTTCGGCAGCGGCGACACGGCGCGCGCGATCGGCGACGAACGGCTGTCGATCGTCACGCCCTCGCACTGGTCGAAGGCCGGCTTCATCGCCACCGGCTTCGACCCGGCGCGGGTGCATGTGGTCCCCCATGGCATCGACCCGGCAAGCTTCAGGCCGATAGAGCGCAAGGCGCGCAAGACGCTGCGAAACCTGATGCGGGTGCGCAACGACGACTTCGTGCTGCTGTCGGTGGGTGCGATGACCGAGAACAAGGGCATCGACCTGCTGCTCACCGCCTTTGCACGGCTGCGTGCGAAGCACCGCCACCTGAAGCTGGTGCTCAAGGACCAGAGCAATCTGTACGGGCTGACGGCCGACCGCATCCTGGCGCAGCTCGCAGCGTCAGCGGACGGCCACCTGTTCACCGAAGATGTGGTGTCGTCGATCGTGTTCGTGTCGCACAACCTCGGCATCGCCGAACTGGCCGCGCTGTACGGCGCGGCGGACTGCTACGTGTCGCCGTACAAGGCCGAAGGCTTCAACCTCACACCGCTGGAAGCAGCGGCCTGCGGTGTACCCATCGTCGTCACGCGCGGCGGATCGACCGACGACTATTTCGACGCGGCGATCGGCCTGCAGGTCGACAGCCGGCGCATGCAGTCCGGCAGGCGCGCCTGGCTGGAGCCCGATCCCGAGTCGCTGTTCGAGGCACTCGGCCAGGTCATCGACGGACGCCGCCGCTTCGATCCGGCAGCGGTCAGCGCCAAGGTGCATGGCCGCTTCACCTGGTCGAAGGTCACCGGCGAACTGGCGCGCGTGCTCGGCGTCTGAGGCTGGACGTCTGACGCGCAGCGCCTGTAATCTGCCGGCACACGGCCTCTCGGACCTCGGCACCGCCCCGCGCCTGCACGCCGCGGTCGGCCCAGGCGGGTCCGCATCCGCGACGTACCCGGCAGTCGCTGCAGTAGTTCCCTCGTTCGCACACCTCCATGGACTCTTCCTCGACCTCTGGCAGGAGCACGCTGGCCGACCTCGGACTCGCGCTCAAGGTGCTGGCCGTCCTCCCGACCCTGGCTATCGCGCCATTTGCACTCATCACGGGCGTGGTGTTCGGCTGGCAATTCTTCGAGCCGCCGCGCGATCCGTTCAACGTTGCCGCGCATCGGCACATCACCGGCCTCGGCGCGATGTTCATGCTGTCCAGCGGTGTCGCGCCAGGCGTGCTGTTGTGGATGATCATCGCAGGCCCGGAGCGCATCGGTCGTTCGTGGCTCGCGTCAGGCACTGTGCTGATCGTGGGCGCACTCGCCCTGG
>CANGXU010000179.1 GCA_947457885.1 Betaproteobacteria bacterium
AGCGCTTCCCGACGGTCGTGACCGCATGGCGCAGCGCCTGGGACCGGGTGATCCCATTCTTCGCCTACCCGCCGGCGGTGAGGAAGCTGATCTACACCACCAATGCGATCGAGAGCCTGCACGGCCAGCTGCGCAAGATCATCAAGACCCGGGGGCACTTCCCCAGCGACGATGCGGCCAGCAAGCTGATCTGGCTGGCGCTGCGCAACATCACGGCCGATCATGGGCTTCGTCGAAGGTCTTCAGGGGAAGGACGTTAGCACGCTTCGACCGCTGCGGAATCCTCCGAAAACACTCGATCCGATGCGGATTCTTCGGTCTCCAACGCCCATTTGCCCGCTCAATCCACCTTCACGAACAACTCCTCCACCGTTGGCGCCTTCTTCAGCATGTCCTGCTGCACCATGAACTTCATCATGGTCTCGAAGGTCGACCGGTTGGCCTCGACGCCGTAGGTCCACTGGTCGTCGCCGAATACGCGCTCCATCTCGTCGATCTCGTCCGGCAGCCAGGGGATCATGTAGCGCAGGGCGGAGTAGTTGCGCATGCGCACCAGCGCCGCGCGCTTGGACTTCTCGAACGCGTCGTACAGGCTCTTCGCGATCGACGGGTTCTTCTCGTACACCTCGCGCTTGATCGCGATCAGGTGCATCACCGGGAAGATGCCGGTCTTCCTGTAGTAATCGCGCTCGACTTCGCGGAAGTTCGGGAAGATGCGCTGCACGTCCGGGTTGGTCTTGCGCGAGTCGGGCAGGTGGGTGCCGATGGTCGCATCAAGCTCGCCGGCATCGATCAGCTGGCTCAGCGACTTTCCGGTCTGGTTGACCGTGATGTCCCAGCCGGGCGGGTGGATGGTGGGTACGCCGTGCATGCCCGGGGTATTGATCGAGCCTTCGAGCCACTTGATCGACTTCAGGTCGACGCCGTAGTCGTTCTGCAGGTGGCCGCGGATCCAGACCGCAGCGGTCATCGTGTGGCGCATCACGCCGACGCGCTTGCCTTCGAGGTCCTTCGGCGTCCTGATGCCCGACTTCGCATTGATCACGATGTTGCCGTGCCGGAACATCTTCGACGGGAACACCGGCAGTGCGACGAACGGGTTGGTGCCGTCCACGTAGCGCGTGATGAAGTCCGACGACGACATCTCGCATACGTCGAACGACTTCTCGGCCATCGCATGGTCGAACAGCTTGCGCGGGAAGTCCTCGACGCGGAAGGTGAGATCGATGCCCTCGGCCTTCACTTCGCCGGTGTACAGCGCCTGCATGCGGTCGTACAGCGCGCAGGCCAGGGTGATCGGCACGCCGCCGTTGTTCGGGTGCGTGACCTGCGGGTTCGGGGCTTCGCTCATGGGGCGGACTCCTGGTTGGGTGTGCTGCGGTTGCAGTGTTCCGGGAAGGCTCAGGCAGCTGCGCGCTGCCGGGCCGCTTCGATCAGGTGCCACAGGCGCGACGGCGACAGCGGCAGTTCATGCGGACTCACGTCCAGTGTCGACAGGGCGGCCGAGACGGCGTTCACCACCACCCCGGCGACCGGGATGATGCCGCCTTCGCCCGCGCCCTTGGCGCCGAGCGGGTTGTGCGGCGATGGATGGTTCTCCAGCGCGAACGCGCGGATGCAAGGGAACGAGTCGGCCACCGGCATCAGGTAGTCGGCGAGCGATCCGGTGAGCAGCTGGCCCTGGTCGTCGTACACGAGCTGTTCCAGGAAAACGCCGCCCAGGCCCTGCACCACCGCGCCCATCGTCTGCCCGTGCAGGGTATGGGGGTTGATGATGCGGCCGACATCCTCGACCGCGACATAGTCGACGAGTTCAACATGGCCAGTCCGTGCGTCGACACAGACGTGCGCTGCGTGCGCGCCGTAGCTGTAGGTTCGCTTCGAGCTGGCGAAGCTGCCTTCGGCGGACAGGCCGCCATGACTGGCGCGCGCCCGTGCAAGTTCGGCCAGCGACAGCGCGCTGCCGTTGCGCGCGACGATGCGATCGCCGCCGATCAGCGCCAAGTCTTCGACGGGGCAGCCGAGCTCCTCCGCAGCGGCCTCGAGCATCTTCGTGCGCAGCAGCTTCGCGACGGTGACGATCGCCGAGCCACCCATCACCGAGCTGCGCGAGCTGTAGCTGCCGAAGCCCTCCGCCACGCCGGTGGTCGAGCCATGGTGGATGCCGCTGATCGCGGTCATCGGGCGCTCGAGCGCATCGGCGGCGATCTGCGTGAGGACCGTCGCCAGGCCCTGGCCGTTCGCCGAAGAGCCGGTGTAGACGGCGACGCGGCCGTCTTCCTCCAGCACCAGCCGTGCACCTTCGCGCGGGCCGGATGCGCCGCCCTCGACATAACAGCCGATGGCGATGCCGTGGTAGAGACCGTCGACCAGCCGGCCGTTCAGCGCCGACTTGCCCGTCCAGTCGAACTCCGCGAGGCAGCGGTCGAAGGTCTCGTGGTAGTCGCCGCTGTCGGTGAAGCTGTCCGCGTTGTACGGCTGCAGCGTGGCGAACTTCCACGGTTTCTCGACTTCCGCGCGCGTGAGCAGGTTGCGGCGGCGGAATTCGATGCGGTCGATGCCCAGGTCGTCGGCGACGATATCGAATATCCGTTCGCGGAAGAAATCGGTCTCGTAGCGTCCCGGGCCGCGGTACGTGCCGACCGGTGTCTTGTTGGTCAGCCTGATGGATAGCCGCATGTCGACGTCAGGGATCCGGTACGGCCCGGTCGACAGCTGCACCACGTTGCGCGAGGGCGCGATCGCGTTGGTACGGATGTAGGCACCGACATCGGTCGCCACCCGGCCGCGCAGGCCGAGCAGGCGGCCGTCGCGGGTGCAGGCGAGCTCGAGTTCGCAGTCGACATCGCGCGCATGGTTGCAGGCGATCAGGTGCTCGCGCCGGTCCTCGACCCACTTCACTGGCTTGCCGAGTTGCAGGGCTGCGAACGGCACGAGGAAATCTTCCGGATAGAACTCTCCGCGCGTGCCGAAGGAGCCCCCGGTGTCGCCTTCGAGCAGGTCGATCTCCGATTCCTGCATGCCGAGCAGCGACGCCAGGATGCGCCGGTTGGCGAATGGCACCTTGCTCGCGCCGTGCACGACGAGGCGGCCAGTGGCCGGGTCCTGGTGCGCCAGCACGCCGCGGGTCTCCATCGGCAGCGCTGCATGGCGATGCACGCTGAAGTGTTCACGGCGGACGTACGGAGCGTTGGCGAATGCCGCGTCGATGTCGCCGCGCTCGGCCGACAGCCGTGCGGCGAGGTTGCTGTCCGAGCCGTCGAACAGCAGGGTGTCGTCGCTGGCGGCGAGGCTGCCGTCGACCACCACCGGCAGCGAGTCGATGTCGAAGGCCATCGCCTCCAGCGCGTCCTCGGCCAGCGCAGCGGTGTCCGCGACGATGATGGCCAGCGGCTCGCCGACATAGCGGACGCGGTCATGCGCGACCACCGGCTGGCGGAACGCATCGAACACAGGCAGGTGGTCCAGACGCATCGGGATCACGGGCATGGTGCCGCCGCTGGCGGCGATGACGTCCTGCGCGGAGAACACCCCGCGCACGCCCGGCATCTTCCGCGCCTCGGATGCATCGACGCCGAGCAGTCGTCCGTGTGCGACCGAACTGCGCAGGATCACCGCATGCAGCACGTCGGGCATCCGTACGTCGTCGACGAACGCGCCCTGGCCGCGCAGCAGGCGCTCGTCCTCGACCCGTTCGACACCCTGACCGACCGCGAGGCCCAGGGTGGACGTGGGCAGGGCGATCGGTGTCGGGTCGTTCATCTTGGGCAGTGTGTGTCGATGTCAGGGAGAGTGCCGAGAGCGACTATACCGCGCAAGCGAAGCCGGAGCGCGAATCTGCTTCAGAGCACGACCGCGCCGTGGTAGCCGGTCAGTTCGAGGTAGCCGCGGCCCAGCGTCCTGCCTTCGCTGCGTGCGGTGACGGCACCCTCCCAGTAGACAATGCCGGTGCTCGTGCGTGCATCGAGTTCCTGGTCGTCGAACAGCGGCTCGAGGTCGAGGGTCAGTGCGTCCGTCGTGCCGGCACCCACGGTCACGCGCATCGCTACCGGCCAGGTCGCGCCGGTGCGGGCCGAGCGCCAGCGGCGCTGCGGCACGAACACGACAGAACGCGGGTCGAAGGTGCGCTTGCGTCCGCCGCCGGCGCGCCAGCTGCCGCCGGCATGCACCGTCGCGCCGCTGCGGTCGCGGATGCGGAACGCCATCAGCGCGCCGCCGTCGTCGAGGTTGATTCCGATCCAGTCCCAGCCAGTCGCACCGTCGGCCAGGATTTCGCTCGACCATTCGTGGTCGAGCCAGGCGCGCCCGGTCACCTCCAGCGGCTTCGAGTCGTGTACCACGCGGCCCGAGACTGCCAGCTGCGGCTGCGTGTAGTAGTAGCTCGCCTGCCGTTCCAGAGGCCCCTTCTGGCTGAAGCCGGCATCACCATGGAGCAGCAGCGGCTGGCTGCTGTCGAAGCGCAGTTCGAAGCCGAGCCGGTTGCCCGGGATCGATGCGAGGTAACGGCTGCCGCCGCCGGCTGCCTGCCGCGACAGCCGCCAGTCGTCGATCCACACGTCCGTGTCGGTGGTGGCGCTGCCCGCCAATCCGAAGCCGGCACGTGCCGTGCGCTGGTCATGGGCGAGCGTGCGCTGCCGTTCGTCCGACAGCGCGACATGCGCGAGCACCAGCTCGCGCGCGGCGAACCGGCTCGGGTTGCGCTGGTCGATCTGCGGGCGCGACCGGAAGAAGGTGATCTGGAAGCCCATCGGCGCCGGGTCGGCCAGGACCGCGGAACGTGGCTGCAGCCATCCGGTGACGTACCACCACTCGGTGCGGTACTCCGGATGCGCGCCGAAGTCGCGCGGGAACACCAGTGGAACGCCACGCCGCACCACCGGATAAGCGGGACGGCCGGACAGGGCTGTACGCGCCTCGGCGCCGATCGCTGCACCCGGTCCGGCGATCGGTGCCGCCGACAGGGACGCGAGCATGCCCAGCAGGCGCCTGCGCAGTAACCGTCGGTTCATCGCACCGGGCCTGCCATCACCAGTCGTCCTTCACCGCCTGCACCGCCGCCACCGACAGGGCGCTGCGCGCGCTTGCGACGGCGGTCAGCGAAGCGGCCAGCACCAGCGCAACGGCGAGCAGCGCAAGGAAGCCGGCCGGCAGGTCGAGCGGCATCGTCCAGTTGAACGACTGCGGGTTGATGACGTCGATCAGCACCAGGCTGATCGCGAGCCCGAGCAGCCCGCCGATCAGCGCGCCGAGCGTGGCGAACAGGGCACCTTCGGCTGCCAGCTGCAGCGCGATCTCGCGCCGCGTCATGCCGAGGCAGCGCTGCACGCCGAACTCGCGTCCGCGGGCGAGCGCCTCCGCGCTGAACGTCGACGCCACGCCGAACAGGCCGATCACCACCGCGACCGCCTCCAGCAGGTAGGTGATCGCGAAGCTGCGGTCGAAGATACGCAGGCTGTAGGCACGGATCGCACCCGGCTCGGCCACCTCGAGGCGTTCGAAGTCGGGCAGCGTGGCGGCCAGCCGTGCCTTGACATCGGCGGCGGTGGTGCCCGGCGACAGCCAGATCGCGGCATCGGTCGGCCGTGCGCCAGGCACGAACCGGCGATGGTCGGCCGCATCGATCGCGATGGCACCGAACTGCCGCGCGTAATCGCGCCAGATCGCGGCGACGAAGCACTCGACCGGCTGGCCACCCATTGCCAGCGTCACCGACTGGCCGGGCTGCAGCCCGTAGATGCGCGAGGCCGGTTCGGATACATACACTGCGGTGCGGCCCGCCGGTGCACGCAGCGCCGGGCCGATCAGCGGCAGCCGCGCGCCCGGATCGTCTGCATCGATCGGCCGTGAGATCAGCGCGACTGCCGGGCGCAGCGGATCGAGCATGATCGAATCCGTGCCCAGCGCCTCCAGCATCGCCACGCCTGGCATCGCACGCATCAAGGCGAGATCCTGCTGCGACAGGTAGCCGGTATCCCCGGCCGTCGAACTGCGCAGGTACAGGTCCGCCGGCAGCACCGATACCAGCCACTGGTCGACCGAGCTGCGGAAGCTCGACACCATGATGGCCATCGCCACCATCACCGCGAACGAGGCTACCACGCTGGCCAGCGCGAGCGTCGTCATGCCACTCGCCGCGCGCGCCCGGCTGGCCGCCAGCTGCAGCCAGGCCGGCGCGTCGGTGGCGCGCAGCACGCGCTCGACCGCGTGGAAGATGCGGCGCCCGATCGAAGGGGTCAGCACGATTCCGGCCACCAGCAGCAGGGCGATCGCGACGTAGCCGGCCAGCGGCAGCGCAGACCAGGCAGGCAGCGCGACCAGGACCCCGGCGAGCCCGGCCAGCAGCAGGCCCGGCAGCAGCCCGGCGCGCGAGCGGCGTGCGGGCAGTGCCTGCGGGAATGCACGCAGGCCGCCAGCCACCGGTTCGCGCCGCGCCGCGATGATCGGCGCGGCACTGCCGGCCAGCGTCGCGACGATACCTAGCGCGAAGAACAGTGCGACTCCGAAGGGTTCGATCGCCAAGCGCGGTTCGATGCCCGGGAAATAGCCGCCGCCCAGGTCGGCTCCGAAGCGCGCGATCGCCAATGCCGCCACGCCGATGCCCAGGGACACCCCGGCCGTCGCACCTGCTGCGCCGACCAGCAGCGACTCGACGAGCAGCAGCCGCGTGACCCGGTTTCGGCTCGCCCCCAGCGCTCGCAGCAGGGCGATCTGCGGCCGGCGGCGCACGATCGACAGCGCCTGCGTCGAGAACACCAGGAAGGCACCGGTGAACAGCGCCACCAGCGCGAGCACGTTCAGGTTCACCCGGTAGGCGCGCGACAGGTTGGAGGTGCGCTTGCCGGCATCGGCCGGGGTTGCGATGTCCACGCCCGGCGGCAGCACGGCCGACAGCGCTCCTCGTGCACGCGCTTCGTCGGTGCCCTGGCGCAGCTTGAGGTCGATCCGGTGCAGCACGCCGAGCCGGTCGAACTGCCACTGCGCGGCGCCGATGTCCATCACCGCGACGCGCTGCCCCTGCGGGGCACCCGGCAGGGTGCCGGCGATGCGCAGCGGCCGCAGCGTGGCGCCGACCCTGGCCTGCAACGTTTCGCCGGGCGCCACGCCCATCCATTCGAGCGCGGCGGGGGACAGGAACACGGTGTCCGCATCGAACAGTTCGGTCGTCGAACGTCGATCGCCGGCACCGCTGCCCTCGCTGCCGGCGGCGGCCGCGCGTGTGACCTCCGGCACCAGTCCGGCGTTCAGCGGCCCGACGCGAAGCACGTCGATCCCGACGAGGCGCAGCGGCGCCGCCGCACCGGCGCGCGTGCCTTCGATGCGGGCATTGACCTCGACCACCGGCGACGCGGCGGCCACTTCCGGCAGGCGTGCGATGCGTGCAAAGACGGCCTCGTCAAAGCCTTCGCGCGGGCCGCGCAGTTCCAGGTCGGTGTCGCCGAGCAGGAACTGCACCGCGCCGCTGAACTCATCGAGCGCGGTACGGTTGATCAGGTAGACCGCGAGCCCCATGCCCACGCCGATGGCGATCGCCACCACCACTGCGAGCGTGCGCCCGATCGACGCGCGCGCCGATCCGGCGATGAACGCGGTCAGCGGCGCGGCGCCGGCCAGCCAGCCGCGATC
>CANGXU010000180.1 GCA_947457885.1 Betaproteobacteria bacterium
ATCAGATCCTCGGGTTCAGCTGCTACCTGCCAGATAGCGAGGTACCGAAAACGGATGCATGGGAGGCGCAACGCGCCGAGCAGGAGGAGATGGAACGTGTCATGGAAATGATCTCGTTCTCGAACGACCTCGAGGCCCACACACCCAACGCCGCGATCCAGCAGCCCGATCGCAGCGCTCCCCAAACCCATTCCATCACGAAGGATCAGGCACGATGAAATCGTTCATATCGACCCGAGGACGTCGGAAGTTCGATCGCGAGTGGAAAGAACACGGGGGCTGCATCGAGTGCAAACGCGGCACTGGCGAAGATCTCTACCTTCATCCGCTTTTCCCGCCGCTGCGTGTGAACGGGCGCCGAGAGAGCGTCCCGGCCTGTCTGATCACGCGGCTCAACCGGATCCTGCGTACCGAAGCCAGCAACGATCCTCAGTTCTCATGAACTGGCGGTTCCGTGGGCGCGGCGATGCTGAAAAAAAGGCATCCACCTGCTTGACGGGCTCGGACTAAACCCTAGAATTGGTGTCAGGTCCGGTCCCATGGCACCACATATTGTGGCGCCTGCCTATCTGTTGTTTTTCGGGTTCGGGTCGGATTGGGGACGGGAAACTTCCCGGGCAGTTAGCGCTGCCCGGGAAGCGAAAACGACCCGCGTAGGGGCCGTCTGCTGCAGAAACACCCGGATGTTTCCACAACGCTACTCCCCGGGTCAACGGTTGCTCCTCATCGCAGGTCGTTTCTCCCGTGTGTTCATGCTTCACGCAGGAGATTTCGAAATGGCAAAAGCGCTGAGGCCGGGTACCCCGGCACCGGTGTCTGGTCAGTATCGCAATCCCTCGACTGGTACTGAGGTCACGGGCGTCGCTAGAAAGCCGCTCCCGCCGACCCCCAGGCCAGGTCAGGGATACGTGCTGGTCGACCGGACCAAGCACCGCAGCAAGTAGTCGAAGGGGAGCCCCGGTCCTCGTGGCCGGGGCTGCTCGTTGCCGCTCGTCGATCGCAGAAGACCGACGGGACACGCTCGTCTGCTTGGCTCGTCGTTCAGGACTTGCCTCTTCCGGGCTGGACCTGTCTGCATCTATGCAATCGCCGAGCAGCGTGCGGAGGTGAATCCAACCGTTTGAAAAGGAAACATCAAATGCAAGAAGGTATGTATGGCGTCGAGTACCGCGGCCAGGCTGGCTGGGGGGTGGGTGCGTTCGTACTTCAGCAAGGTCGCATTTTCGGGGCGGACCCAGCCGGTGGGCGCTACGACGGGGACTACACCGAAAACGCAAGCACCGGGCTGGCCGATCTGAGGCTCAAGCTCACCTTCCCGCCCAACACCCAGGCGGTCTTCGGGATCAGCCATCCGTATGAGTGGTCAGTGGATGCCACCGCACGGATAGATCCCCGAGCCGACTCGGGAACGGCGCAGCTGCGAACGGCTCTCGGACCTACGGTGCAGATCACTTACAAGCGCATGCGCGATCTTCCGAAGGCCTGACCGTCCGGGTTGTCCATGCGGTGCGCGCTGCCTGTCGGCAGAGCGCACCGCATTCTCCATGATGGTGTTCCGGCTACGGTCAAGGGTTCGCTGCGCCGGCCTTCGGCCGCCCTTGACCGCTATCCAAGCACCGGGCTGGTCAGATCGACCGCCGGGCATCACCGCCTTCCCAGGTGATCTCTCCGGTGACCGGTGACAATGGCGCGTCGAGATCCTCGGCAAAGCCCTGGTAGCGAATCAGCGCGAATGCCCGGATGCGCGCCTCAGGAAACGCCGACGCCAGGACGCTGGCTGCAGCCAGCAGCGTGCGCCCCTTGGTGACGACGTCATCCACCAGGACGAGTTCCTGGCCGGGCGCGAGCAGGCTTGTCACCCGCAGCGAGGCGCAGTGACGTTCAACGGTCGGGCGATCGCGGGGCGCCGCATAAGCAGATTTCGGGACCGCCTCCACCCGCTCGAGCAGAGGTTCCACGGCTGCAGCGAGGCCCTGTGCCTGCAGTGCCTTGGCAATCCGGTCCGGCACCCAGAGACTGTCGCCTCGGCGCGGCGCGCTGCCTGGTGTCGGGACCAGCGTGACGTTCGGGCCGAAGAACGCGGCGAACGGTGGTGTTTCCTCAGAGACTTTGGCTACCCGCTCGGCAGCTCGGGTCATCGCGTCCGGATTGCCCCGTTTGATCGCGTCGCGCAAGCGTCGGGCGCCGACAGCTGCTTCCGATGCGCCACGCCGGGTGTAGACGTAGCAGGCTGCGAACTCAAGCCGCGCGAGCAAGCGGCACCGACGCCCCGAGCGCAGGCAGGTCCTCGGCCACCGCCTCCAGGTTCTCTTCCGAGAGGATCTGCGCGCCGTAACGCATCATCTCGGCTGGCCAGGTCAGTTCGGGGTTCTCGAGTACCTCGCGCGCGAGGAACAGTACCCGTCCCAGGCGCAGTGCCTCCCAGCCCTGGTGCCGGGTGCCGCTGCTCTGGCTCGCTTCGATGATCACGGTCGCGTCGCAGAGCAGTGCCATCGTCCGGTTGCGGATCGGGAAGTTGCGCGGTGTCACGCGGCTGCCGAGCGGAAACTGGCTGACGAGCAGGTGGTCGCGCGCGATCTGCGCCTGCAGTTCGGCGTTCTCCTTCGGATAGGCATCGTCGAGCGGGGTCCCAAGTACCGCGATCGTGCGGCCGCCGCAGGCGATGGCTGCCCGATGCGCGGCGGTATCGATGCCCGAAGCGAGGCCGCTGACGATCACGATGCCCTGCTCGGCCAGCATGCGCGCGAAACGATCGCAGCGCTCGAGACCGGCCGGCGTGGCCTGGCGCGAGCCGACGATCGCTACGCGGGCGCCCCGCTTGAGCAGCGAAGGGTCGCCCTGCAGGAACAGGCGTTCGGGACTGTGGGCGCGCTCAAGATCGTTGAGCGTGCCGAGCAGGTCGCTCGTGGAGCGCTCGATGAAGGACACCTTGGACTCCTCCCGGGGTATGGCGGCGCCGGGTCGCAGTCCGGACCGCCGTGTGTCAAGGCAAGTCTACAACAGTGCCGCGCCGGCCTCAGGCTCAGCGCTCCTGGCTCCCGTTCCCGGAGGTGCTTGCCTCTCCGTTGTGACTACACTGAGCCATCCTTGCGTGAGGAGACCGCCATGGCTGCTGCTGACACATCCGTTCGTGCCCGAATCGATGCCGACATCAAGCGACGTGCAGCCGATGCACTGAAAGCCATGGACCTGTCTGTCTCGGAGGCCATCCGCCTGTTCCTGCATCGGATCGCGGACGAGCGCCGGCTCCCGTTCGAGGCGACCCTGCCGAATGTCCGGACCCGGCGCGCCATCGCCGAGCTCGAAACGGGCAAGGGACGGCGTGCGCGATCCGTGAATGATCTGATGGTACAGATGAAGCCGGGCAAGCCTGGGTAATGCGCGCATCCCCGCCTGCTCGGATCTCCGCGCACCAGGATCCGCTGCCCGGCTGGCCCTGCCATCGCTACCCCAGCATCGGATCGAACAGCCCTTCGAAGCGCCGATCGCTGTAGTAGCGGATCTTGCCAGCCTGGATCGGGCGTTGGCCGGCGAGGAACAGCAGCTCGGTCTGGGGGTCGAGCGTGCGAACTTCGTCCGGGGTCAGGAGTGGCCGGCCGACGTGCTGTTCGCCGCGGCTGCTGGTGGGTTCCACCGAACCGAACAGCGGGCCGCTGGTGTCACTCATGGTGTGGAACACGACGGTGCTCTGGCCGAGCAGGTTCGAGATGAGCTGGGCGGTTTCGTGATCGTTCACGCCGAAGACCTGCAGCACCGCAGCGTTGGAGAAGAAGGAGCCGGCGCGCTTGGCGTAGGTCGCACGCAGCTGGTGGACGTCCTGCAGGATCGGCCAGAGCTGGACGCCATAGCCGGCCATCAGGCCCATCGCGCGTTCGACCGGGGCCAGGTAGCCCAGGGCGGCGAACTCGTCGAGCAGGTAGAGCACCGGCTCGGTGGGCCGGGTCTGGCTGCGGGCCATCTCGAGCAGGCTCTGGCTGACCATCAGTCGCAGCCAGCGGGCGTACGTTTCCAGCCGGTCGGGTGGCAGTACGAGGAAGACGGTGGCCGTGCGCGCCTTGAGGTCGGCGAAGCTAAAGGCGGATCGGCTCAGCACCGCGGTCATGCGCGGGCTGTCGAGGAAATGGGTGTGGCGCTGGGCGGAGGAGAGCACGCCGGCGGCCTCCCGGTCGGACTTGCCGCGGTGGCGATTGGCAGCCCTGGCCACCAGGCCGTTGGCGGCCTGGCTTGCCTGCATGCGGTCGAGCAGTTCCTCGAAGTCGTCCGGGGCGAGCGTGAGCCAGGCGCGCAGCGTTCCCAGGTGGCGCCGCTCCGGTGGCTCGTCGGCGACGGTGTGCAGGATCAGCCCGGTGATCAGCGCCTTGGCCTCCTCGTTCCAGTGCGCCTCACCCACCGCGCCCGGGGGGTCGTAGACGAGGGCGTCGGCCAGCGTCGCGGCTTCCTCCGCCGCGTCGACCTCTTCGGCATCCAGGCCGGCCAGCGGGTTGAAGGCGGCACTCGGCTGGCCGGTGATGCCGAACGGGTCGACCACATGGACCGGACCGAAGCGGGCGCGCGCTCGGCCGGTGATCCGGGCGTTCTCGCCCTTGGGGTCGATGCAGATGACCGAGCGGTCGATCGTCAGCAGGTTCGGGATGAGCGTGCCGACGCCCTTGCCGGTGCGGGTGGGGGCGATGGTCAGCAGGTGTGAGGGGCCGTCGTAGCGGAGCAGTTCGCCGGTACGGGTGTCGATGCCGATCAGCAGACCGTGCTCGGTCGTGCGCAACGGCTGGATCTCCGCGGGCGCCGCGAAACGGGCGGAGCCGTGGGTGTCTGCCTGGCGCGAGCCGAAGTTCCGGCGTAGCGCCTCGAGGGTGATGTGCCCGACCAGTGCGAGCGGCAGCAGGAAGGGCAGGTTGTTGACCGTCTGGTACAGGAGGCTCGCTTCCGGAACGCCCACGTGCACGACCAGCCACATGCGCACGATCAGGCCGATCACGAACAGCACGATGCCGATGACCACCGCCGCCTTGAAGGTCCGGACCAGGGTCGATGGCCCCTCGAGCAGGGTGATGCGTGCTGCGGTGACCGGATTCGCGCGGACGTAGGCGGCCAGATTGCGGAAGGCCTCCAGAGTGTCGCGCATCATGGCTGCGCCCCGGGCGGGGCGCCTTCGTGAGCGAGGGTCGTCTCCGTCGCTGCTGGCAGCAGATCCTCGAATAGCTCGCGATCGGCGCGGCGTGTGAGGGCGGGAGGCAGTGCCTCCTGAAGCCAGGTGCGCAGCGCCGGCGCGATCGGCGCGTTCTCGGTGATCGCCTGCTGGACCAGGCCGCCGAGCAGGATCCGGCGCCGGGTGTCCTCGGCCTGGATCTGCCTGGCCAGGCGGGCCTTCAGGGTGGAGGTCTGCGCTTCCAGCTGCGCCAGACGCTCAGGAAGGGAACGACGTGCCATCGACCAGCCTCCGACGGTGACGCAGGTAGGAAGGCGAACGCCGTGACCGGGGCAGCGGTTGACGGGCTGTCTGGATCCAGCGGTGGGCTGGCGGCGCGGAAAAGACAAATGCGCACTTACGAGTTGCTGCGCAACTCGGGCAGTTGGCGTATTCTCAGTGTATGGCCATCTATCACTGCTCGACGGCTGCTGTATCCCGGAGTTCCGGTCGCAGTGCGGTCGCGGCGGCCGCCTACCGGTCGGGGACGGTGCTCACCAATGAGCGCGATGGACTGGTGCATGACTACCGGCCGCGGAAGGGTATTGAGCACCGGGAGATCGTGTTGCCGAGTTCATTCTCGGCGCCCTGGGCAAAGGATCGGTCGACCCTGTGGAACGCTGCCGAGGCGGCCGAAAAGCGCAAGGATGCGCGGGTGGCGCGCGAGGTCGAGGTGTCGCTGCCGCACGAGCTCGATGTGAAGCAGCGGCTGGCGCTGGCCGCGGAACTGGCGCAGCACCTGGCCGACCGTTACCGGGTGGCGGTGGATCTGGCCATCCATTCGCCGCACGGCAAGACCGATGCGCGAAATCACCATGCGCACCTGCTGATGACGACCCGCATGGTGACGCCGGGCGGACTGGGCGGGAAGGCGATGCTCGAGCGGGAGAATCGGGAACTGGCCCGGCTCGGGCTGCCGACCACGCACCAGCAGGTGCGTGATCTGCGCGAGGCCTGGGCGGACATGGCGAACCGGCACCTGGCGCGCGCCGAGCATGACCTGCGGATCGATCACCGGTCGCATGCGACGCGAGGGATCGAGCTCACGCCGACGGCGCACATGGGGGTGCATGCGACGCAGATGTCGCGGAAGGGTATGGACGTGTCGCGGGCGGCGCTGACCGTCGACCAGGCGCAGCGCAATGCGGCGCTGATCCGCGGTTCGCCGGAGCAGGTGCTGGCGCTGATCACTGCCGAGAAGAGCGTGTTCGACCACCGGGACGTGGCTCGGGTGGTGCACCGCTATACCGAGGGCGCCGGGCAGTTTCAGGCGGTGTATGGGCAGGTCATGGCCTCGCCGGAGCTGGTCCGGCTGGCCGGAGAGACGCGCGATGCCGCCGGGCGGGTAGCGGCGCCGGCGCTGTATTCGACGAGGGACATGGTTGCGGTCGAGGCGCGGATGGATGCCGTGGCCATGCGGATGGCCGGGCGCGACGGGCATGGGGTGTCGGAGGCTAACCGGGCGGCGGTGCTGAGGGGTTCGCCGCAGCTGGATGCCGGGCAGCGGGCGGCCTTCGCGCATGTGACCGGGCCGCAGCAGCTGTCGGTGGTGGTCGGCTATGCGGGGTCGGGGAAGAGTTCGATGCTCGGTACGGCGCGCGAGGCCTGGCAGCGGGAGGGTTTCGAGGTCCGGGGGGCAGCACTGGCCGGGAAGGCGGCCGAGGGGCTGCAGGGTTCGTCCGGGATCGAGTCCCGGACGCTGGCGTCCTGGGAGCGCAGTTGGGCGACCGGGCGGGAGTTGCCGGCAGCCAACCAGGTCTACGTGATTGACGAGAGCGGGATGGTGTCGTCGCGGCAGCTGGAGCGGGTGCTGTCCCGGATCGAGGAGGGCGGGGCGAAAGCGGTGCTGGTCGGGGATCCGGGGCAGCTGCAGCCGATCGAGGCCGGGGCGGCCTTCCGGGCGGTGGCCGAGCGGACCGGCTTTGCGCAGATGGACACGGTGCGCCGGCAGCAGGAAGCCTGGCAGCGGGAGGCGTCGGTGGCGTTCGGGCAGCATCGAACGTCGGAGGCGCTGCGGGCCTATGCCGATCGGGGCGCGGTGCACATGGCGTTGACGCAGGCCCAGGCCCGCGAGGCGATCGTGAAGGCGTATGTCGAGGATCTGCGGGCGCGCCCGGACGGGTCCCGGGTGGCGCTGGCGCACCGGCGCGACGATGTGCGCTCGCTCAACGAGGCGATCCGGGGTGAGCGGAAGGCGGCGGGTGAACTGCGCGGGGAGCGTCCCTACGAGACGACGGAGGGCAACCGGTCGTTTGCGCCGGGGGATCGGGTCCTGTTCCGGGAGAACAGTCGGGAGCTCGGGGTGAAGAACGGCACGATGGGGACGGTGTCGCGCGCGGAGGCCGGGCAGTTGTCGGTGCGGCTGGACAATGCTGCGGGTCCGGGTCGTGGGCGCGAGGTGTCGGTTCCAACGGAGCAGTACCGGGCGCTGGACCA
>CANGXU010000181.1 GCA_947457885.1 Betaproteobacteria bacterium
CTGCCGGCTGGCGAGGCTGCCGCCGGTCGCGCCCGCGCGCGTCGAGGCGAGCGCCTTCTCCAGCGCATGCAGCACGAACTGGTGCACGGCCTGAGACTCGCGGAAGCGCACCTCGATCTTCGTCGGATGCACGTTCACGTCGACCGCGCGCGGGTCGATGGTGACGTAGAGCGCGAACGCGGGATGACGCTGGTGGTGCAGCACGTCGCGGTAGGCGGCGCGCACCGCATGCGAGAGCAGCTTGTCGCGCACGAACCGGCCGTTGACGAACAGGTACTGGGCATCGCGCGAGGCCCGCGAGTAGGCCGGCTGCGCGATCGCGCCACTGATCGCCAGGTGCCCGATATCTTCCTCGACCGGCAGAGCGGCATCGGCGAAATCGCTGCCCAGCAGCGCGACGATGCGGGCCGCGCGATCCTGCGGCGGCAGGCGCAGCGTCGGCTTGCCGTTGTGGGACAGACGGAAGCCGACCGCGGGGTGGGCGAGCGCGATGCGGTGCACCGCCTCCTCGCAGTGCGCGTACTCGGTCTGCTCCGACTTCAGAAAGCGCTTGCGGGCCGGCGTGTTGAAGAACAGGTCGAGCGCCTCGATCCGGGTCCCTGGTGCGATCGCCGCCGGACCGATGCGGGCGCCGGCATCGCTGCCGGCGCCGGTCGCGCCCATGTGGCCGATGCGCCAGCCATGGCGCGAATCGGCGGTCCGGCTGGCCAGGGTCAGGTCGGCCACCGATGCGATCGAGGCCAGTGCCTCGCCGCGGAAGCCGAGGCTGGCGACCGATTCCAGGTCTTCGAGAGCCGCGATCTTGCTGGTCGCATGGCGGGTCAGTGCCAGCGCGAGGTCGTCCCGGTCGATGCCGTGACCATTGTCGGTCACCGCGATCCGGCGCGTGCCGCCGGCGTCCAGTTCGATCGCCAGTTCGGTCGCCCCGGCATCGATCGCGTTCTCGAGCAGTTCCTTCAGTGCCGATGCCGGGCGCTCGATCACCTCGCCGGCCGCGATCTGGCTGATCAGCAGGTCGGGCAGCGCATGGATGCGCACCACGGGTTTTGCCGCTGGATCCGTCGGGGACATGGAACCGGATTATAGGGGTGCAGCCACCCGATCCGGGCTTTGCAGACCCCGTCAGGCATCGAGAAGGTCTCGCCTGCCCGCGAGTTTTGAATATAATCCGAGGCTTTTTGGTCGGCGTCGGCCATCACCACCATAACCGCTGCCTGGCGTGGAGAAGGACCTCTTGAAATGAAGATCGGCATTCCCACTGAAGTTCGACCTGGCGAGACGCGGGTTGCGGCGACTCCCGAGACGGTCAAGAAGTATTGCGCCGGCGGCCAGAACGCCGTGTTCGTGCAGGCTGGTGCCGGGGCCGGTGCCAATTTTCCCGACGCCGACTACGCTGCCGCAGGCGCCACGGTCGTGGCCGATGCCGCTTCGGTCTACGGCCAGGCCGAACTGATCCTGAAGGTCCGCGCGCCGCTCCCGGAAGAAGTTTCCGCGATGAAATCCGGCACCGTCCTTGTCGGCCTGCTGGCGCCATACGACGCGGCCGGCATCGAGGCCCTTGCCGGGCAGGGCCTGACCGCGTTCGCGATGGAACTGCTGCCGCGAACGTCGCGCGCGCAGTCGATGGACGTGCTGTCCTCCCAGGCCAACATCGCCGGCTACAAGGCGGTGATCCTCGGCGCCGACACCTACGGCCGCATCATGCCGATGCTGATGACCGCGGCGGGGACGGTGAAGGCGGCGCGCATGGTGATCCTGGGTGCCGGGGTCGCCGGCCTCCAGGCCATCGCGACCGCCAAGCGGCTGGGGGCGGTGATCGAGGCGTCCGACGTTCGCCCGGCGGTGAAAGAGCAGATCGAGTCGCTCGGCGCGAAGTTCATCGACGTGCCGTACGAGACCGATGAAGAGCGCGAGATCGCCCAGGGAGTCGGCGGCTACGCGCGGCCGATGCCGGCTTCGTGGATGGCGCGCCAGGCGGCCGAAGTCGCCAAGCGAATCGCGCTGGCCGACATCGTCATCACGACGGCGCTGATCCCGGGCCGCAAGGCGCCGGTGCTGGTCACCGACGACATGGTCAGGTCGATGAAGCCCGGCTCGGTGATCGTCGACATGGCGGTCGAGCAGGGCGGCAACGTCGAGGGTTCGAAGGCGGGCGAGACGGTGGTCTCGCATGGCGTGAAGCTGGTCGGGCAGACCAACCTGCCGGCCCTGGTACCCACCGATTCCAGCGCGCTCTACGCCCGCAACCTGATGACCTTCCTGGCGCTGATGCTCGACAACAAGACCGGGCAGTTCAACCTCAACCGCGAAGACGACCTCGTCGCCGGCACCCTCGTGTGCCATGGCGGCGAACTCGTGCGCAAGCAATAACCTCGAAAGAGAGAGCGGCCATGGAACTCGTTGACCCGACCATCACAAACCTGATCATCTTCGTGCTCGCCATCTACGTCGGCTTCCACGTGGTGTGGAACGTGACCCCCGCGCTGCATACGCCGCTGATGGCGGTGACCAACGCGATCTCCGCGATCGTCATCGTCGGCGCGATGCTCGCCGCCGCGCTGACCGAGACCCCGCTGGGCAAGACGATGGGCGTGCTCGCCGTCGCACTGGCCGCAGTGAACGTGTTCGGCGGCTTCCTCGTCACGCGCCGGATGCTCGAGATGTTCAAGAAGAAAGAGCCCCGGAAAGCCGCGGGAGACCACGCATGAGCATGAATCTCGTCGTTCTGCTGTACCTGATCGCCTCGGTCTGCTTCATTCAGGCGCTCAAAGGCCTTTCCCACCCGACCACGTCGCGGCTGGGCAACCTGTTCGGCATGGTCGGCATGGCGATCGCCGCATTGACCACCGTCGGGCTGATCTACAAGCTTGCCGGTCAGTCGGCGACCACCGGCATGCTGTACGTGATCGGCGGCGTCGCTGTCGGCGGCACGCTCGGCGCGGTGATGGCCAAGCGCGTCGAGATGACCAAGATGCCGGAACTGGTCGCTTTCATGCACTCGATGATCGGTCTGGCGGCCGTGTTCATCGCCGTGGCGACGGTTGCCGAGCCCTGGGCGCTCGGCCTCGTCAACCGTGGCCAGCCGATCCCGATCGGCAACCGGATCGAACTGTTCATCGGCGCATTCGTCGGCGCGATCACCTTCTCCGGTTCGGTGATCGCGTTCGGCAAGCTGTCGGGCAAGTACAAGTTCCGGCTGTTCCAGGGTGCGCCCGTGCAGTTCAAGGGCCAGCACATGCTCAACCTGGTGCTGGCAATCGCCATGTTCGGCTTCGGCATCGCGTTCGTGGTGACCCAGGACTGGACGCCGTTCTGGGCGATGCTGGCGATCGCCTTCGTGCTCGGCGTGCTGATCATCATCCCGATCGGCGGTGCGGACATGCCGGTGGTGGTGTCGATGCTCAACAGCTACTCCGGTTGGGCGGCAGCGGGTATCGGTTTCTCGCTGAACAACTCGATGCTGATCATCGCCGGGTCGCTGGTGGGATCGAGCGGGGCGATCCTGTCCTACATCATGTGCAAGGCGATGAACCGGTCGTTCTTCAACGTGATCCTGGGCGGATTCGGCCAGGAAGGCGGTGCCGCTGCGGGTACGGCCGAGCAGCGCTCGGTGAAGAGCGGCAGTGCGGACGACGTGGCATTCATGCTGTCCAACGCCGACAGCGTGATCATCGTTCCGGGCTATGGCCTGGCGGTGGCACGGGCACAGCATGCGGTGAAGGAAATGGCGCACAAGCTGCAAGCCAAGGGGATCCAGGTGCGCTACGCGATCCATCCGGTCGCCGGCCGCATGCCGGGGCACATGAACGTGCTGCTGGCCGAAGCCGAGGTGCCGTACGACCAGGTCGTCGAGATGGAGGACATCAACAGCGACTTCGGGCAGACCGACGTGGTGATGGTGCTCGGCGCCAACGACGTGGTGAACCCGGCCGCGCTGGTGAAGGGCACCCCGATCTACGGCATGCCGATCCTGGATGCCTACAAGGCGCGCACCATCATCGTGAACAAGCGGTCGATGGCCGCCGGTTATGCCGGCCTCGACAACGAACTGTTCTACATGGACAAGACGATGATGGTCTTCGGCGACGCCAAGAAGGTCGTCGAAGATATCGTCAAGGCGATCGAATAGGAATCGCCGGGCCCACGGGGCTACCCGCCCCGTGCAGCCCGTGGTTGCCCGCGTCTAGGCCGGAGGCGCCTTCGCCGGCTGCGGCTCCATCGGCCGCGATGGGTCGGCGCACCATTCGCTCCACGAGCCGGGGTAGAGCCGCGAGCCCTCGAGCCCGGCCACTTCCATCGCCAGCACGTTGTGGCAGGCGGTCACGCCGGATCCGCACTGGTGGACGACCTGCTCGGGTGCGTGACCGGTGATCAGATCGATGAATTCGCGGTGCAGCGTGCCGGCCGGCTTGAATGTGCCATTGCTCTCGAGGTTGGACTGGAAGAAACGGTTGACCGCGCCGGGGATATGCCCGCCGACCGGATCCATCGTCTCGTTCAGGCCGGCGAATCGCTCCGGCGTACGGGCGTCGACGATCAGCATGGCCGGGGAACGCAGGTTTTCCAGCACGGTCGATACGTCGACCTTCAGTGCGTCGCGCCGCCGCGGCGTGAACGTCGCGGGCTCGCGGTTCGGCGCAGCCTGCGTCAGGGGACGGTTCTCGAGCTTCCATTTCGGCAGCCCGCCGTCGAGCACGGCTACGGTGTCGTGGCCCAGCCAGCGCAGCATCCACCACAGGCGAGCGGCGAAGAAACCGCCGCTCGCGTCGTAGGTGACAACCTGCCTGCCTGCGGCGACGCCCTGCTGGCCCAGCCAGTTCGACAGGGCGACGACATCCGGCAGCGGATGGCGGCCAGAGCGCCCGGTTTTCGGGCCGGACAGGTTCTCGTCGAGGTGGGCGAAACGTGCACCGGGGATATGGCCTGCGGCATAGGCGTTGCGGCCAGCCTCGACGTCCATCAGGTCATGCCGGCAGTCGAAGACGACGAGATCGGAATCGGACAGGTTCGCGGCGAGCGCCTCGGTGCTGATCAGGGTGTGGTGGTTCATCTGGGTGTGGTCGTTCTCGAGCCTGGGAGGAGCGGCTCTGCGCCGCGGGGAGCCGGCTGGTCACCGGCGCTCCGAGTGTATAGCCCTCGGCAGCGGTGCGCGCCGTGCAACGACCGACAGCACGCCAGCGCTGGCGATCAGCGTCATGCCCAGCCAGCCCGCGGCCGTCGGCGCCTCGCCGGCCGCGAACAGGTCGTACAGGCCGGCAAACAGCACGCCGCAGTAGGACAGCGTCGCCACGACCAGAGTTGCCCCCCGCGAGTAGGCGCAGGTCATCGCCAGCTGCGAGGCGAGTGCAAAGGCGCCGATGGCCACCAGCAGCGGCAGGTCGGATACGCGTACCGGAGTCGCACCGGTGAACGGCAGCGCCGCAGCACCTGCCACCAGTCCGAGCAGTGCGAAATAGAACACGGTCCGCCACTCCGGTTCACCGGCCGCGCCGAGTTGCCGGACACCGAGATAGGCGACAGCCGCCACCGCCCCGCCGGCCAGGCCGAGCAGGCCCGGTCCGAGCGGCGAGCCTTCCGTCCAGGGTTGAAGCAGTGCCAGCACGCCGGCGAAGCCGGTCGCGATTGCCACGACGGCGGGCAGCGACAGCCGCTCCCGCAGCAGCAGACCGGTGATCAGCGCGAGGAACAGCGGAGAGGTGTAATTGAGCGTGACCGCGGTGGCGAGCGGTGCATGCGCCAGGCAGGCGAAGAACAGCAGCATCGAGACCACGCCCGCGATGCTTCGCGTCAGATGCCCGCGCCAGTGCGGGGTGCGCAGCGGCCACCCGGCCAGGCGGGTGAACAGCACGATCGCGACCACGATGAACAGGCTGCGGTAGAGCATCAGCTCGCCCAGCCCGAAGCGGCCCGCAGCCAGCTTGACGAACACCCCATGGGCGGTGAAGAACAGCCCGGAGACGACCATCCACAGGGCTGCCACGCGGGCGGTGGCCTGCTAGCCGCCGTGCAGCTGGCGCTGCACGAACTCGTGGAAGTGCTGCATGCCGTCTTCGTACGGAGAGTGGTACGGGCCGACATCGTTGCGGCCCTGGTGCCAGAGGATCCTGCGCCCTGCCTGCATGCGCTCGCAGATCTCGCGGTCCTCGGCGGCTGTCTCGATGTAGGCCGCACGCTGAGCCTCGACGAACTCGCGCTCGAAGCAGGCGATCTCCTCCGGGTAATAGAACTCGACGACATTGGTGCAGCGCTCGGGGCCGTCGGGCCTGACCGAGCTGACCACCAGCACGCCCGGGTACCACTCCACCATCACGTTCGGATAGTAGGTCAGCCAGATCGCCCCCAGCTGCGGCGGCTTGCCGCCGCGCTGCTTCAGCACCTGCTCGTGCCAGCGCGAATAGACCGGAGAACCGGCAGCGCGCGCCAGCCGGCTGTTGACCCCGACCCGCTGCACCGAGTACCAGTCACCGAACTCCCAGTCGAGGTTGTCGCAGTCAACGAAACGGCCAAGTCCGGGATGGAACGGGTCGACGTGGTAGTCCTCGAGGTACACCTCGATGAAGGTCTTCCAGTTCACGTCGTAGTGTTCGACCAGCTGGTGGTCGAAGCGATAGCCGTCGAAGTCGATCTCATCGACCCGGGAGAGTTGCGCGAGGTCGTGCGCGATGTCGCGCCGGGCATCGAACAGCAGCCCGTTCCAGCGGGCGAGCGCCGTGCGCTGCAGATCGAGGCAGGGCGATGCGCCGAACTTCGGCGCTCCGAGCAGGCGCCCGGACAGATCGTAGGTCCAGCGGTGCAGCGGACACACGATCTGTTCCGCATGGCCGGCACCCTGCAGCATCTGCGCCTGGCGATGCCGACAGACGTTGGACAGCAGCTCTATATCCCCGGCGTTGCGCACCAGGACATCCGCGCCGCGCGTGGTCTCCGGTACGCGGTAGTCTCCGGGCTCCGGCACCATCAGCTCATGTCCGATGTAGCGCGGGCCGGGATCGAAGATCAGGCGTTCCTCCATCGCCCATACGGCCGGGTCGATGTACCAGCCGACCGGCAGCTGCGAGGCTGCCGGTCGGAGCCGCTGGACGCCTGCAAAATCCGTCACTGAGTCCTCCTGACGCGCGTGCGAACGAATCACTTCCACATGAGTGCTGCGAGCCCCAGCCCTCCGTCCGAAAAGGACACGGATTGTCCCCTGAATCAGTGGGGCGGGCAACGAACGCTCCCCCGCGGCGAAGCCTGCCGGGGTCGGTCGGCGCGCCTGTGCTGTCGTCCGCGGAGTCGTTTCCAATTCAGGTATGAGCCTGGACGGGAGTGAAAAGGGGGCGGCGAAGGGAGTCGATCGGTTGTGAAGGGACGCAGTGTATCGGGGCTGGGGTTTGAAAGGTTTCGATCACTGTCGTAGCGCTTGGGCGA
>CANGXU010000182.1 GCA_947457885.1 Betaproteobacteria bacterium
CGCCCGGCGCCGGGGGACATGAACGGAGTCGGCAGCCCGGTGTCCGCGGCCCCGCGCCGGCTGCTGCTCAAGCCATCCGATGCTCAAGCCATCGGCTGCTCAAGCTACCCGATGGCGACGTCCCCGCAACGCCCTGTCAGCCCAGCGCGTCTGCCCAGATGTTGCGCGCCCATGCGTACGCGTACTCCCCCTCCAGCGCCGTGCGCCTCGACGACAGCCCACCCGACCCCTTGACCACCACGAGCGTCTTCTGGTCGCGGTCGTACTTGTGGACCGACGCGACATGTACCGCCTCGGTGGTGGTCAGGAAGCTGTAGCAGGTGTTCGCGATGATCGGGTCCGTATTCAACGGCTGACCGGTCAGCTTCGCGATCACCGCGTCGGCCGCGACTTTCGCATGGTTGTTCGCCATGAAGCCCGACTTGGGCATCGCCGGTGCCGGCGCCGTCGCGTCGCCGATCACGTGCACGCCCGGGATCTTCAGCGATTCGAAGCCGAGGAACTCGACCCCGCACCACTGTCGATTGACGGTGATCAGCTCGCTGGCGATGTTGCCGGCGCGCTGCGGCGGGATGATGTTGAACAGGCTGGCCTTCACGTCTTCGACCTGCATGCGCGCCACGTTGGCCTTCACGTCGAACTCGACCAGTTCGCTGTTCGGACGGTACTCGACGATGCCCTTGTAGCGCTCCTCCCAGACGCCGCGGAACAGCGCCGGCTTGGACACGATGTCGGCGTTCGCGTCGAGCACCAGCACCTTCGACTTCGGCTTGTACTGGCGGAAGTAGTCGGCGACCACCGACGCACGCTCGTAGGGTCCGGGCGGGCAGCGGTACGGGGAGCGCGGGATCGAGATCGCGAACACGCCACCGTCGGGCATCGCCTCGAGCTGGCGACGCAGGGCGACCGTCTGTGGGCCAGCCTTCCAGGCGTGCAGCACCCGCGACTGCGCTGCTGCGTTGTCCAGCCCCGGGATCTGTTCGTACTGGAAGTCGATGCCGGGGGCGACGATCAGCCGGTCCCAGGGCAGCGCATCGCCTCGCGCCAGGCGTACGACGCGCTTGTCGTAGTCGATCGCGGTCGCGTCGTCGCGGATCACTCGCACGCCGTACTTGCGTAACCCGTCGTAGCGGACGGTCAGGTTCTCGATCTTCTCGGTACCTGCCAGGACCAGGTTGCTGATCGGGCACGACACGAATGCCTCGTTGCGCTCGACCAGCGTCACGTCGAGCCGAGGCTCCCACAGCCGAAGGTACTTGGCGGCGGTGGCGCCGCCATAGCCACCACCGATCACGACCACGCGCGCGAGGGGGCGATCGGGGATCGCTGCACAGCCGCTCAGCGCGAGGCTGGCACTGGCGGCGCCTGCCTTGATGAAGGTTCTGCGATTGACGCTCATGCGGGGACTCCGGTGTCGGCCTAGCGGGCGGGTTTCACGTTCGCGAACCACTCGGCGATACGCCGCAGCTCGTCTGTCGTGTAGCCGCGGGCGTGCTGGTGCATGATCGTTGCGGCCGGACGCTGGCCCGACTGGAACTCGATCAGTGCGCGATAGGTATCGTCGGCATTGCGGCCGGCCAGGGCAGGGAAGCCGCCGACCGAGCGGCCCTCCGTGTTGTGACAGGCGGCGCAACTCGCCGCCCATCCGCGTACCTGACGCTCCGATGGGGTCTGCGCGGCAGCACTGCCTGCCGCGGCGGCTGCGAGCAGCAGCGCACCTGCGATACTGCGTGGAAATGCCATCGTCGAGGCTCCTGGTTCGTTGCAGCCCGGACGGGCAATGCGGTGCAAGGACGCGGCAATGCAGGCGGGCTCCGGCCCTGCCATGGCTGCATGGCCGGGTGCCTCATTATCGCGGCTCGGAGCGCCGGTTGGAACGCACGAAATCGAATAAGGATATGACGCGCTGGTTTTGGCTGGAACAGAGGGCGGGCCAGCGGCGCAGGTCGGGCTTCGTGTCACACTCCTGTCGCCTGTAACTGCCGTGGAGAGCCCCGATGAATGACGCACTGCTGCGGCCACGCTGCTCGGGCCGAAGTCTCGATGCCGAGATCGCGCCGGGATGTCGATGTCGGCCTGGCCCGGCCTTGTTTCCTCGTCCGGCAGCGGTGGCGGTGCGCATCGCATGCCTGTTCACCGGCATGCTGCTTGCCCTCGCCGTGGTGATGTCCGCAGGGGTGCAGCCGGCGCAGGCGCAAGGCAAGCCGCCGCCGGTGGCCCCGGCCGCCGCTGCCCCTGCCGATGCGACCGCAGCAGCCGCCCGTCTGCGCGAGGCGGTGGGCGCGGTGGTCCGTATCCGCATGAAGGCACTGCGCGATGCCACGTCGATGGAGCTGCTCGGTCCCGACCGCGAAGGTACCGGGGTGGTGATCGACAGCAGCGGCCTCATCCTCACCATCGGCTACATCGTGGTCGAGGCTTCGCGGATCGAGGTCTTCACCGGCGATGGCAAGAGCGTGCCGGCGACGCTGGTCGCCTTCGACCAGCCGACCGGCCTTGCGCTGATCCGCACCAGCACGCCGCTCGCGGTGCGGCCGGTGGAACTCGGCGACTCCGCGCCCCTCGAGGCGACCGAAGCGGTGCTGGTCGCCAGTGCGGTGGCGGCAGACGTGGCCTACGTGGCTTCGCGCCGGACCTTCACCGGCTACTGGGAGTACATCCTCGACGATGCGATCTTCACCGCGCCGCCGCGCGGCGACTTTGCCGGCGCGGCGCTGATCGGCCGCGATGGGCGCCTGCTCGGCATCGGCTCGCTGTTCGTCGCCGATGCGGTGCAGCCGAGGGCGAACTTCCCGGGCAACATGTTCATCCCGATCAACGCGCTGCGGCCAATCCTCGGAGACCTGATCGCGAACGGCCGACGCTCCGATGCGCGTCCCTGGCTCGGCGTGCATACTCAGGAAGTGCAGGGCCGCATCGTCGTGACCCGGGTGACCCCGGAAAGCCCCGCGCAGAAGGCGGGATTGCGCAGGGGCGACATCATCACCGCACTGGCTGGCCAGGAACTCGCCGGCCAGGCCGATCTCTACCAACGGCTCTGGGCGTATGGCAAGCCCGGGGTGAAGGTGCCGCTGCGTGTATTGCAGGGAAACCGTATGCTCGAACTGGGCATCGAATCGATGGACCGGTACGACCACTTCCGGGGCCAGCCGACGCTCTAGGGCGGCCGGGGCCATGCTGCGCCGATGGCTGGCATGCACCGTGTTTGCGCACGCGCTGGCTGCGGGCGGCCTGCCGGGTGCCCTGGCGCAGGACACGGCAGGCGCGCTCGATCCGATGGCGCGAAGGATGCAGGCCTGTACCCCCTGCCACGGTCGAGAAGGACGGGCGACCGCTGAAGGCTATTTCCCGCGGATCGCCGGCAAGCCAGCGGGCTATCTGTACAACCAGCTGGTCCATTTCCGGGAGGGACGCCGCTCCAACGCAGCGATGGGCTACCTGGTGCAGCACCTGTCCGACGCCTACCTGCTGGAGATCGCGATCTGGTTCTCGCGCCAGGCGCTGCCTTATCCGCCGCCGGCTGCGGCGAAGGCGGATGCCGCGCAACTCGCCCGAGGCGAACGGCTGGTCCGTGAGGGCGATCCGACGCGCCGGCTGCCGGCCTGCATGGCCTGCCATGGCGAAGCGCTGACCGGCGTGCTGCCGGCGATGCCGGGCCTGCTGGGCCTGCCGCGCGACTACATCGCCGCGCAGGTGGGGGCGTGGCAGTCGAAACAGCGGCGCGCGGCCGAGCCCGACTGCATGGCGCAGATCGCATCCCGCATGACCGGCGAGGATGTCGCGGCCGCAGCTGCGTGGCTGTCTGCGCAGCCGGTGCCGTCGGGCGGTCGGCCTGCAGGCGCGCTGGCTGCACCACTGCCGCTGCAGTGCGGGAGCATTCCGTGAACCGTGTGAGCGATGGTCGCGGACGGGCTGGCCGGCTTGCAGTGTGCCTGCGTGCGGTCACTGGCCTGCTGGCGCTGATCGGGACGGCCGCGGCACTGGTCGTGGCGCTTAACCTGCAGGGCGAGGATCCGGTCGAGCCCGGGGCTGCGCCACCGGTCGATCGGGTGGCGCAGGCGGCCCTGGTCGAACGCGGCGCGTATCTGGCGCGTGCCGGCAACTGCGCAGGCTGTCATACCGCACGCGGTGGTGCCGAGTGGGCGGGCGGCCGTGGCGTCGAGACCCCGTTCGGCGTGGTGTATGCGGGCAACCTCACGCCCGATCCGACGACCGGGCTCGGCGACTGGAACGCTTCGCATTTCTGGCGCGCGCTCCACAACGGGCGCTCCAGGGACGGGCGGCTGCTCTATCCGGCATTCCCGTACACGCACTACACCCGGATCACCCGCGCCGATGCCGATGCGATCTTCGCATTCCTGCGCACGGTGCCGCCGGTCGTGCAGCCCAATCCGTCGCATGCATTGCGCTTTCCGTACGACTCGCAGGCAGCACTCGCGGTCTGGCGCGCCCTGTATTTCCGGCCCGAGGCGTGGCGCGACGATCCGGCGCACGACGCGGGATGGAACCGGGGCGCCTACCTCGTGCGCGGCCTGGGCCACTGCAGCGCCTGCCACGGGCCGCGCAATGCCTGGGGCGCGACCGATACCGCGCTCGAGTGGACGGGTGGCCTCGTGCCGATGCAGCGCTGGTATGCCCCGTCGCTCGCCTCCGACGTCGAGGGCGGTGTGGCCCGATGGTCGGAGCAGGACGTGGTACGGCTGCTGCGCGACGGCTTCAATGGCCACGCGTCGGTGCTCGGGCCGATGGCGGAGGTCGTCCATCGCAGCACGCAGCATCTGTCGCCGGAAGACCTGGCGGCGATGGCCACGTTCCTGCGTTCGCTGCCTGTGGCGCCGGCGCGGGCGGCCACCGCGGTAGCGGCTCCGGTCGCGCCGCGCGTCGTCAGCGTAGGTGCGGCGATATACGCCGATCATTGTGCGGGCTGCCATGGCGACGACGGCCGCGGCAGCACGGATGCATTTCCGCCGCTGGCCGGCAACCGGGCCTTGCTGATGGCCAATCCGGCGAACGTGATCCGCGTGGTGCTGTCGGGCGGCTTTCTGCCCTCCACCGCCGGCAACCCGAGGCCGTACGGCATGCCGCCGTTCTCGCACCTGCTGACCGACGAGCAGGTGGCTGCGGTGGTGACGCATGTGCGCACCTCCTGGGGCAACCAGGCGTCTCCGGTCGGCTTGAGCGAGGTATTGCGCTACCGCTGATTTGCGCACGCCGGATGCACTCGCTAAGCTCCGCCGTTCCGCCAAACAAGGAGTCCACCCATGAGCACGATCGTCCGTCATCCGTCCGGCCCGAAACTCAGCGATGCCGTCGAGTACAACGGCGTGTGCTACCTCGCCGGCATGGTCGCGTCCGACGAGACCCTCGACACCAAGGGGCAGACCGAGCAGGTGCTGGCTGACATCGACCGCGCGCTTGCCCTCTGCGGCACGAACAAGTCGAAGATCCTCTCCGCGACCTGCTACATCTCCGACATGCGCAACAAGCCCGGCATGGACGAGGCCTGGCTCGCCTGGGTCGATCCGAAGAACCTGCCCGCGCGTGCGACCGTACAGGTCGGCCTCGGCAACCCCACGACCCTGATCGAGATCATGGTCATCGCGGCGAAGTAATCGCCGCGGGACGCAACGCGGATACCGCGCCGCCGGTATCCGCGTTGCCGGCTGCGCTGGAGCCTGGGATTCAGGCCGAGATTCGGGCCGAGATTCGGGCTGAGATTCGGGCTGACATTCAGCCGCCCAGTTCCGACTGCAGCAGTTCGAATGCCTGGCGCAGTTTCTTCTCGTACGCTGCCTTCTCGGCTGCGATCTTCTCGTCGGTGTATTCCCAGAAGCCGTGCTTCGTCTTCATGCCGATGTGACCGGCGGCCACCATCCCGTGCAGCATCTCGCCGTGCTTCGTGTTGTTGCACAGCGTCGGGTAGATCACGTTGCCGGCCGCCAGGTTGGTGTCCCAGCCCGAGAATTCTTTCTGCTTCATGGGGCCGCAGGCGAGGAAGCGGAAGCCGAAGCCGAAGCGCACCGCGTCGTCGATGCCCTGCGCGGTGGTCACGCCCGATTCCACAAGGTAGAGGGCCTCGCGGATCAGCGCCGCCTGCAGGCGGTTGCCGATGAAGCCGCAGATGTCCTTGTTCACGCGGATCGGTGCCTTGCGTGCATCGCGCATCCAGCCCTCGAGCCGGTCGACGACCCAGTCGGCCGTGAATTCTGAACGCACGATCTCGACCAGCGGCACCAGGTGCGCCGGCATGAAGTAGTGCAGACCGGCAACGCGGGCGCGGTCGCCCTCCGGCACCGCCTTCGCGATGTCGCCGATCGGGAAGCTGGAGGTGTTGGTGGCAAGGATGGTCTGCGCCGTGCTGCGCGCCGCGAGGTCGGGGAACAGCCGCTGTTTCAGCGGCAGGTCTTCGGTCACCGACTCGACGACCAGCGCGAGCGCAGGCCAGGGCACGGTATCGAGCGACTCGTGGATGCCGACCTTGTCGGCCAGCGACTCGTCGACCTGCAGCTTCGACAGGCCGGTGCGGATGCTGGCGGGCAGGCCGTCGCGGGTCTTCTTCGACGGACTCATCACGTGCACGGTCCAGCCGGCCGACGCGAAGGACGTGGCGATGCCTGCGCCCATGATACCGCCGCCGACGACCAGCATCGTTTGGTGGCAATTGCTCATTGTTGTTGCTCCTCCGGCTTGCGGTTCGAGTGTGCCTGAAGCCAGTATAAACTGACGCGCCTGCGCGGGCCGGCCCCCTTATACTCCGCGCTCGCCGGCCCCGCCGGGGCACGCACGCCGACCGCACCGACACCGATGGAGCTTCGATGAAACGAATCGACCTGCACAACCACGTGATCCCGCAGGGGGTCATCGATGCCGTACTCGCCGACCAGGCGACCTTCGAGACTCGCATCGAAGGCGAGGGCGACAAGCGCCGCGTGGTGCGCAAGGAGAACAGCTTCCCGTTGGTGCCGGAGTACTACGATGCCGACGCCAAGGTCGAGGCGATGGAGAAGAAGGGCATCGACATCTCGATGATCTCGGCCGCGCCGCCCACCTTCTATTACTGGACCAAGCCCGAGATCGGCCTGAAGATCGCGAAGCTGCACAACGACGGCATCGCCGCGATGGTGGCGAAGCGGCCCGACCGCCTGCGTGGCATGGCGAGCCTGCCGCTGCAGGACGTCGATGCGTCGATCGCGGAACTCGAGCGTGCGGTGCGCGAGTACAAGTTCAAGGCGGTCGAGATGCAGGCGATGGTGAACAACCAGCAGCTCGCCGACCCGAAGTACCGTCCGCTGTTCAAGACTGCCGAGCAGCTGGGGGTGTTCGTGTTCGTGCATCCGAACTGGTGGTGCACCGACATGGGCCTCGACAAGTACTACCTGATCAACATGATCGGCAACCCGCTCGAGAC
>CANGXU010000183.1 GCA_947457885.1 Betaproteobacteria bacterium
AGACCTGACCCCCTCGGCCGGTGCAAAGACCTGACCCCCTCGGCCCCCTCCAAAAGTCAAGACCTGACCCCCTCGGCCCCCTCGGGCGAGTTGCAGGACAGCATGCAGGAGGGCCCGGCCATGGGCAGCAGTTCCGAAGGCGGTTCCGTGCTGGTCACCGAGTTCCGGGCAGTGACGCCGGCGGTGCGCCTCTACAGCGGTGAACTGGCGCTCGATTCGCTCGCAACCGAAGTCGCGCGCTTGAAGGCGAAGCGGGCCTTCATCGTCTGCGGCCGCTCGGTCGCTACCCGCACCGGCCTGGTCGCGCTGGTGCGTGACCGGCTCGGGCCCGCCTATGCCGGCCAGTTCGACCGCATGCGCAAGGATTCGCCGTATCCCGACGTCGTCGAGGCGCGCGATGCTGCACGTGCCGCCGGGGCCGACGTGCTGCTCGCGATCGGCGGCGGCAGCGTGATGCAGGCGACGCGTGTGGTCGCGATCCTGCTCGCCGAGGCGGGCGACGTGATGAAGATGATCACCCAGTATCCGGAGCAGGGCGCCGCGATCAGCCCGAAGCTGATGGCTCCCAAGCTGCCGATCATCGCCATCTGCACCGTCGGCACCTCGGCGACGCACCGTGGTGGTTCGGCCATCCGCAACGAGGACCTGGACCACCGGATGGAGTTCTTCGATCCGAAGACCCGGCCGCAGGCGGTGTTCTGGGATCATCGCGCGCTGCAGAACGCGCCGGTCTCGCTGGCGCTGGAGAGCGGCTTCTCGGTGTACTGCCGTGCGCTGGTCAACCTGGGCACCGAGCGCCAGAACCCGCTGGTCGAGGGCAATCGCCGGCAGGCCTTCGCGCTTGCCGATCGTGCACTGCCGCGCCTGCTCGCGGCACCCGATGACCCGGTGCCCCGGCTTGAACTGTGCGCGGCGGCCTGGCTGCAGAATCGCGATGCAGACGATGGCGGCACGATGTTCGACAAACACTGGGTGCAGCGCGTGGCCTATGCATTCGCCACCGCGCTGTTCATCCGCTTCCCGCAGGTGTCTCAGGGACAGGCCAATGCCGCCGTCACCTCGACCGTGATGCGTGCGCTCGGTCCGCGCGATCCGCGGGCTACCCGCAACATGGCCGTAGCCCTGTGCGCGCTGGACCCGCACGCCGGTGCGGACGAACTCGCCCAGGCGCACCACCTTGCCGCCGACGCGTTCGACGCTCGCGCGCTCGCGCTCGGGCTGCCGGTACGGCTGTCGCAGTTGCCGGTGCAGGTGCCGCGCGAGAGCCTGCCACTGATCGTGCAGGACTCGCTGAAGAACTTCAACGCGGATCCGAAGCGCGAGTTCAGGCGCGAGGCCGGCCTGCTGGGCGAGGTGATCGACGCCGCCTGGTGAACGGTCAGCGGTTTGCGTTGCGCGCGTCGATTCGGACGCGCCTGCCGGTAACATCAGGGCATGTTCGAGATCGTGCTGGTAAATCCCGAGATCGCCCCGAATACCGGCAACGTGATCCGGCTCGCGGCCAACACCGGTTGCCGCTTGCATCTGGTGGAGCCCTTGGGTTTCGTGATGACCGACAAGGGTCTCAAGCGTGCCGGCCTCGACTACCACGAACATGCGACCGTCCGGCGCCACGCCGACTGGACGGCCTGCGTTGCCGCGCTCGGCGGTGCGCGCCGGTTCGCGATCACCACGCGTGGCAGCATGCGCTACAGCGAGGTCGCGTTCCGGCCCGGGGATGCATTCGTGTTCGGCGCGGAAAGCAGCGGACTGCCGGCTGCCGTGCTGGAGACCTTCGAGACGGCGTGCCGGCTACGGTTGCCGATGCAGCCGGCATCGCGCAGCCTCAACCTCGGCAATTCGGTGTCGGCCGTCGTGTTCGAGGCCTGGCGCCAGCATGGCTTTACGGGCGGTGCCTGAGAGTCGCCCGGCGGTCAGTCGGCTTCGGGCCGCGGATCCCGCCGCATCAGTTCCTCGACCGCCGCGCGCGCATCGAGGCTGCCGTCGAGCACCTCGCACACCGCCTCGGTAATCGGCATCTCGATCGCATTCGCACGTGCGAGTGCGGCCAGCGCATGTGCACTGGACACGCCTTCGGCCACATGGCCGAGTGTGGCGAGGATCTCCGCGAGTGGTACGTCCTGCGCGAGCCGCAGCCCGACCTGCCGGTTGCGGGACAGGTCGCCGGTGCAGGTGAGGATGAGGTCGCCGGCGCCGCTCAGGCCCATAAGCGTGTCGGGACGTCCGCCCAGGCGCAGTCCCAGTCGGGTGAGTTCGGCAAGGCCGCGGGTGATCAGCGCTGCGCGTGCATTGAGCCCCAGCGCCAGCCCGTCGCAGATGCCCGCGGCGATCGCCATCACGTTCTTCGCAGCGCCGCCGACCTCGACGCCGATCACGTCCGGCGACGAGTAGATGCGCAGCCGGCTGCCGTGCAGCGCATGCGCGGTCGACCTGGCGAACGCGGCATCGGCCGAGGCCAGGGTCAGCGCCGCGGGCAGGCCGCGCGCGATCTCGGCGGCGAAACTCGGGCCCGACAGTACGCCGCTCGGAGCACCGCCGGTGCGCACGCGGGCGATGATCCGGTGCGGCAGTTCGCCGGTGGATGCGTCGAACCCCTTGCAGGCCCAGAGCAGCGGGCGTTCGCTCGCGCCGGCGATCGCTTCCAGCCGCTGCAGCGTCGAGGCGAGTGCTCCGGTCGGCACTGCGGCGAGGATCAGCGTGGCATCGTCGAGGCAGCGGCCGAGCTCCGGGGCGACGCTGATCGAAGCGGGCAGGCGGTGCCCCGGCAGGTAGCGCAGGTTTTCGCGGCTGCCTGCCAGCTCCGCCGCATGTGCCGGGTCGCGCGTCCAGAGCGAGACCTCATGCCGGTCGGCGAACGTGGAGGCCAGTGCCGTGCCCCACGCACCGGCACCGAGTACCGCGATCTTCACGAGCCGAAGACCTGGTTCACGTGGATGAAGCCGATCGCACCGTCGCGGTGGCGGACGCGCACCCATTCACCGGCCGGCGGCTCGACCATGTCGAGTACCACATCCCGCCCGAGGCGCAGCACGACGGCACCGGCTTCGGAGGGGCTGTCGCGCATCGTTCCGGTGGCCGCGCGCACCAGCACCGTACGTGCCGAGGACAGCGCACGGTTCTCGACCCAGGACAGTGCTCCGGTGGCGTCGCGCACCTTGGTCCAGCCCTCGGTCGCCACGACGACCTGCACGGGATACCCGCGCCCCAGCACCCATAGTCGCTTCGACTTCGCGGAAGGGCCGTCATAGAGGACGGCTGCGGGTTCTCCGATCGACCGGAACGCCTGCGCCGAAGCGGCTGGTGCGGCCAGCAGGGCCGCCAGCGCCAGCATCGCGCAGGCCACCGGGCTGGGCTGGTGGCCCGGCCGGACCGGCCGTCCCGGACGCATGCCTGCCATGGCCGCCGGGATCCGGATCAGTGCGTCTGGCCGTCGCCGGCCGGGGCTGCGGCAGCCTGTGCCTGCTGCTGGTACAGCATCTCGAAGTTGATCGGCTGCAGGACGATCGGCATGAAACCCGCGCGGACCGATACGTCCGACACCACTTCGCGCGCGTACGGATACAGCAGGTTCGGGCAGGTGATGCCCAGCACCTGGGGCAGCATGTCCGGCAGCACGCCGGAGATGCGGAAGATGCCGCCCTGCACGACCTCGATCAGGAACAGGGTCTTGTCGCCCATCTTCGCCGTCACGGTGACGGTCAGCGTGACGTGGTAGGCGTCGTCGCGGATATGCTTGCCGTCGGTGTGCAGGTTGAGGTCGACCGCGGGCTGGCCCTGTTCCATGAAGATGTTCGGGGCGTTCGGGACTTCGAGCGAGAGATCCTTGATGTAAAGCTTCTCGATCGCGAACTGCGGTTGTGTCGCGCCTGCTGCAGGAGTGGTTTCGGCCATGGTCGATCCGTTCGATTGCCGCCGGGGCGGCGGAGGGGAAGTGGTGTGCTGTGCGCGCGGGCGGCCGTCAACAGGCCTGCTGTCGCGCTCAGGCGCCGGCCAGTAGCGGATCGAGACCGCCGGCGCGGTCAAGCGCGGACAGGTCGTCGAAGCCGCCGACATGGCGCTCGCCGATGTAGATCTGCGGCACGGTGCGACGGCCGGTGCGCTCGATCATCTGATCGCGGATTGCCGGGTCGGTATCGATGCGGATCTTTTCTATCTCGGTGACGCCCTTCGCCCGCAGCAGGCGCTCGGCCATCTGGCAGTAGGGGCAGACTCCGGTCGAGTACATCGTGATCTTCGGCATCGCTGCGTTTCCTGTTCGGGGTCGCTTCGGGGTCGCTTCGGGGTCGGTACGGCGTCTCAGCCCTTCGCGCCCTTCTGGATCGGAAGGTTGGCCTGTTCCCATGCGGTCAGGCCGTCGCGCAGCTTGACCGCCTCGGCGAAGCCGGCCTTGCGGAAGGCATTGGTCGCGGCGCCGGACCGCTGGCCGTTGCGGCAATGGACGATGATCGGCTTCGCCTTGTACTTGTCGAATTCCTTCAGGCGACCGGCGACCTCTGCCGCAGGCACGTTGCGCGCGTGCGGGATGTGTCCGGCAGCGAACTCTGCCGGATCGCGCACGTCGATCAGCAGCGCATCCTTGCGGTTGATCAGATTGACGGCATCGGTCACCCCGATCTCGCTCGTGCCGTTGATGAGGCCCATGAGGAGCGGCCACATGAGCAGCGATCCGCTGACCACTGCCACCGTCACCAGCAGGATGTTCTGTTGCAGGAAATCCCAGACACTCACTCGGCTGTACTCCAGCGGTTGGCCAATGACGAATGCCACCGGCCCGATATCGACGGGCGCGTATTATGAAGTAGGATCGTTGCCCATGCTCACTCATGCACCCATGACTGCCCTGTCGCCAGCCGAGATGCCTGCCGGTTCCCCTGCCGGTTCTGTTTCCGGGACGCCTTCCGGTTCCGTCCTGCGATTGTCGGTCCCGGCCCGGCCGGCCGGCATCACCCCGGTCCTGCTGCTTATCCTCGACGGATTCGGCTACCGCGAGGGGGGGGAAGACAATGCGATCCTGCATGCACGCAAGCCGGTGTGGGACAGCCTGTGGCATGCCTGCGCGCATACGACGATCGATGCCTCGGAGCGCCATGTCGGCCTGCCGGTGGGGCAGATGGGCAATTCGGAGGTTGGCCACCTTAACATCGGCGCCGGCCGCGTCGTCTACCAGGAACTCACCAAGATCGACCACGCGATCGAGACCGGCGCCTTCGCGGGCAATGCCGCCCTGCTCGGCGCGATCGGCGCCGCGCAGGCGACCGGCGGTGCGCTGCACGTGCTGGGCCTTGCTTCGCCCGGTGGCGTGCACTGCCACGAGTCGCACCTCGCGGCGATCGTGCAACTGGCATTCGACAACGGCCTGCACCGGGTCTACGTGCACGCATTCCTCGATGGCCGCGACACGCCGCCGAAGAGCGCCGAACCCACGCTCGTGATGCTCGAGAAGGTACTCGCGCAGGCCGGCTCGGCGGCCGATGCGCGCATCGCATCGATCGTCGGCCGTTACTTCGCGATGGATCGCGACAAGCGCTGGGAACGGGTGCAGGTGGCCTACGACCTGATCACGCTCGGCCGGGCCGCGTTCACCGCTGGCGATCCGGTTGCGGGCCTCGCGGCAGCCTATGCCCGCGGCGAATCCGACGAATTCGTGGCGGCGACCGCGATCGTGCCGCCCGGCACGCAGCCGGCGACGATCGGCGACGGCGATGCGGTGGTATTCATGAACTTCCGCGCCGATCGTGCCCGCGAGATCACCCGCGCGATAACCGACCCGGCCTTCGACGGTTTTGCACGCGAGGCGTGTCCGAAGCTGTCTGCATTCGTGACCCTGACCCGCTATGGCGACGAGTTCGACGCGCTGCCCGCGGCCTTCCCGCCCGATTCGATCCGCAACGGCTTCGGCGAATACCTGGCTTCGCGCGGCCTGACCCAGCTGCGCATCGCGGAGACCGAGAAGTACGCCCATGTCACCTATTTCTTCAACGGCGGCGTCGAAGACGCGTACGCGGGCGAGTCGCGGGTGCTGGTGCCTTCGCCGAAGGTCGCCACGTACGACCTGAAGCCCGAGATGAGCGCGTTCGAGGTCACCGCCGAACTCGAGGCGGCCATTGCCAGCCGCCGCTACGACGCGATCATCTGCAACTACGCGAACTGCGACATGGTCGGCCATACCGGCAACTTCGATGCGGCCCGGCAGGCCGTCGAGGCGATCGACACCTGTGTCGGGCGCGTGGTTGCCGCGATGCGTGCGGCCGGCGGGGAGGTGCTGATCACCGCCGACCATGGCAATGCCGAGATGATGCGCGACCCTGAATCGAAGCAGGCGCATACCGCCCACACGCTGAACGTTGTGCCGCTGGTGCATGTCGGCCGGCCGGCGAAGATCGCCAAAGGCGGCGCGCTGCAGGATATCGCGCCGACCCTGCTGCGCATGATGGGCGTCCCGCAACCGCCCGAGATGACCGGCCGCCCGCTGGTCTCCTTCGACTGATCCTCCCGCCGGAGTTCCCCGCGCCGTCGGCGCATCCTGCGGTGCCGCGAGCGCCTGGCAGCGACCTGGGCTGTCATGGCGGCCGGGGCCGCGCGGCGCTGCTGGGCGCGCTGCTCATCGCGGGGGTGCTCGCTGCCGTGGCTGCCGCCGATGCACGTCCGGCCTCGGCGTCCCCGAAGGCGGCGGACGCCGCTCGCGGTGAGCTGCAGGAACGGCGGCAGCGTATCGAGGCGCTGCAGAAGAAGGTTGCCGGTGCCGAGGAGGTGAAGTCGGAGGCGGCCGACGCGCTGCGCGAATCCGAACGCGCGATCAGCGAGGCGAGCCGCCGGTTGTTCGAGATCGCCGGCGAGAAGAGGGCGGTGAACGACGACATCGCGCGGCTGTCGGGCGAGGCCGGTGTCGTCGAGGGCCGGGTGCGTGCGCAGCAGGAGCGGCTCGGCCAGCTGCTGCAGCGGCGTTACGTGGCTGGCGATCCCGATCCGCTGCAGCTCGCGCTGTCGGGCGCGAATCCGGCGGAAGCAGCGCGCCTGCTGCACTACTACGGCTACCTGCATCGTGCCTACCTCGAGCAGATCGAGTCGCTGCGCACCGAACTGGGCCGGCTGGCGAGGTTGTCGGGGGAGCGCAAGAGCAAGGGTGCGGAACTGGTTGCGCTGGAGGCAGAGGCCGGTCGGGAGAGGGCACGACTGGAAGCCGAGCGGGGACGGCACCGGGCCGTGCTCGCGCGCGCATCGAAGGAGATCGACTCCAGCCGGAGGCAGATCGCGACGCTGCGCCGTGACGAGGACCGGTTGACCCGCCTGGTCGAGCAGATTGCCCGGATGCTGGCGGAACGCGAACGTGCCAGAGCCCGGGAAGCGGCGGCGCGCGAGGCGCAGGCGAAGGCAAAGGCGGCGCGCGAGCCGGCG
>CANGXU010000184.1 GCA_947457885.1 Betaproteobacteria bacterium
CGCCGGACACCGCGCGTGCATCGTCGACCGCGCCGTAGAGCGCCAGTCGCGCCTCGGCGTCGGCCAACCCCGCGCGAGCCACCGGCAGCGCCGCCTCGGCCACGCGCTGCTCGGCCAGCGCCGAGCGCGCTTCGGCGCTCGCATTGTCCAGCGCTGCCGACAGCGCGCGGTCATCGAGGCGGAACAGCACCGTGCCGGCCTTCACGACCTGTCCGGGCACCACTTCGACCGAACGCACGACGCCGGCCAGTTCGCTGGCGATCGCCACCGGTTCCGACTCCGGCTCGACAATCCCGATTCCGGCGATCGTCGAGCCGTAGCCAGTCGCCGGCGGCGGCACCGGCGGTGCCGCCCGGGTGCGCTCCGGCTCGACGATAGACACCATCGCAAACACGAACAGGCCTGTCGCCATCAGCGGCAGCACGGCCGTCCCGGAACGGCGGCGCAATCGCCGCTGCCAGGTTTCGTCAGTCATCCACGCCCCCCTCAGTTGGCCTCCGGACGATGCAGGATGCGCTCGCCCAGCACGCGGCCGTCTTCCATCTCCACGATACGATCGGCAAATTCATGGATCCGGCTGTCGTGGGTCACCACCAGTACCGCGCGCCCGGGGGCAGCGGCGACCGCACGCAGCAGTTCCATCACCGTATGCCCGGTCTTCGCGTCCAGCGCCGCGGTCGGCTCGTCGCACACCACCAGCGCCGGTTCATGCACCAGCGCCCGGGCAATCGCCACCCGCTGCTGCTGCCCGCCAGAGAGTTGCCGAGGCAGCTTGTCCAGGTGCGCAGCCATGCCCAGTCGTTCCAGGACCGGCTGCGCTCGCCGGCTGGCTTCGGACAGCTTCATGCCTGCCGTCACCAGCGGGATCGCGGCGTTCTCGGCAACGGTGAGGCTGGGCAACAGGTTGTACTGCTGGAAGATGAAACCGATGCGCCGCCGGCGCAGTCGCACGCGCGCGGCGTCGTCCAGGTCGGACAGCCGCTCGCCCATCACCTCCACCTCGCCCGAGGTGGCGGCCAGCGTCCCGGACAGGACCGAGAGCAGCGTCGTCTTGCCGCAACCGGATGGCCCCACCAGCAGGGTCAGGCCGCCCGCCGGCACCTCGATGCTGGCGCCGTGCAGCACGCGCGTCCGGCCGCCGCCGCCTTCGAACTCCATCACCACGTTGCGCGCACTTGCAGCGATCATCGCTCAGCCCCTGAACACGATGGCAGGGTCGACGACGAACACACGGCGCACGCTGAACAGGCAGGACAGCACCAGGATCAGCGCGATCACGCCCCCGGTCGCCGCCACCACCTGCGGAACCAGCCGGAAGCCCTCGAGCGCCGCCGAGCCGCTGGTCACCTCGAAGAAGATCGCGCACAGGCCCAAGCCGATACCGTAGCCGAGCGCGCCCACCACTGCAGCCTGGGCCAGCACCATGCCCAGGATCTGCCTGTTGGTCGCACCGATCGCCTTCAGTGCGCCGAACTGGCGCAGGTTCTCGAACACGAACAGGTAGAAGGTCTGTGCGGTCACGGCTGCGCCCACCAGGATGCCGAGCATCACGGTGATGCCGAAGTTCACCGGGATACCGGTACGGGTGAGCACGTACTCGACGCTGCGCCAGGCGAAAGCGTCCCAGGTCAGCGCCTGCAATCCGGTTCGCGCGGCGATGCGCGCGGCCAGTTCCGCCGGGTCGGTGCCGGACGCGGCCTTGACGACCACGTACGACAGCACGTTGCGTTGCGGCGGCAGCAGGCGCACAGCATCCGAGTACTTCATGTAGGCGATCGGCCAGGTGATGAATGTCGGCGAGACATCCGCGATGCCGGTCAGTTCGACCCGCACATCGTTGATCTCGGCGCTGCGCCCCAGCGGCACGTCCTCGCCGGGCCAGATGAACTGCGCGCCCTGCAGGTCGAGCACGATGCCGTTCGGGCGGCGCAGTGCCGACAGGTCACCCTTCACCCACTGGTGCGGCGCACCGACCAGCGATGCATCGTCCACGCCGACCAGGAACACCTGGTTGATGAGCCCTTCGCGGGTGCGCAGGATGGCAGTGCCCTTGTAGAATGGGACCGCCCATTCGACGCCATCCACCCCGCGGATGCGCCCGAGGTCCACGTCGCGCAGCGCTTCGACTTCGTCCACGTAGCGCACACGCGGATCCATCACCCAGAGGTCGACCTCGCGCACGTCCAGGACCTGGTTGGCCGTGCGTATCATCAGCGACACGAAGATCGACGCCTGTTGCGAGATCAGCAGCGTCGCGAACGCGATACCGCTGACCAGGCCGAGGTACTTTGTCCGGTCTCCGGACAGCATGCGCAGCGCAATCTCGATCATCGGATGCCACACGCCTCATACTTAATAAACTGAACGGTACAGTATAATATTCCGATGAGCAAGCAGTCTACCCATGGCGTGATGGTTCCGACCGCTGGCGCAGGCCGTGCGCATCCTGCCGCGGAAGCTCCTGCACGGTCGCGCGGGCGCGGACGTCCGCGCGACGAATCGAAGCGCGCCTCCATCGTGCTGGCGGCTCAGGCACTGTTCTGCGCAAACGGCTACGGCGCGACCACCATGGAAGCGATCGCCGAGCATGCCGGCGTATCCAAGCTGACGGTCTACAACCAGTTCGGTTCCAAGCAGGACATGTTCGTCGCAGCGGTCACCGCGAAATGCGCCGAGATGCTGGCTCCGCTCGACCTCGCAGCCACCGGGCACATGCCACCCCGGCATGCGTTGATCGCCACGGGCCACACGTTCCTCGGGCTGCTGCTCAGCCCCGAGGCGGTCGCGATGTTCCGGCTGATCATGCAGGAACAGTCCAGCGAACTGTCGGAACTGTTCTACCGCTCGGCGATCCAGCCAACGACCGAGCAGGTCGCCTCGGTCATCGCCGGCTTCGGACCCGACGCGCACCTTTGCGTCGACGATCCACGGCAGGCTGCGCACGACTACCTGGACCTGATCAAGGGACGGCCGTTCCTGCTGTCGCAGATGGGACTGCCGCCGATGGGCCGGGCCGAACTCGAAAGGCATGTCGAGCACTGCGCCGACCTTATGCTGCGGGCCTGGACCCGACCCGCGGGGACCGGAGCGGGCAATCGCACGCGCACCACGTCGGCAGCAGGACCGGCCGCCAGCCCCCGGCGTTCGAAACGAGGCTAAAGCCGACGTTCAGCGCAGCAGCGGCAGTATCCCGGTCTTCGCGTCGACGAAACGAACCTCGATCTGCACGATGCTGTCGGCACAGGCCCTGGCCAGCGCCTGCTCGGCACCCTCGACGCCGCGATTGTCTCCAGCGTTCCGCTGCAGTTCGGTCACCCGCTGCATCAGGGCCTCCATCTTCAGCCGCGAGGGCTCGGGAAGGAAGGGATCCTGCACGCGTTCCGATACGGCCATGCCCGCAGAGGCCGGGCGGATACGGCCGAGAACTTCGTTGATCCGGTCGAGGATCGCAGTGCCGCGCACGACATCGCAGGCGGTCTGCGCGACCATCCACCAGCCGCCCGCCTCGCTCGCGCGCTCCAGGGCTACCGGTGGCACCGGCCGCTCGCGCGCAGCCTTCGCAGCGGGAACCGGCCGGGCCGAAGCCGGTACGGCTAAGGCCAGGGCGCCCGCAGCTGCGATTACCAGCACCGCCGCCACGGCAGCCACACTCGGGCGCGGCCAACCCCGTCGACGTGGACCCACCGGCCCCACGCTACAGCCGTTCCGTCACCCAGGCCTCGACCGCAGCCAGCGCCTGCGGCAGCTTTGCCGGTTCTGTGCCGCCCGCCTGTGCCATGTCGGCCCGGCCGCCGCCCTTGCCGCCGACCTGCTGTGCGACGAAGTTCACGAGTTCGCCCGCCTTCACCTTGCCGACGAGGTCCGGCGTCACGCCGGCGATCAGCGTGACCTTGCCGTCCACGGCGCCGCCGAGCACGATCACAGCCGTTTTCAGCTTGTCCTTCAGCTTGTCCATCGTCTCGCGCAACGCCTTCGCGTCGCCGGTATCGAGCGACGCAGCCAGCACCTTGCTGCCCTTGACGTCGACCGCGCGCGTGAAGAGATCATCGCCCTGCGACGAAGCCATCTTCGACTTAAGCCGGCCGAGTTCCTTCTCGAGCATCCGCACCTGGTCGAGCACCTGCCCCACGCGCGCCTGCAATTCCGCCGGGCTCGTCCTGAGCACCGACGCCATGTCGGACAGCGAACGGTCGATCCGCTGCACATGGGCAAGCGAGCCTTCGCCCGTGACCGCCTCGACCCGGCGAATGCCGGCCGCCACGCCACCCTCCATCAGCACCTTGAAGAAGCCGATGTCACCGGTGCGGGACACGTGGGTACCGCCACACAGTTCAGTCGAGAACGCGGAAGACCTGTCGCCGCCCATCGACAGCACCCGCACCTCGTCGCCGTACTTCTCCCCGAACAGGGCCATCGCACCGGCCTTGATCGCATCGTCGTACTTCATCACGCGTGCGCCGACCGCCGTGTTGCGGCGAATCTCGGCATTGACCAGCACCTCGACCGCCGCGATCTCATCGGCGCTCATCGGCCTGTCGTGCGAGAAGTCGAACCGGGTGCGGTCGGCATCGACCAGCGAGCCCTTCTGCTGCACATGCGTGCCGAGCACCTTGCGCAGCGCTGCATGCATCAGGTGCGTCGCGGAATGGTTGGCCGCCGCGCGCGAACGCGCAGCGATGTTCACCCGCGCGCCGACCAGCTCGCCGACCGCGATCGAACCCGTGACCACCTTGCCGTGATGACCGAAGACATCCGGCTGGATCTTCGTCGTATCGTCGACCGTGAATGTGCCGGAAGCGCCGACCAGTTCGCCGACATCGCCGACCTGCCCGCCAGATTCAGCATAGAACGCCGTCTCGTCGAGCACGATGATCGCCGTCTCGCCCGCGCCCACCTTGTCCACCGCGGTGCCGCCGACGTACAGCGCGACCACCCTGCCCTCGGACTCGAGCGTGTCGTACCCCTTGAAGCGGGTCTTGTCACCAGAATATGCGACCGCCGTGGCCGACTTGAACTTGCCAGCCGCTCGTGCCTGCTCGCGCTGCCGGCTCATCGCCTGCTCGAAGCCGGCGATGTCGACCGTCTTGCCCCGCTCGCGCGCGATGTCTGCGGTGAGGTCCACCGGAAAACCGAAGGTATCGTACAGCGTGAAGACCATTTCGCCGTCGAGCACGTTGTCCTCGCGGGTGAGCGCCCCCTCGAGGATGCGCATGCCGTTCTCGAGGGTCTCGCCGAACCGTTCCTCCTCGGCCTTCAGCACCTGTTCGACGCGTGCGGCCTCCTGCACCAGTTCAGGGTAGGCCCCGCCCATCTGCTCGACCAGCGGGCCGACCAGACGATGGAAGAACGCCTTCTGCTGCCCGAGCTTGTAGCCATGGCGCAGCGCGCGCCGGATGATTCGCCGCAGCACATAGCCGCGTCCCTCGCTGCCCGGAATCACGCCGTCGACGATCAGGAACGAACAGGCCCGGATATGGTCGGCGATCACCTTCAGCGAATTGTTGGCGAGATCGTTCGTGCCGGTCTCGCGCGCAGCGGCGGCGATCAGCGCATGGAAGAGGTCGATCTCGTAGTTGCTGTGCACATGCTGCAGCACCGCTGCGATCCGCTCCAGGCCCATGCCGGTATCGACCGAGGGCTTGGGCAGCGGGTTCATGTTGCCCGCCTCGTCGCGGTTGAACTGCATGAACACCAGGTTCCAGATCTCGATGTAGCGGTCGCCGTCCGCCTCGGGCGAACCCGGTGGCCCTCCTTCCACCTCGGGGCCGTGGTCGAAGAAGATCTCACTGCACGGGCCGCAGGGACCGGTGTCGGCCATCTGCCAGAAGTTGTCCGATGCGTACGGTGCGCCCTTGTTGTCACCGATGCGAACGATGCGCTCGGCCGGCACGCCGATCTCGTCCTTCCAGATCGCGAAGGCCTCGTCGTCCGTGTGGTAGACGGTGACCCACAGTTTGTCCTCAGGCAACTGGTAGACGCTGGTCAGCAGCGTCCACGCATGGTGAATCGCCTCGCGCTTGAAGTAGTCGCCGAAGCTGAAGTTGCCCAGCATCTCGAAGAAGGTATGGTGCCGGGCCGTGTAGCCGACGTTCTCGAGGTCGTTGTGCTTGCCACCGGCGCGCACCGAGCGCTGCGAAGTGGTCGCCTTCGTATAGGTCCGCTTGTCGGTGCCGAGGAACACGTCCTTGAACTGCACCATGCCGCTGTTGACGAACAGCAGGGTCGGATCGTTGCCGGGCACCAGGCTCGACGAACGCACCACGGTGTGCCCCTGCTGCTCGAAGTACTGGAGGAACTTCGCCCGGATCTCGTTGGCTGTCATTTCGGCTTTCGGTCGGTGCAGGCGCCACAGGCACCAAGGCACGGATGGAAAATGTGACAAGCCTTGAATTATAGGGCGGAAAGGGCCATCACTCAGTCGAGCGAATCCTCCGGCTCTTCATCGATCGAGCGATCCTTCAGCACCTGGGCGATGGTAGCGCCGCTGAAGCCGCGGTTGCGCAGGAACCGGATCTGCCGCATGCGGTCATTCGCATCGACTGGAACAAGGCCGAACTTGCGCCGCCATACCTCCCGGGCGATGGCCAGTTCGCCCTGCCTCAGGGGCTGGACGGCTTCCCCGACGAGGGTCGGATCGACCCCGCGGCGACGCAGGTCGTTGAGGACTCGGGCCGCGCCGAAACGCCGCGAATGGTTGACGACCTGCTCGACCAGGCGCTTCTCCGACAGCCAGCCGCGGGCGACGAAATCGTCGAGCAGCACGTCGATATCCTCATCGGGGCCGGCATGCCGCCTGAGCTTGGCGAGCAGTTCGGCCCGGGAGTGCTCGCGGCGCGCCAGGTAGCCGAGCGCCCGGCCGCGCAGCGAAAGCGGTGGACGAAGCGGCAACGCGGCGCCCGCGAAGGTTACGTGAAGAAGCCGGCAGCCGGGCGGCCGAAGCGTTCCGGTCAGGCCTCTTCTTCTTCGTCGTCTTCGACCGGGTCGGCGAGCGACGGCGTACTGACGGCCGCGCGGATCTTGCCTTCGATCTCCATCGCGAGCTCATTGTGCTCACGCAGGTAATCGCGGGCGTTGTCCTTGCCCTGGCCGATACGCTCGCCGTCGTAGCTGTACCAGGCACCGGCCTTGTCGACGATCTTGTGCAGCACGCCGAGTTCGACAATCTCGCCATGGCGCGAAATGCCTTCCCCGTAAAGGATGTCGAACTCGGCCTGGCGGAACGGCGGCGCCATCTTGTTCTTGACGACCTTCACCCGGGTCTCGGCACCGATCACTTCCTCGCCTTTCTTGATCGAGCCGATGCGGCGGATGTCGAGGCGTACCGACGCGTAGAACTTGAGTGCATTGCCCCCGGTGGTGGTCTCAGGGCTGC
>CANGXU010000185.1 GCA_947457885.1 Betaproteobacteria bacterium
CTCGAGCAGTTGCGGCTCGGACGTTCGCGCGAGGCCCTTGCCGACTTCCAGCGGGCGATCGCCATCGCACCGGGCGAGTTCAGCGCAAACCTGAACGCGGGCGTCGCGCTGATGCAGCTGGCCCAACCGAAGGAGGCGCTCGGCTACTACCGCCGGGCATTCGAGCTCAAGCCGAAGAGCGGCGAGCCCCCCGCCAACGCGTCGGCCGCCCTGCTGGCGCTGGGCGACGTGCGCGCCGCGGCCGAGGCCGCGGCACAGGCGACCACGCTCGATCCGAAGAACGCGATCGGCTGGACCAACCTCGGCCTGGCACGGCTGCGCATGGGCCAGGCGGAGCCGGCGCGCGAGGCGATCGATCGCAGCCTCGCGTTGCGCCCAGACGATGTCGACACGCTGGCCGCGCGGGCGACCCTGTGGGTGGCCTCGAAGCAGCCGGACCGGGCGATGGCCAACCTGCAGCGCGCGGTCGAAGCCAACCCGCGCTCGTCCTCCGCGTACTACAACCGCGGCACGCTGCATGCGCAGATGGGTGACCTCGACGCCGCGCTGCGCGACTTCAGCCGCGCGATCGAGCTCGATCCCGGCTCGCGCGAGGCGTTGGCCAACCGCGCGACCGCGCTGTTCCTCAAGGGCAGCAACGACGCCGCACTGGCCGACCTGAACCGGCTGGTCGCCCTGGATCCGGGCAATCCGCGGGCGCTGGCCACCCGTGCCCAGGGCCTGGCGCGCAGCGGCCGGCAGGCTGAATCCCTGGCCGACGTCGAAGCGGCGCTGAAACTGAGCGAGCGCAACGGTGAACTCTGGATGATGCGCGGGCTGCTGCTCGGCGGGCTCGACAAGCCTGCTGAGGCGAAGGAGAGCTTCAGGAACGCCTGCTCGCTCGGCGTGCGCGAGGCCTGCTCGCGCTGAGCCGGGTCAGACGGTAGGCATCAGACGATGCCGTCGCGCTTCAGCCGTTCGATCTCTTCGGCCGACATCGACAGCCGCTTCGCCAGCACCTCGGCCGTATGCTGGCCGAGCGTCGGCGGCGGCACCTCGTAGGTGATCGGCGTGGCCGAGAAGCGCATCGGGCTCGCCACCATCGGCACCGTGCCGGCGGTCGGATGCGGCACCTCGATGCACATGCCGCGCGCGATGACCTGCGGTTCCTCGAACACCTGCTTCAGGTCGTTGATCGGGCCGTTGGGCACGCCGGCGCCGTCCAGCGCAGCCACCCACTCTTTCGTGCTGCGCCGGGCGAACACCGCATCCAGGGTCGCGGTGAGCGCCGCACGGTTCTCGACCCGCTTGCCGTTGGTGGCGAAGCGCGCATCGGTCGCCAGTTCGCTGCTGCCCGCGACCTCGCAGAACTTGCGGAACAGGTTGTCGTTGCCGCAGGCGAGGATGATCGCGCCATCGGACGTGCGGAACGTCTGGTAGGGCACGATGTTCGGATGGGTGTTGCCCAGCCGCACCGGCGCCTCGCCGGTGGCGAGGTAGTTCATGCCCTGGTTCGACAGGAAGGCGACCTGGGTGTCTAGCAGCGCCATGTCGATGTACTGGCCCTTGCCGGTCACGGCGCGGTGCGCGATAGCGGCACACACGGCGATCGAGGCATACATGCCGGTCATGATGTCGACGATCGGCACGCCGACGCGCTGCGGGCCACCGCCGGGCAGGTCGTCGCGCTCGCCGGTCACGCTCATCAGCCCGCCCATGCCCTGTGCCATGAAGTCGTAGCCCGGCCGGTCCTTGTACGGGCCGGTCTGGCCGAAGCCGGTGATCGAGCAGTAGATCAGGCCGGGATTCTCCTTAGACAGATCGTCGTAGCCCAGACCGTAGCGGGCGAGGTCGCCGACCTTGTAGTTCTCGAGCAGCACGTCGGACTGCGCGGCGAGCTGGCGCACGATCTGCTGCGCCTCGGGCTTCGACAGGTCGAGCGTCACCGACTGCTTGCCGCGGTTGGCACAGACGAAGTAGGCCGCCTCGGCGGTGTCGTTGCCGGCGGCATCCTTGATCCACGGCGGGCCAAACGCGCGCGAGTCGTCGCCCTTGCCCGGTCGCTCGACCTTGGTCACTTCGGCGCCGAGGTCGGCGAGGTTCTGCCCGCACCACGGCCCGGCGAGCACGCGGGTGAGGTCGAGGACACGGATATGCGACAGCGGACCAGCCAAGGGAGCCTCCGATCAGGGATTCAGGATCGAACGGATTCGAGCCGGGCGGATGGTAGCACCGCAGGAGATCCGGATCCGACCCTGGGGTCAGACCCCAGGGTCGGATCCAAGGGTCAGGTCGCCGACTGGGTGATGGCTTCGGCGAAGTGGGTGGCGAAGCGGGCACGGTCGAGCAGCAGGCTGGCGGCGAGTCGTTCGCGCCGGCGCAGCCGGGCGGCGGGGTCGGCTCGGGCGATGCCTGCCGCGTGCAGGGCAGCAGCGACGTACCCGTCTGGGTCGGTGGCGCAGTCCTGCGCACACCCTGCGGCTGCGAGAAGGCTCGCACCGACCCGGCTGGCATGCCGGTCACCGGCCAGCGACACCACCGGCACGCCCATCCAGAGCGCCTCGCAGGTGGTGGTGGTGCCGTGATAGGGGAAGGTGTCGAGCGCGACATCGATGCCGCCGTACCGCGCCAGATGACCAGCAACATCGGCATCGCGCGGCAGGAAGCGTAGCCGGGCCGGATCGATGCCGCGCGCAGCGACGGCCTGCTGCAGCCGCGTCTGCACGCCGGGCTGCTCGAGGCTGCCGGCCTTCAGCGCGAGCAGCGCATCGGGCTCGGCAGCGAGCACCGCCGACCAGAGGTCGAGCGTGGTTGCGGAGATCTTCTGCAGGTTGTTGAACGACCCGAACACGATCGGGCCGTCGCTGCCGGCCGCCCGGCGCGCCTCGACCGGCGGTGCCTCGGGCGGCGGTCCGTAGCAGACGAAGCAGCCCGGGATGCGCAGCAGCCGCTCGCTCGCCAGCGCCTGCGCCGCGTCCTCGTCCGGGTCGGTGACGGTGTCGACCAGCCGGAAGTCGATCGCCGGCAGCCCGGTGGTGTTCGGATACCCGAGCCAGGTCGCCTGCGTCGGCGCGGCGCGCCGGGCGAACAGCCCCAGCCGCTGCCCCGCACTGTGGCCGGACAGGTCGATCAACACGTCGATGCGGTTGTCCCGCACCTGGCGCGCGGCGGCGGCATCATCGAGGGCGTCGATCGGATGCCAGCCCGCGCTCGCCGCACGCAGACGTTGCGTCATGGCATCGGCCTTCGCCGAGTTCGGATAGCAGTGGACCTCGAACCGTACGCGGTCGATCGCCTCGAGCAGCGGCAGCAGGAACCAGGCGACCGAATGGGTGCGCAGGTCGGCCGACACGAAGCCGATGCGCAGCGGCGCGCCAGCCGCCGAGGGTGTCACCGCCCGCCCGTTCGACCCGCCCTTGCGCGCCGGCTGCCCGGGCAGCGGCACACGCTCGCCGGCCACCACCGGCGCGAATGCCCGATGCTCGCGTGCGATCTCTGCGGCCGGGATCGAATCCGAGTAGTTCAGCGAATACAGCAGGTTCTGTACGGCCTGCGCATGGCCAGGGTCAAGCCGCAGCACCTGCCTGAAGGTGTCGATCGCGGCGTCGACCCGCCCGAGCTGTAACTGCTGGTTGGCCAGGTTGTAGCGGATCTCGGCGCTGTCAGGGTCGAGTACCGCCGCGCGCGCGAACGCGTCCAGCGCCTCATCGAGCCGGCCCAGGTCGTGCAGCGCGTTGCCCCGTCCGTTATGCAGCGCCGCAACGCCGTCATGCCCGGGCAGGATGGACTCGAAGCACTGCAGCGCATCCGCAGCGCGGCCCTGTGTGACCAGCAGGCTGCCGAGGTTCTGCGCCGAGGGCAGGTGGCCGGGCGCAGCAAGCAGCACCTCGCGCCATGTCGCCTCCGCAGCTGCGGGCTGCCCATCGAGGTGCAGCAGATTGCCAAGGTTGAAACGCGACTCGACCAGCCCTGGCTGCTGTTCGAGTGCCTGCCGGAATGCAGCCATCGCCGCCGGCCTGTCGCCGGCCGCATGGCACACCACGCCCAGCTCGTGACGCAGGTACGCATCGCCTGGGGCGAGCCGGACGGCGCGCACGAGGCTGGCCACCGCGTCCTTGTGCTTGCCGCTGGCCGACAGCGCGAGCCCGAGATTCGAATGGGCATCGGGGATGTCGGGCCTGAGTGCGACTGCCTTCTTCAGCGGCGCCACCGCATCGCGCGGAGCGCCGCTGTTCAGGCAGGCGAGGCCGAGGTTGATCAGCACATCGGGCCGGCGGCCATCGATCTGCTGAGCCTGCTCGAGCAGGGTTCTTGCATCCGACCACCAACCTGACTGGATCGCGCGCAACCCCTGCGCGAGCAGTTCAGTAACCGGATCCGGATTCATTTCCATGCATGCAAAGAAAAGACGGGCACCCGAAGGTGCCCGTTTTCAAACGTCGCTGTTCGCTTGTGGCGATCAGAACGAGTGGGCGATACCCACACCGATGATGTTGGCGTCCATGCCACGCAACGTACGACCGGTGCCCGTGTTCGTCACCTGCGCGTTGTTCAACGAAGCGGAACCGGCGAAGTTCGTGAGACCGTTGGAGTCGTTGTCCAGGCGAACATAGAAACCGTAGACTTCCGTACGCTTCGACAGCAAGTAACCGTAATTGGCGCTCCAGATCTTGGCGCCCGTGTTGGCGCCCGAACCGTTGAACGCACCAACGTTGCCGATCGCGGTGGCGTCTTGACCAACACGACTGAACGATGACACCGCACCTTTCGTGTCGCCGGCTTCCTGGTACTGCAGACGGAAGCGATGGTTACCCATCGCGTACGCGCCGCCGATGAGCCAGTTGTCGCGCTTCACTTCGCCGCCACCAACGATCTCATAATTGAAATTGCTGTAGGCGCCTTGCACCAGGAACGGACCGCTGGTCCAGCTGGCCGAAGCGACCCACGAGGAATCGGTCAGACCCGCTCCGCGGAAATCCTTATGCTGTTGCCAGCCGAGGCCGGCAGCGAACGGACCGCCACGATAGATGCCCGACAGGCTGTATAGCTGGGGGTTGCTGCTGGCGTTCGCGGCGCTGTTGGTGGCACCACGGCCTTCGTTGGCGCCGTACTGCGCCGACACAGTGAAGCCGCCAAAGCTCGGCGAGTCAAAATTGATCGAGTTTGCGACGCGCCGGCTGAATGCCGCGTTGTTCGCCACGGATCCGACCTGAACCGCACCCGTCGAGGCGTTGACAGTGGTGGTGCTCTGGAACAGATCACCCGACGTATCACCGTTGTTCATGATCGCGTTCATGCCCTGCGGGCCGGTCAGGCCGTTACGCATCATGGGGGTGTTGTTGATGCCCATCACGCGCTTGTACGGGCTGTCCATCAGACCCACGTATACGCGACCGAAGCCGCCGGCCAGGCCGAGGAACGTGTTGCGACCACCCCAGGTGTTCGTGGTTCCCGTGCCATCGCCGCCCGCACCCTGCTCGATCTGCCAGATGGCCGACAGGCCGCCACCGAGAGATTCGGTACCGCGGAAACCGATGAAGAACACGCCCGGGCTGCTGACGCTGGTGGTGGTGGGGCGATCAGCAAAGCCGTTGGCGCCGGAGCCTTTGAGGCTGAACACCTCCATCTGCAGGTTACCGTAAACGGTGACGTTGGCCGGGGCGGTCTGCGCGAACGCGACCGGTGCTGCGAAGGCCGAGACGACTGCCGCCGCGAGAAGTTTCTTTTTCACAGTAAGAGCCTCCTGAAAAGCTTCGAAGTGGTGGATGCCGACGCCTTAAGGTTCGCCGCCACCCAGACTTCCCAGAACTGAGAAGTGTTGGCATTTTGCCGACTGACCCGGCGGGATCACAACTTCGGTGTGCATTCGGAGCGCATCTGACCGCCTGGATGTTGCTTAAACGCAACAAGCGATCTCGGGGCCGGCAGCATGGTGGTTGGCGCTCGTTGGTTATCATCGACTATTACTTACAGGGGGGCATGGACATGGCCGGCAGGCGCGAAATCACACTGATACCGGGCGACGGCATCGGCCCGGAAGTCACCGCCTCCGCGCGGGCCATCGTCGAGGCCAGCGGCGCCGCCTTCGACTGGGATGTCCAGCCGGCCGGGCTCGCCGCCCAGGCCTCCGGCCTGCCGGCGCTCGGCCCGGCGGTATTCGAATCGATCGGCCGCACCGGGCTGGCCCTGAAGGGGCCGACCGGCACGCCGTTCGGAACGCCTTACCGGATCGAGGTCGGCGCGCACCGGATGAACCCGAAATCCGAGCCCCGGGTCTACCCGAGCGTCGCGATCGCGCTGCGCAAGGAGTTCGACCTCTACATGAACCTGCGACCGATCCGCAGCTTCCCGGCGGTGCCGTCGCGCTATTCGGACGTCGACCTGCTGATCTTCCGCGAGAACAGCGAAGACCTTTACCTCGGGCGCGAGCGCATGGTCGATGACGACACCGCCGAGGCGATCAAGACGATCACCCGCGGCGCGACCACGCGCGCGGCGAAGTTCGCCTGCGAGACGATGATGCGACTGGGCCGGAAGAAGCTGGCCGTCGCGCACAAGTCGAACGTGCTGAAGCTGACCGACGGCCTGTTCCTGCGCGCCGCGATGGACGTCGCTGCCGGCTACCCGCAGATCGAGGCGCGCGACCGGGTGATCGATGCCCTGTGCATGGAACTGGTGCTGGCGCCGGAGCGCTACGACTGCCTGCTGCTGGCCAATCTGTATGGAGACATCGTGTCCGACCTCGGTGCTGGGCTGATCGGCGGGCTGGGCATGGCGCCGGGCGCGAACATCGGCGAGCGCTGCGCGATCTTCGAGGCGGTGCACGGCACCGCGCCGGACATCGCCGGGAAGGACCTGGCCAACCCGATGGCGATGATCCTGTCGGCGACGATGCTGCTCAAGCATGTCGGCGAGCTGGACGCCGCGGCGCGCGTCGAGCGGGCGCTGACCTCGGTACTGGAGCGGCGCGACCGGGTGACCGCCGACCTGGGCGGTGGCGCGGGCGGCGGCACCCGCGCGATGACGCAGGCGATCATCGAGGCAATGCGGTAGGCGGCATTCCGGGGCTGCGTCGAACGAGGCCTCGGCGCCCAGCGTACGCTCGGTGTGGCCCAGGTTGCACAGCACCTCGGCCTGCGCGCCGCAGATCGCCAGCGCATGGAGGCAGGCCTGGCGCCGGGTTGCCGTGCGCGATGGCCAGCGCGGATCGGGCCCGGGTTGTCGGGAATTCGCCATTGGCCGGATGTTAACCTCTGCGCAG
>CANGXU010000186.1 GCA_947457885.1 Betaproteobacteria bacterium
CCCGCATCGCCAGCGGCGCACCGGTACGCGGCCGGGTGAAGGTGGTGAACCGGCTGCCGGGCGAGGTCGGATCGGGCCGCCTGCCGGTGGCCGGCCTCGAGACCGGGTTCGAGTTCCAGCCGGCTGCGCGCCGCGGGGTGCTCGCGCCCCTGCGGGTGGCACTGGCCGGCGGCGGCAGCGTCGACGGGCGTGGCACGGTCGCGCTGCCGGTCGACGGCAAGGGCCCGGCGTTCGACACCACCTGGCAGCTGGTGGTCGCCGGCCTGGATCTGAAGTCGATCGATGCGCGGCTGGCCCCGACCCGGCTCTCGGGCAAGGTCGGGCTCGCGTTGACGCCTGACCGCCAGCGCTTCGATGTAGCCCTCGATCAGCGCGGCCAGGGCGCACTGCATCTCGAAGCGGTGGGCCAGCGCACCGGACCCGACCTCGTGCTCGACCGCCTGCTGCTGCGCGCGGGTGCGGTGGCCGCAGCAGCCGGCGCCGCAGGCAGCGACGGCGGCGAGGCCGTCGGGCGCGGACGGATACGCCTTGACGGCGAACGGGCGTTCGAGGGCGAACTCCAGCTGCGTGCCTTCGATCCATCGCGCTTGATGGCCGCAGCCGGGGCGGCGGGTGCGCCGGGCGCGGCAGAGGCCGCGAAGGCGGGCGTGCCGCCGGCCTCGATCAACGGCACCGTCTCCGCACGCGGACGCCTGCAGCCATCCTGGCAGGCGCGCATTGATGCGACGCTGGCACCGAGCCGGATCGCGCTGTCCGCACCGACTGCAGCCGAACCCTCGCCGCGGACGCTCGCGCTGCGCGGCCGTGTGCGTGGCCAGTTCTCCGCCGAGCGCATCGAAGACGCCGACATCCTTCTGTCGTCCGGCCGCAACACGCTGCGCGCGACCGGTTCCAATGGCACGCCGGCCAGCGTGCTCGAGGTCGTGCTCGATGCGAACGAGCCGTCGCTGTTCCTGCCTGGTGCCGCCGGCCAGTTCAATGCCGTGGCGAGCCTCACCGGAAACCTGCGCGCACCGGTGGCGAAGTTCAACCTGAAGGGCAGCCGTCTGTCGTATGCGGGGCAGGCCGTGTCGCAGCTGGGTGGGACCGGCGATGCCGACCTGTCGCGCAACCCACCACGCTTCGATGTCGCGCTGGACGCGCGTGCACTGACGATCGCCGGTGCAGCCTTGTCGCAGGCGAACCTGCGCTTCGGTGGCACCACCACCGCCCATTCGCTGTCGCTGGCGCTGCGTGGCACCGACGTGGACGCGAAGCTGCTGCTCGAAGGCGGACTGACGACGCCGCTGTCGGCAGCACGCCCGCGCTGGGCCGGGCGTCTGGCCGAAGTACGCAACGACGGCCGCTACCCGGTGCAACTGGCGGCCCCGGCCGCGCTCGAGCTGTCGCCGGTACTGGCGATGCTTGCGCCGGCACGGTTACAGGTCGGCGTGGGCCGTGTGCAGGTCGACGAGCTGCGCTGGGAACCCGGGCGTCTCGCCACGCGTGGGTCGCTGTCGGCCTTCCCCGCCGGCGGACTGGTCGACCTGCTGGTGTCGCCGTCGCCGTCGCCAGGCGCTGCGCCGGCGAACGCAAAAGCGAACCCGAATGCCGCGATATCGTCCACGCCCGCCTACGATTCGACGCTGCGTATCGGCGGCCAGTGGGCGCTGGCCTCGACGCCCCGGCTGAACGGTACGGTGACCCTGCGGCGCGAGGACGGCGATGTCGCGCTGCGCGGCAATCCGCCGTTTGCCCTCGGCCTGAGCCGGGTCGAACTCGATGCCCGCTTCACCGACGACCGCCTGCAGGCGCAGGCACGCATCGAGGGCAGTGCTCTGGGCGAAGCCAATGCCACGCTCGCACTGGAGCCTTCGCCTGGGCTGTCGATGGCGTCGCCGATGGTGCTGCGCGCCGACCTCGCGATCCGGACCCTGAAACCGTTCGAGCGGTATGTCGGCGCCTTCGCCGACGTCGATGGTGCGCTGGCGGCACGCGTCGAAGCCACCGGTACGCCATCCAAGCCGCAGATCTCCGGCAGCCTGCGCGGCGAGCGGCTGCGCTTCAATGCACCGCAGATCGGCGTGGCCCTGCGCGACGGCAGGCTCGATGCGCGCCTGGTAGACGGCGTGCTCGATGTCGTCCAGCTGGAGGCGGTCGCCGGGGAGGGTACGTTCAGCGCGAAGGGCCGGGTACCGCTGCGCGACGGCATCAACGCGGCCACGCTCGCCTGGCGCGCGGATCGGATGACACTGCTGTCGCGACCCGACCGGCGCCTGGTAGTCGACGGCTCGGGCACGCTCGCGGCCGAGAAGAACCGGCTGGTGCTGGCTGGACAGGTGGTCGCACGCGAGGGTTACATCGAGTTCGGCCGCTCCACCCGCACCGTGCTCGGCGAGGATGTGGTGGTGGTCGGGCGCAGCGCGAAGCCGGCCGCCGGCCCGGCGCGCAGCCCGCTGGCCGTGCGCCTGGATCTCGACCTGGGCAACGCGTTCCGTGTGGTCGGCAGCGGCCTCGACGCGCTGATTACCGGGAAGGTCCGGATCGCGTCCGCCGCCGATGGCGCGCTGCGTGCCGTCGGCACCATCGCCACCGAGCGCGGCACCTTCGCCGCGTTCGGCCAGCGCCTGGACGTCTCTCGCGGAGAGCTGGTGTTCAACGGCCCGATCGACAACCCGGGTATCGAGGTGGTGGCGCTGCGCCGGCTGCCGTCGGTCGAGGTCGGCGTCGAGATCACCGGCACGGTGCGCGCGCTGCGCGTGCGTACGACGTCCAATCCGCCGATGAGCCAGGGCGAGCGACTGTCCTGGCTGGTGCTCGGGCGCAGCCTGGAGAGTGCCTCGCAGGCCGATGTCGCAATGGTCGCGGGCATCGCCGGTTCGATGATGGGCGGCGATGGCGTACCGATGACGCGCCGGATCGCCGAAGCCTTCGGGCTGGACGACATCGGCATCGGAAACAGCAGCACCGGTGCGATCGCCGGACAGGTCCTGACCGTCGGCAAGCGGCTGTCCGACCGGATCTACATCGCCTATGAACAGGCGGTGACCACCGCGACCTACCTGCTGCGTGTGGACTTCGAACTGCGCCGCTTCGTCTCGCTGCGCGCCGAAGCCGGGGCAGTCAGCAGCTTCGGCATCTTCTACACTCGCAGCATGCGCTGAACGCTGTACCTGTCGGCACGAAACCGAGGAAGGAAGAGGCGATGGAGAAGCACCGGATGAAGGCGCTGGTCTGCCATGCGTTCGGGCCGTGGGACGGCCTGAGGCTCGAGGAGACGGATGCACCCGGCCCGCTGGCCGCGAACGAAGTGCGCATCGCGGCGGCCTATTCGAGCGTGAGCTTCGCCGCCGGCCTGATGGTCGAAGGCAAGTACCAGCGCCGGCCGGCGCTGCCGTTCGTACCCGGCACGGAGTGCATCGGCATCGTGACCGAGATCGGTTCGGCCGTCACCCGGATACGCCCGGGCCAGCGCGTCGCCGCGACGCTCGACTGGGGCGGCTATGCGCAGCAGGTCGTGGTGGCCGAGTACACCGTCTATCCGATGCCCGACGGCATCGACCCGCGCGCGGCGATGCACCTGCCGCTGTCGTACGGCACTGCCTACGGCGCGCTGGTCTGGAGCGCACGGCTCGCTGCCGGCGAGACGCTGCTGGTCACCGGCGCGGCCGGTGGCGTCGGCATCGCCGCAGTACAGGTCGGCAAGGCGCTCGGCGCGCGAGTGATCGCGGTCGCGTCGAGCGAAGAGAAGCGGGCGTTCGCGCTCGAGCAGGGCGCGGATATCGCGCTGCCGACCGACGGCTTCCGCGACGAGGTCAAGAAGCTCACCGGTGGTCGTGGCGTCGACGTGGTGTTCGATCCGGTCGGAGGCCCGGTGTTCGATGCCTGCCTGCGTGCCTGTGCACAGTACGGCCGCATGGTGGTCATCGGCTTCGCGCAGGGGCAGATCCAGCAGGTGCCGGCGAACCTGCTGCTGGTGAAGAACATCGCGCTGCACGGCTTCTACTTCGGCGCCCATGCGGGCTGGGGGCTCACCGACGAGCGGGCCGAGCGCGCGCCGAAGGTGCAGGCGATGATGGACGAACTGTTCGCGTGGACCGCAGCGGGACGCCTGACTCCGCATGTGTCCCACTGCCATCCGATGGAACGCTACCGCGAGGCGATGGCCGCATTGCAGGCGCGTGCGAGCCGCGGCAAGGTCGTGCTCGAGATCGGCGGCGCGTGATGCGGGGACTGCTTCGGCAGCCCCCGGCTGCCGCTGGGGCGAGGAGGGCTACTCCGCTTTCGCGCCCGATGCCTGGACGATCTTGCGCATCCGCTCGGTTTCGCTGCGCACGAACTTCGTGAATTCTTCCGGCGACAGCGGTGCCGGGTCGAGGCCGGAGTCGACCAGCCGGGCGCGCAGCGCCGGCACCTGCAGCGACTTGTTGATCTCGGCATTGAGCCGGTTGACGATGTAGCGCGGTGTCTTCGCCGGTGCATGCGCGCCGTACCAGGTGTCGAACTGGTAGCCGGGGACGCCCGCTTCCGAAAGGGTCGGCAGGTCGGGCAGCTGCGCCCAGCGCTTGACGCCGGTGGTCGCCAGTGCCGTCAGGCGACCGCCCTTGATGAAGCCCAGGGTGCCCGGCGCCGCGGAGATCATGAACTGGGTGGAACCGCCGACCAGGTCGGACAGTGCCGGGCCGGTACCCTTGTATGGCACGTGGACCATGTCGGTGCCGGTCAGTTGCTTGAAGTATTCCGCCGCCAGGTGCGAGGTGCCGCCTGCGCCGGTACTCGCGTAGTTGAACGCGCCCTTCTTCGCGCGCAGCATCGCGATCAGTTCCTTCACGTTCTTCACGTTCATCGACGGGTGCACCACCAGCACGTTGGTGGTCTCGGCGATCAGCGCGACGTGGGCGAAGTCGCGCACGCTGTAGGGCAGCTTCGTGTAGAGGCTCTCGTTGATGGCCATCGCATTGTGCGTGACCAGGATGGTGTGGCCGTCCGGGACCGACTGTGCGGCGATCGCGGTGCCGAGCGTGCTGCCGGCGCCCGGGCGGTTGTCGACCAGCCCCTGCTGGCCGAACGAATCCTGGAACATCTGTGCGACGAAGCGCGCGGCGATGTCGTTGCCGCCCCCCGGTGCGAACGGCACGATGATGCGGATCGGCCGCGTCGGGTAGGGTGCGTCCGCGGCCCAGGTGGCGCCGGCCGCGCTGAGCAGCGCGGCTGCTGCCAGTGCGGCGGTACCGGCTGTCCGGATCCGGTCAGTGGTCTTGTTCTGGGTCATGACGGCCTCGTGTACATCGCGGGGGCCGAAGAATACCCCGCCGCGCGGCCCACGGCCAGTAACCGTTACTGGTTCGTCAGCAGCACTTCACCCGCTTCGGTGACCAGGCACTGGCAGCGCTGGTCGTGGGGTTCGAGCGGCACCTCGGCAACCACCTGCAGCGAAAACGCGGCGGCCACGCGCAGGCACTCGGGCCGCAGCCGGGGCAGCAGCCGGTCGTAGAAGCCCGCCCCGTAGCCGAGCCGACCGCCGCGCCGGTCGAAGGCGACGCCCGGCAGCAGGACCAGATCGACTTCGAGCGGGTCGACCACCGGGCAGTGCGCCGGGTCGGGTTCCCGGATTCCCCAGCGTCCCGGGCGCGTGTCGCGATCGACGTCCCCGACCTGATGCAGGACGAGGTGGCGGCGCGTGCGCGATCCGGCCTCGACCACCCGTGGCAACAGCAGGCGCCTGCCCTGTGCCAGCACCGTGGCCAGGAACGGGGCCGTGTCGATCTCGGTGTCGAATCCGACGTATGCGCACAGCGTGTGTGCGGTGAACACGGACGGCAGCCGCAGCAGGTGGCCGACGATGGAAGCGCCGTTGGCTGCGCGCAGGGCCGGATCCTGCGCCGCCCTGGCCGCGAGCACGCGTTCGCGCAGGGCCGCCTTCATCGCCGAGCGTCGCTCGTGCAGCGGATCGTCGTTCATCGGGGCGTCTTCATTCGGGGCACTCCGGAGCCCGACGCACCCTTCAGTAGCGCGCGAGCCCCGGTTCGACTTCCGCGGCCCAGGCGTCGATGCCGCCGGTCAGGTTGTAGACCCGGTCGAAGCCCTGGTTCTTGAGGAACTGCGCGACCTGGTAGCTGCGCATGCCGTGGTGGCACATCAGCACGTGCGGCTGCTCCGGATCGAGTTCGCCGACGCGCGAGGGCACGGCCTGCATCGGCATGTGGAGCGTGCCGTCGACCTTCACCAGTGCGTGTTCCCATGGTTCGCGCACGTCGATGATCACCGGGGACTCCCGGGCTTCGTCGTCCAGCCAGGACTTCAGTTCGGCGGGTGCCAGCGGCTCGATCAAAACACGAACCTCCCAGGTTGCTGCGCATTGCGCAGGGAATCGACCACGGTCTCGAACAGCGTTACCCCGGTGAAGGCATGCTCGCCCTCGCGCACGATGAGCCGGGCGGACATCACCGGCCGCTCGCCGACGATCGCGAACAGCCGGCCGCCGGGCTTCAACTGCTCCTGGAAGGTGTCGGGCAGCATCGGCAGCGAGCCCGACAGCACGATGACGTCGTACGCGGTCGTGGTGTCCCAGCCATGGGCGCCATCACCGGTGTCGACCCGTACGTTGTCGATGCCCAGTCCGGCCAGGCGGGCGCGCGAGGCTGCCGCGAGGCCGTCATGGATCTCGACACTGGTCACCTCGGCACCCAGTTTCGCGAGAAGAGCGGTCAGGTAGCCCGTGCCGGTACCGATCTCGAGGATTCGATCGGTCGGGGCGATGCTCACTTCCTGGACGATACGCGCCTGCAGCTTCGGTGCCAGCATGACCTCGCCATGGCCGATCGGCAGTTCCAGGTCGGCAAACGCGAGTTCCCGGCGGCCCTCCGGGACGAACAGCTCCCTCGGTATCGTGCCGAGCAGCCCGAGCACTGCGGGATCGAGCACATCCCAGGTGCGGACCTGCTGTTCGACCATGTTGAAGCGGGCTTGCTCGAAGTCCATCCGGATGCCGGTTTGCGAGGTTCGGAAAGGCCGGATCTTAACATGCACCCTCCGCGCAGCCGGCCGGGCGGTGGCGCGGCATAGTCGTTTCCAATTCAGGTATGAGCCTGGACGGGAGTGAAAAGGGGGCGGCGAAGGGAGTCGATCGGTTGTGAAGGGACGCAGTGTATCGGGGCTGGGGTTTGAAAGGTTTCGATCACTGTCGTAGCGCTTGGGCGAC
>CANGXU010000187.1 GCA_947457885.1 Betaproteobacteria bacterium
GGCGGGCGCCCGGGGCTCAGCCGCGAGCGCGCCGGGTGCCGGCGCGGGCGCCAGGACGGGTGCCCCCGGTACTGCCGGGCCCTTGCTCCTGCTCATGCTCGGCGGCAAGCAGGGACAGCAGCCGCGCGAGCGTGTTCCGGTCGGCTTCGCCGAGCACGTCGAGCAGCCGTGCCTGCTCGGCAAAGTGGCGTTCGATCACCCGGTTGGCCAGCCTCAGCCCCTTCGGGGTCAGTCGTACCGCGCTCGACCGCGCATCGAGCGGGTCGGGCTCGCGCGTCACCCAGCCCATCGCCTCGGCGCGCGCGATGCGGTTGGTGATCGCGCCCGACGTGAGCAGTGCCTGGCGGTAGAGGGCCGTCGGCGTCAGTCGATAGGGTGGGCCCTGCCGCAGCAGGGCGCCGAGCACGGCGAACGTCTCCCAGGTCAGGTCGAACTCGGCGAGCCAGCCATCGGCGCGCCGCTGGAAGATCCGTGCCAGGCGCGTGATGCGCCCGATCACCTCGGTCGGTGCCGGGTCGAGGTCGAGGCGGCTCGCACGCCACTGCGCGACGAACTGCCCCACTGCATCATCCGCCTGATGTCTTGACATTGAGATAACTCGGGAATAGCGTCCAGCCTTCGACGCCGCGATTGTACGCGCCGGCGCGCACTGCCCGGGGAGGCCGAAGATGAAGACGCAACGCATCAGCTATGTGCCGTTCGAACAGATCCACGACCCGCGCATGCGCGCCGAACTCGAGCGGTGCGCGCGCGACGGTACGCCGCGCCCTGAAAGTTCCGCGGTGCGTGCCCATGTGCCGGAATGCTTCTGGTTCTTCGCCGATTCGTGGGAGAAGATCTTCCGCAACGGCGTCGTCGAGCATGCGATCAAGGAACTCTGCCGGGTGTACGTGTCGCGTTCGGTGATCTGCGAGTTCTGCGGCAACCAGCGCTCGATCAAGGGCGCATCCGAAGGCCTGACCGAAGCGAAGTACGACGATCTGATCAACTTCGAGAAGTCGACGAAGTACGACGAGCGGCAGAAGGCGGCCCTCGCCTATGCCGAGGCGATCGTCTGGCGGCTCGACACCGACGACGCGTTCTGGAAGCGCATGCATGCGAGCTTCAACGAAGCGGAACTGGTCGAACTCGGCTGTGCGATCGGGCTCACCTACGGGCAGCAGAGCTGGCTGCGCCTGCTCAACATCGAGCACCATCAGTATCTCGCCGGCACCGACGGTTCGATGGCGCCCGGCTTCGAGACCGCCGATGCACTCGCGCACTCGAAGGCCTCGCCCGAGTACTGGGCGGCACGCAAGGCCGAGCAGGCCGGAGCCGGTAAGCTGGTCTGAGCCCGACTGCGGGCGGGCGCCCGCTGCCGTCTGCACGCATGCCTGACTTCGACTGCCGGACCCCGTAAGATCGGCACCGGGGCGCGCGGCCGTCGCTGGCCGCGCCGCAGACGGCCGGTGGGCGTGACGACGGAGCGAGCAGGCGTGAATATTTTCGTGTTGGGTGCAGGTGCGGTCGGTGGCTACTACGGCGGACGGCTGGTCGAGGCCGGCGCCAATGTCACCTTCCTCGTTCGAGACCGGCGGCTGGCGCAGCTCGCGCGTGACGGGCTGGTGATCGAAAGCCCCGCCTGCGGCGATGCACGGCTGAAGGTCGATGCGGTCACCGCGGCCGACCCCACGAAGGCCTTCGACCTCGTGCTGCTCACCAGCAAGGCCTACGACCTCGATGCGGCCATCGAGGCGGTGCGCCCGGCGATCGGACCGGGCACCGCGATACTGCCGCTGCTCAACGGCTATGCGCATGTCGACCGACTGGTGGCCGAGTTCGGCGCGCAGCGGGTGATCGGCGGGCTGGCGAAGATCCAGGCCACGCTGAGCCCGGAGGGCGTGGTGAAACACCTGAACGACTGGCGCTACATCACGTTCGGAGAACTCGACGGACACGCATCCGAACGCGTCGCGCAACTGAAGGCCCTGTTCGACCGTACCTCGGTCGTTGCCACCGTCTCGTCCGACATCCGCCACGATCTCTGGATCAAGCTGGTCCACCTGTCCACCGTGGCCGGCATGACCTGCCTGATGCGCGGCAGCGTGGGCGAGATCGCCCGCACGCCCGATGGCACGCGGCTGCTCAATGCGTTCTTCGACCTGAACATCGAGATCGCGACGCGTGCCGGCTGCGTGCCGAAGCAGGGGTTCATCGACGAGTTCCGGGCGCTGTTCGGCAACCGCGATGCGGCCTACAGCGCATCGATGGCGCGCGACATCGAGCGGGGCGGGCCGATCGAGGCCGAGCACATCCTCGGCTTCATGCTCGAGCGCTGCCGGGCATTCGGGCTGGACGATACGCTGCACGCAGTCGCCTATACGCACTGCATGACGTACCAGGCGCGGCGCGCCGCAGGCCGCCTGCCGTGAGGCGCGCCGTGCGCGGGACGCGCGCCTGCAGGCCACGCCGCGGCCAGCGACGATGACCCCGTACGATCCGATCTTCGCCGACGGCCCGGGGACCGGCCTGGCGCATCCCGCGTCTTACTGGCTCGACACCGCAGGTCCGCTGCCAGCCGACGATGGCCCGGCACCTGCAGCGCTGGATACCGAGGTCGCGGTGATCGGCGGCGGCTACACGGGGCTGTCGACCGCATTGCACCTCGCGCGGCGCGGCCATCGCGTCACCGTGCTGGAGGCGAACCGTCCCGGCTGGGGCTGCAGCGGACGCAACGGCGGCTTCGCGCGTATGGCATTCGGACGCCTGTCGTTCAGCGACATGGTGTCGCGCTTCGGCCTGCCCGCGGCGAAGGTGCTGTTCGGGCATACGAAGGCCTCGCTCGACAACGTCCGGCAGATGATCCGCGAGGGTGGCATCGATTGCGATGCGTCCGAGGCTGGCTACCTGAAGGTTGCGCCGAAGCCGGGCCGCGCCGCAGCGCTGGCGGCTGAAGCCCGGCTGATGCAGCGCGAACTCGACTATCCGGCCGAGTTCATCGATGCCCGGACCCTGCAGCGCGATCACCTCGGCGGTGCCCAGTCGTTCGGTGCGCTGCGCATACCCGATGCGCTGGCGCTGCATCCGCTCAAGCTTGCCGCCGGCGTGCTGCGCATGGCACGTGCTGCCGGCGCGGTGGTGCACGCTTCCAGTCCGGTCACCGGCTGGCGCAAGGACGGCGCGACCCATGTGCTGTCGACGCCCCACGGAACGGTACGCGCCGCGCAGGTCGTGATCGGTACCAACGGCTACACGCCGCCCGGGCTGCATCGCGACCTTGATGCCGCGATGATGCCCATCCTCTCGCACATCATCGTCACGCGGCCGATGACCGACGCCGACGTGGCGGGTTCGAACTTCGTCACCGGTCATGTGCTGACCGATGCACGCAAGCTGATGTTCTACTGGCGGCGGCTGCCCGACCGGCGCATCCTGTTCGGAGGGCGCGGGCTGATCGCCGATACCCCTGGCCGCACGGCGAGCCACCGCGACTACCTGTACCGGGAACTGATCGCCAAGTATCCGTCGCTCGACGGCATCGGCATCGAACACGATTGGCATGGATGGGTCGCGTTCACGCGCGACTTCTTGCCGCGCATCCGCTGCGCGGCAGACGACGCGACCGTTCACTATGCGGTCGGCTACCAGGGCAGCGGCGTGTCGCTGTCGCTGTACGCTGGCCGGCTGATCGCGGCACGGATCGCCGGCGATGCGGCCGAACCGGCGATCGAGGCCGCCGGGCACCCGGTGCGGCCCTTCCCGCTGCATCGCCTGATGCGGATCCCGCAGCGCGCGCTCTTCTACTGGTACCGGTTCCTCGACAGCAGGCCCTGAGAGATCACACCCCGGTTGGCAGCCTCGATCGAGCCCTCAGGGCATTGGCCAGCCGATCCATTCGCAGACGCCGCGGCCCATGATCCATTCCTTGTCCGATGCCGACAGCCAGGGCATCTCGTCGATGAACATCGTCACATGCTGCCGGTACGCGATCGGCGAACGGGACAGGTCGGTGCCCCAGAACAGCCGCTTAGGCCCGAACGCATCGTAGGCGCGCCGCAGGTGGCCGTGCAGCGAACGGTAGGGATAGCTGTCGTTCGTGTAGCAGGGCAGCGCGCTGGCCTTGGCGGCGACGTTCGGGCGCTTCGCGATCGCCAGCAGCTTGTCGAAGTCGGCAAACGCCTCGGCGTCGCGCTGCTTGCTGTTCAGGCCGAAATGGTCCATCACCAGCCGCAGGTCCGGATAGCGCGCCGCGACCTTGTCGATCTCCGGCACCAGCCGGTGCGGGACCAGCACGTAGATCGGCACGCCCGCCTTCTCCGCCTCGCCCCAGACCCAGTCCATGTGGCCTTCGGTGAGCAGCGCCTCGAGCATTGGCAGGTGGAAGGTGAAACGCAGGCCGAGCATGCCGGGCTGGCCGCGCCATGCCGCGAGCGTGCCGCGCGCGGCCGGGTCCTGCGGGTCGATGCGGCCCATCGTCGCGAACCGGGTGGGGTGCGCGAGGTGGGCGGCGATCGCCAGGTCGTTGCGATCGCCCTCCCAGGAAGGGGGGACGATCACCACGCGATCGACGCCAGCCTCATCCATCTCGCGCAGCAGGTCGGTATGGTCCAGCGGGATCGGCCGCTGCGCCTCGGCGCGCTTCGGCCAGGGGCGGTCCGGCGTGTCGGCGCCCCAGATGTGTACCTGCGAATCGACGATCAGCATCGCCACTCTCCTCGTTGCCCGTTCCGGGCTGTCGTTGCGTACGGCGCGGCCGGCAGCCGCGCCTGTGTCATCCCGTGCGCTTCATCCAGCGCACCGGCAGGGCCACCGCATCGGCACCGCCCATGCCTTCCTTCGAGGCTTCGTCGAACACGTCGAGGGCACGCTGGGTCACCGGCAGGGTCGCTCCGAGCGATGCGGCTTCGTCGATCATCGTCTGCAGATCCTTGCGGATCAGGTCGACATCGAAGGTGACCGGCCCGGTGTCGCCGCCGGCCATCGCGCGTGCGACGGTGGGGCCGCGTACCTTGAGCACGTTCGGGCCGCCGGAGGTGTCGGCGAGGATGTCCATGATCCTCGCGGGTTCCAGGCCCAGCGGCTTGATCAGCGTCAGCGCCTCGCCGAGTGCCTGCCAGTAGACCAGCAGCGGCAGGTTGATCGCCAGCTTCATGCTCGCCCCGGCCCCGGCCGGGCCGATGTGCTCGACCCGCCGGCAGAGCTGGTCGAGCAGCGGCTTCGCACGCGCGAAGTCTTCCGCGCTGCCGCCGGCGAAGCCCAGCAGCTTGCCGTCGCGCGCGGGGCCGGTAGTACCGCCGACCGGGCATTCGATGACTGCCGCGCCCGTCGCTTTCAGTCGTTCGGCGAGGCTGCGCTGGGTCTCCGGCCGCAGCGTGCTCATCTCGATCACCAGCTTTCCGGCCAGGCTGCCGGTGGCCGCACCCGCCGCGCCGAAGTAGGTTGCTTCGACGGCCTTCGCGTCGGCCACGATGCTGAGGATGGCCTCGCTCGCCTCGGCCAGCGCGCGCGGGCTCGTGCACGCCTTCGCGCCGGAGGCTACCAGAGCCTGCGCCTTCTCCGGCGAGCGGTTCCATACGAACACTTCATGGCCGAGGCCGAGCAGGCGTGTCGCCATCGCCGCGCCCATGCGGCCGATACCCAGGATTCCGATCTTCAAGGATGCTGCCTCCACAGTTGAAAGAACACGAACTTGACACCGCTTGCGCCCGCCGTCAATTTAGGCGCGCGCGGACATGCGCACAGGCATGCAGGCATCGACGAACGGCGGGCAGCGCGGTGAACCGGCGCGACCGGGGGGGAGGATCCGATGGCAACGAATGAAGACGCGTCGCCCGCGCGGGCGACAGCGCCGACCGTCCTCGCAGAGGGGGACGGTGCCGTACGCGATGGCATGCATTGCACGTTCGATGTCCCGATCCCGATGGACGACGGCGTCGTGCTGCGTGCGGACGTGTATCGTCCCATGACGGGCGGACCGTGGCCTGTGCTGCTGACCTATGGTCCGTACGCGAAGGGGCTGGCTTTCCAGGAAGGCTATCCGAGCGCCTGGCAGCGCATGGTCGCCGAGCATCCGGATGTCGCCCACGGATCGAGCAACCGCTACCAGAACTGGGAAGTGGTCGATCCCGAGAAATGGGTGCCCGAGGGCTACGCCTGCGTGCGGGTGGATTCCCGCGGCGCCGGCCGCTCGCCGGGGTTCATCGAGCCTTTCTCCCCGCGCGAGACGCGCGACTTCCACGACTGCATCGAGTGGGCCGGTGTCCAGCCCTGGTCGAACGGCAAGGTCGGGCTGAACGGCGTGTCCTACTTCGGCATCAATCAGTGGCACGTGGCGTCGCTGCAGCCGCCGCACCTGGCCGCGATGTGCATATGGGAGGGCGCGGCCGACTGGTACCGCGACATGACGCACCACGGCGGCATCCTGTCGACCTTCTGGGCCAACTGGTACGACATGCAGGTAAAGACCGTACAGCACGGGCTCGGCGAGCGCGGCGCGCGCAGCCGGGTGACCGGCGCGCTGGTGTGTGGCGACGAGACGCTGTCCGACGCGCAGCTTGCGGCGAACCGCTGCAACTTCGGCGACGAGATCCTCGCGCATCCGTTCGACGATGACTGGCACCGCGCGCGTTCGCCCCGGTGGGACCGGGTGATGGTGCCCTTCCTGTCTGCCGCCAACTGGGGCGGGCAGGGGCTGCATCCGCGCGGAAACTTCGAAGGCTTCCTGCGCGCGGCATCCCCGCACAAGTGGCTTGAGGCACACGGCCTGGAACACTGGACGCATTTCTACACCGACTACGGCCGGCGCCTGCAACTGCGCTTCTTCGACCACTTCCTTAAGGGTGCCGACAACGGGCAGGACCGCATGCCGCCGGTACTGCTGCAGGTGCGCCATGTCGATCGCTTCGTCGAACGCGCAGAGCAGGAATGGCCGATCGCGCGCACGCGCTGGACGAAGCTGCATCTCGATCCTTCGGCGGGCACGCTCGAGGCGCAGCCGCCGGCGTGCGCGTCGACCCGCACGTTCGAGGCGATGGGCGACGGCATCACCTTCCTGGCTGCGCCGTCCGCGCGCGACACCGAGGTCACCGGCCCGCTCGCGCTGCGCCTCTGGGTGTCGTCGACGACGACCGATGCCGACCTGTTCGCCGTATTCCGCGTGTTCACGCCCGACCTGCGCGAGGTCGTGTTCA
>CANGXU010000188.1 GCA_947457885.1 Betaproteobacteria bacterium
ACCGACCATATCTCGCCGGCGGGGACGATACCGGCTGCCAGCCTCGCCGGCCGTTACCTGCTGGCGCGCGGCACCGTCGAGCGCGACCTCAACCAGTACTCGACCCGGCGCAGCAACCACGAGGTGCTGCTGCGCGGCGCATTCAGCAACCGCCGCCTGCGCAACGAAGTGATGCCGGCCGAGTCGACGCCGGCCGGAGGCCATGCCTTCGACCTGTCCGGATCGAGGGTGCTGCCGGTGTACGAGGCGTGCGCTGCATACCGGGAAGCCGGCGTGCCGCTGGTGATCCTTGCCGGCCGCAACTACGGTGCTGGGTCCAGCCGCGACTGGGCGGCCAAGGCGCCCGCATTGCTCGGGGTGCGCGTGGTGGTCGCGCAGAGTTTCGAACGCATCCATCGCAGCAACCTGCTGGCGCTGGGCGTGCTGCCCCTGCTCTACGATGACGGGCTGACCCGGCACGACCTGTGCCGTGACGGCCGCGAGACCTTCACGTTCGACGGCCTGGAGGCGCTCTCGGTCGGGCGCAATCGCGTGGAGGTCGAGGTCACGCGCGTGGACGGGAGTCGTTCCTCGTTTACGCTGTGGTGCATGCTCGAGTCTTCGCGCGAACTGGGCTGGCTGCAGCATGGCGGCGTGCTGCCGCGGATGGTACGGCGATTTGCGGCCGGGTCTGAGCGCTGAACGAACGCCCCGGCAGATCGGCTGCGTGCCGGTGCGGTAGCATCCAGGCACAAGAACAGCCTCTGGCGGAGGATGGACATGGACTGCACCGGTTTTCCCCTGTTCGACCGGCAATGGCGGACGCTGCCTGTCCTCTTCGCCGTCGTGCTTGCATCGCCGCAGGCGCTGGCGCAAGCGGCTGTGAGCCGGTCTGCCGCCGCAGCTGAACGGTACCCTGACCGGCCGATCCGGCTGCTGGTGGGCTTCGCACCGGGCGGCGGTGCCGATACCGCCGCCCGGCCGGTCGCGCATCGGCTGGCCGAAGCGGTCGGGCAGCAGGTCGTCGTCGACAACCGTCCCGGAAGCAGCGGCAACGTCGCCGCCGAGATCGTCGCGCGCGCCAGCCCCGACGGATACAGCGTGCTGTTCGGCACGATCGCGAACTTCGCGATCAACCCGATGATCTACGAGAGGCTCACCTACGATCCGGTGCGCGATTTCGCGCCGGTCACGCTGGCCGCGGCGCCGGTGAACGTGGTGGTCGTCCATCCGTCGGTGCAGGCATCGACGATGAAGGAACTGATCGCGCTGATACGCGCGAAGCCCAATACGTTCAACTACGGCAGTTCCGGCATCGGCGGCACCGGCCATCTCGCCGGCGAACTGCTGTCCCTGATGGGCGGGCTCGCGATGACGCATGTGCCGTACAAGGGCGGCGCCCCGGCGATGGCCGACCTGATCGGAGGCAACATCCCGATGGTGATCACCGTCGTGCCGGGCGCGATGCCGCAGGTGAAGGCCGGCCGCGCCCGCCTGCTCGCGGTCACCACCGGAAAACGCTCGTCGCTGCTGCCCGACATTCCGACGGTCGCCGAGTCCGGGCTGCCCGGTTTCGAGGCGAACAACTGGTACGGCGTCGTGGTCCCGGCGAAGACGCCGCAGTCGATCGTCGCGAGGCTGAACGCCGAACTCGTGAAGGTGCTCTACTCGCCCGGTCTGCGCGAAACCTATGCGAACCAGGGCATCGAGGCGATCCCGGGTACGCCGGCCGAGTTCACGGCCTACATCAAGTCGGAGATCGCGAAGTGGGGGAAGATCGTGAAGGCCGCAGGCATCAAGGCCGACTGACGGCCAGGAAGCGCTCGTACTCGGACAGGAAGGGCACGCCCGCCTCGAAGTGAGGGAGGGCGCCGGCCTGGAATACCGTGAACGTCCAGTTCGAACGGCCGCGTACGGTGTCGATCCCGCGGTAGTCGACGAAATCGCCGCGTACGCCGTGCGACATCCACACCGGCATGTCGAGTTTCTCGTAGAGCGCATTGATGTCGGCGCTGAACAGGCATGCCGTGAGGAAACTGATCGGCGCATGCCAGGCGCCGGGCTGCCGCGTGCTGATGACATCGTAGGCCCACATGCCTTCATCGATGTCCTTCCCGCCCCAGGTGCGCTGCAGGAAGTAGCGGATCACCCCCGGCTTCGTCAGCCAGCGGAAGACCGGCGCGCCGATACCAGGGCGACTGAAGAACCGGTACAGCGCATCTACCCTGCGCGTACCGCCGGGCGGACCGTAGCGCCGCCGCGGGCCGCTGAAACCGGTCGGACTGACCAGTGCCAGGCTGCGGAAGGCGGCGGGATCCTCCACCGCGGCGCGCGCCAGGAATTCGGACGAAAGCGACAGCGCCAGGGCATCGACCGCTACCGCACCCTGTTCGCGGCGGATCAACGCGACCACCGCATGCAGCGCATCGGTCATCTGTCGGGGCGTGTACTCGCCGGGCCTGCGCTCGGAAAATCCGTAGCCCGGGAGGTCCAGGCTGTAGACCGGGCGCGATGCGGCGAAGTGTTCATGCAGCGGTCTTACCTCATAGGCCGAGGCGGCCGCATTGACGCTGTGCACGAGGAGCATCGGTGCCATCGATCCCGACCCTGCCGGCCCGGCACGGTAGCAGCTGACCTGTCCGGACGGGGTGTCGAGCAGTACCCGCTCGCCGCTGACGGCGTGGGGGAGTGGGAGCCGGCCGGCATCCCCCGGGGCAGGCGCCTGTGCGTCACTCACCCGATTCGTCCATCGGACTGGCGGCATCCGGTACCCGGTAGTCCTCGCTGGCCCAGGCGCCCAGGTCGATCATCCGGCAGCGCTCGGAGCAGAACGGGCGGAAGCGGTTCGACGGACTCCACTCCACGGTGGTGCCGCATTTCGGGCACGCGACCTTTCGGATCCGGGCGGTTTCGGTGCGGGAAGGCTCTGCAGCCATGGCTCTTGAGGTGCGGCGGCTTGGAGAGGAATGCGCGAGAGGGCGTGAAGTCCTGCGCATCGAGTGTACCCGGGTGGACATGGCGCGGCCCGATTGCGCAGGGATACCATTCCGAGCCTGAGTCTACTAATCTGCCAAAGCGTGTAAAGATCAGGCATTTGCAGACGATAATGCTGCTCTGATGAACGGTGGTGACTTCCGGTTGGTGGAGGGCGCACGGGATGCGGGTCTATCCGGCGCCGATGCGACTGTCGCTGTGATCGACGATAGCCTGGCGGACGGTATCGGGATTGGGGGTAGTCTATGCGAGTGCCGGAAGGCATGCTCAGGCTAGGGCTTGGCACAAAGTTCATCCTGACCGTGCTGACGATCCTCGCCGGCACGATGGCAGTGAATAACCTGTATTCGCTGTATAGTTCGGCGAGATTCCACGAAAAGCAACTGGTGGAACGAGGGCACGCGCTCGGCCGCTTGATTTCGCTCGTCAGTCCGGAAGCCATCCTCGGCTTCGACTTCCTCTTGCTCAACGAGTACACCCGACAGGTGTCTGCGCAGCCGGACGTAGTCTACGGCGTGATCCTCAGCCCGAAAGGCGCGCCGCTGAGCGCATACATCGACGATTCCGATCCTCTGGTGCGCGCGCGCATCAATGCCGCCGGTTCTTCCGACGTTACGCGATTGCTTCGTGAGATTGACGCTCATCCGGAACTGATCCAGTTGGCGTTCCCGATCGTCCACAACAACGTAGAGCTCGGCCGTTTCGTGGTCGGCCTTAGCAAGCATTCGCTACGTGCTGAATCGAGGCGCCAGCTTGCCTTGCAACTCGTCGCGCTGGCCCTGGTCGTACTGTTTCTCTGCGCTGCGATCTACCTGGTTTTCCGGGCCAACGTTTTGTTCCCGATCAAGTCACTGATTTCGGCCTCGCGCCACGTCGGGCGCGGCGAGCACGCGCTGGTAGAGATCAAGTCGAATGACGAGCTCGGGCAGTTGGCAAGTGCCTTCAATGCAATGGCCGAGGAGGTCAGGCTCGAGCAGGCCAAGTTGCACCGGCAGGCCAACTTCGACACCCTCACCGGGTTGCCGAACAGGCTGATGGCGATGGACCGGATCAACCAGACAATCAGCCGTGCGCGGCGTACGTCTCAGCGCTTCGCACTGTTCTTCATCGACCTGGACAATTTCAAGAGCGTTAACGACTCCCTCGGGCATGCCGTGGGCGACGAGTTGCTGGTCGCTACCGGCGCGCGCGTACAGGCCATCCTCCGGGACGCCGATACTGTCGCGCGGCTCGGTGGCGATGAATTCCTGGTGCTCGTGCCCGACGTGATCAACGAGTTGCAGGCGGAGGAGATCGCGGAGCGCCTGGTGCGCTCGATCTCAGAGCCGCAACTGCTCAGTGGACGCAAGGTGGTCGCGCGGTGCAGCATCGGCATCGTCCTGTTCCCCGACAACGGTGATACCGCAGCGGAACTGATGGCCAATGCAGACAATGCCATGTACCAGGCGAAGGCTGGTGGGCACGGATCGGCGATCTTCTTTACCGAGGACATGAATACCCGCCTGCGTGACCGGATGCAGATGGAGCAGGACCTGAATCAGGCCCTGGAACTGGGCCAGCTCGCGCTTCATTTTCAGCCGATCTTCGATGCCGTCACAGGCTGCCATCGAGGCGCGGAAGTGCTGCTGCGCTGGCAGCACCCGGAACGCGGCAGCGTCAGCCCGGCGGACTTCATCCCGCTGGCAGAGGCCACTGGACAGATCGTCGGTATCGGCGACTGGGTGCTCGAGCAGGCGTGCCGCAACTGGTCGCATTGGCGCCAGTCCGGGCTCGTCGGGGCGGAGTTCCTCGCCATCAACATCTCGCGGGTGCAGTTCAGGAAACGTTTCGCCCGGCGGCTGAGCGCGTTGATGGCCCAGTACAACGTTCCGCCGCACGCTCTGGAACTCGAGATCACCGAAAGCGTATTGCTCGACGACCACCAAAACGTGGCAGAAGAACTGAACAGCCTGCGCGCGGTCGGGGTTACGCTTTCGCTCGACGATTTCGGAACCGGATACTCCTCCCTGAGCTATCTGAAACGATTCCGCTTCGACGTACTCAAGATCGATCGCAGTTTCGTCTCTGGCCTGCCGGACAAGCCCGAGGATGTGTTGCTGGTGAAAGCCATTCTCGCAATGGCCAAGGGACTCGACCTGAGGGTCGTTGCAGAAGGGGTCGAATCGCACGACCAGTTGCTTTTCCTTTCTGGTCAGGGCTGCGATTACGCCCAGGGATACCTGTTGGCGATGCCGATGAGCGTAGAAGCCTACCGCATGTATCTGGAGACGCTGGTGGCAGGGGCGGTGCGGTCAGCTTCTCTGCGATCCAGAGTCACCGGATGACAGGTGTTTCCGGCTGACCTTTCCGGATGTCGGTTGCACCCAAACGGACACATGAGATGAAAGACGAATCGGGCGAAGGCATGAATCGCCGGAGGGCTCTGGTGAAGGCCCTGCCGTTCGCATGCTTTCCGGTTTCCTTGTCGACCCCACCTGGGCTGCATGCAGCCGAGGAGCCGTTGGTGATGGGAATCTTCCCGCGCAACAAGCCGGGCGAGACCACTACGATGTATACCCCGCTGGCCAACCACCTCAGCGCACGGCTCGGTCGAAAGGTCGTACTGGCGACTGCACGGGATTTCGATTCGTTTTCGCGTGCGGTGGAGGAGCGGCGGTACGACATCGTCTTCTACAACCAGTTTCATTACATCCAGTCGTCGAAGTCATACACTGTGATTGCCCACAACGAAGAGTTCGGGAGGAGTGTCGTAGCTGGCGCGCTGTTTGTGCGCAAGGACAGCGGCATCACCGAAGTATCCCAGTTGCGTGGACGCACGATCATTTTTGGAGGAGGGCGTGACGCCATGCTCGCCTACATCGCACCTATCTTCCTGCTGATGCAGGCGGGCCTCGGTGAGAAGGACTTCAAGTCCGAATTCGCAGTCACTCCACCGAACGCAGCGGTTGCGCTGTCGCTGAAACTGGCTGATGCGGCTGGCGGTGGCGAGATACTCCTTTCGCTTCCGGTCGTGAAAAAGACGATCAATACCGACGAACTCCGTATGCTGGCGTCCACCGAGCCGCTTCTGTTTCTTCCGTGGGCAGTAAAGCGATCCATGCCTGCCAAGTTGCAAGAAAGGATTCGGACAGTGATCGTCAATCTTGACAGCAGCGACGCTGATCAGGCAATACTTGCTTCTGCGCGGACCACCGGCATACGCAAGGCACAAGATAAAGACTACGAACCCCATCGCCGCATGATCAACGCGGTATTCGGCAAAGGGGTATCACCGAAATAGCTGAACTGAAAGCGCATGGACCAGCCGCCTCCGCCAACAGCATCCAGCGAATTCCGGGCGAAGACGGCGCTTGAGAGGCTGATTCGTTTCCGGACTTTCGCGCTCGTCGCCGCGATGGTGGGCTTCGTGGTCTGGGCACATCTCGCCTCCGGCGTGCCTGTATTCCGTTCGGATTCACCTGTGGAGCCGGGTTGGGATCGTTTTCGCGCCGACTACGACATTGACCACTTCGGCGTGGACGGTCAGTTCGCGCGTGCAGTCCAGAACGGCTACAACCTCGTCTACCATACTGAGCGCCACGCGCCGCGTTTCACCCGTATCGCGGCGGGTGCCGCCGTGACCTCGTGTTCCGGTTGTCATTCGGCGGAAGACCTCGCCTACAGCTTCGTCAATTCCGATCGTGTTGACTCGAAGCTTGGCGTGCGTATGTCTTTCGAGGATCGCGTGCGCTGGTGCTATGCGAACTCGCTCAACGGGTTCGTGCCGACCATATACGATCCGGCGGTGCGCGACATACGCTTGCTTGCGCGTGCGGTCGCGCGGCATCTCGGCCTGGGCGAGGGCGCAAGAAGAAACGGGGGATAGTGATGTCGATGCCGGGCTGGAAGATTCTCAAGGTCGCCTTGCTGGTGCTGATCCTTGGTGGTCTCTACGCGTTTGCCGTGTACAAGCACGATGAACGCGAGGCCATACGGCAGGCGCCCGTGGCGTTGACCGCAGCCTGTGCCGAAAAGCTTTCGCGCTACGGGCTGGTTGCAGGGGCCGGCTACCAGTCGCCCTACGGCCTGCAGCGCACCGGGTTGGTGACTGTGACGAACGGCTATAGCGAGGACGATGTTCGAGCAATTCAGCGCGGCTGCAACATCATCGACGATACTCAGGGTCGCTTGGCAACCGACAAGGGACGTGAACG
>CANGXU010000189.1 GCA_947457885.1 Betaproteobacteria bacterium
AAGGTGCTCTCCGACATCGCGGTGTTCGACAAGGCCGGCTTCGCCAAGTTGGTCGAGCAGGCGCGTGCCGCGCTGCCGGCGACGACCCCGGGCGCTTCGGCGACTGCCTGAATCCCTGTGGGTCCGCTGATCCGGGCCGGCTGGTGCCGTTCGCACCGGCTGGTCCTGCCCAGCTGTTTGGTATCCGTCCCAGAAGGTCGTTCTCTCCACGATGCAAGTTGAACTCGATCGCATCGTCTCCGAGGCGCTTGCGTCGTTCGCCCAGGCCGGTGATTCCCCCCGGCTCGAGCAGGACAAGGCGCGCTTCCTCGGCAAGACCGGATCGCTGACCGAACTGCTCAAGACGCTCGGCAAGCTGGAGCCGTCCGCGCGCAAGGAAGCGGGTGCGGCCATCAACGCCGCCAAGTCCCTGATCGAGGGTGCGCTCGACGCGCGCCGACAAGCGATCGCCGACGAGGCCCTCCAGAAACGGCTGGCACAGGAGACGATCGACGTCTCGCTGCCGGGCAGGGGGCGCGGGCAGGGTGGCATCCATCCGGTGGTGCGCACCCAGCAACGGGTCGAGGCGATCTTCCGTTCGATCGGCTTCGACATCGCCGACGGTCCCGAGATCGAGACCGACTGGTACAACTTCACCGCATTGAACAACCCGGAGAACCATCCGGCGCGTTCGATGCAGGACACGTTCTACATCGATGGCTGCGACAGCGACGGCAAGCCGCTGCTGCTGCGCACGCATACCTCGCCGATGCAGGTGCGCCATGCGCGTACGCACAGGCCCCCGATCAAGGTGATCGCGCCGGGGCGCACGTACCGCGTCGACTCCGATGCCACGCATTCGCCCATGTTCAACCAGGTCGAGGGGTTGTGGATCGACGAGGACATCAGCTTCGCGCACCTGAAGGGCGTCTACACGAATTTCCTGCAGACCTTCTTCGAGACCGACGAGTTGAAGGTCCGGTTCCGGCCCTCCTACTTTCCGTTCACCGAACCCTCCGCCGAGGTCGACATGGCCTTCGACAGCGGGCCGTTGAAGGGGCGCTGGCTCGAGATCTCGGGCGCCGGGCAGGTTCATCCGGCAGTGATACGCAACTTCGGTCTCGATCCCGAGCGGTATATCGGCTTTGCGTTCGGCAGCGGGCTCGAGCGCCTGACCATGCTCCGCTACGGCATCGGTGATCTCCGCCTGTTCTTCGAGAACGACCTGCGCTTCCTGCAGCAGTTCCAGTACTGACCCGCGGGACATCCCATGCAATTCTCCGAGTCCTGGCTGCGCAGCTTCGTCGACCCCGCGCTCGACAGCGAAGCGCTGGCCCACCTGCTCACGATGTCCGGCCTCGAGGTCGAGGAGCGCGAACCGGTCGCGCCACCATTCACCGGAGTGGTCGTGGCGAAGGTGCTGGCGGTCGTGCCTCATCCGAACGCCGACCGCCTGCGGCTTTGCACCGTCGATGCGGGGGGGGCTGCACCGCTGTCGATCGTCTGCGGCGCGCCGAACGTGCGCGAAGGCATGGTCGTGCCTTGCGCGACCGTCGGCGCGTCGCTGCCAGGCGGGCTGAAGATCAAGCGCGCCGCGGTGCGCAACGTCGACAGCGAAGGCATGCTCTGCTCGGCGCGCGAACTCGGGCTGTCCGAGGATGCGGCAGGGCTGATGGACCTGCCGGCGGTGCTGGTCCCCGGCACGCCGTTTCGCGAGGCGTTCGACCTCGACGACATGAAGCTGGTGATCAAGCTCACCCCGAACCGCGCCGATTGCCTGAGCCTGCACGGGCTCGCGCGCGAAGTCTCCGCGCTCACGGGCTGCGCGGTGACGCTGCCGTCCTGCGCACCGGTGCCTGCAGCCATCGAAGATCGGCTGCCGGTCTCGATCGATCCGGCTGCGCATGATCTGTGCGGCCGTTTCTCCGGCCGGGTGATCCGTGGCGCCGATGCACGCGCGGCCACGCCCGACTGGATCAAACAGCGCCTCGAGCGCGCCGGCCAGCGGCCGATTTCCGCACTGGTCGACATCTCCAACTACGTGATGCTCGAGCTGGGCCAGCCGTCGCATGTGTTCGACCTCGATCGCATCCGCAACGGCCGCCTCGGCGTGCGCTGGGCGCGCACCGGCGAGAAGGCTGCCCTGCTCAACGATGCGACCATCGATCTGGCGCCGGATTTCGGGGTGATCACCGACGGCGACGAGCCGGAGGCGATCGCCGGCATCATGGGGGGCGGCCGTACGGCGGTGTCGCTCGACACGCGAAACGTGTACGTCGAGTCGGCTTTCTGGTGGCCAGCCGCGATTGCTGGCCGGGCGCGCCGCCTCAACTTCACGACCGAGGCTGCCCACCGCTTCGAACGGGGCGTCGACTTCTCGCGTACGGTCGACTGCCTCGAGCGGATCACCTCGCTGATCCTCGCGGTCTGCGGTGGTGCCGCGGGTCCGATCGACGATCAGGTGCTGGCGCTGCCGGCGCGTGCGCCGGTCCGACTGCGCGCGGCACGCTGCAACCGGGTGATCGGCATGGCCTTCGACCGCGAGTCGATCGGACGTACCTTCGATCGCCTCGGGTTCCAGTGGACGGCCACCGCAGGCTCGGATGGCGACGTGTTCACGGTGATACCACCGGCGTTCCGCTTCGACCTCGCCATCGAGGAAGACCTGATCGAGGAAGTGGTTCGCATCCACGGCTACGACGACCTTCCAGCCATCCCGCCCGCATCGGTAGCCTGGATGCGGGTGTTGCCGGAAACCCGGCGCAGTGCCGACGCGGTACGCGCAGCGCTTGCTGGCCGTGACTATTTCGAAGCCCTGAACTTCGGCTTCGTTGATCCTCGCTGGGAGGCGGATTTTGCAGCCGCCGGCACGGATGCTCCGGCGCCGATCGCATTGGTCAACCCGATCGCCAGCCAGCTCGCGGTGATGCGGTCGACGCTGATCGGTGGCCTGATTGCGAACGTGCAGCACAACGTGAACCGGCGCCAGCCGCGCGTGCGGCTGTTCGAACTGGGGCGCGTGTTCCGCCGCGATCCTGCCGTGGCCGATGGTCCGTTGTCGGTGGCTGGAATCGACCAGCCCATGCGGCTTGCGGCGATCGCACACGGCGATGTCGATCCTGAGCAGTGGGGCGTGAAGCCGCGCCCGGTCGACTTCTACGATATCAAGGCCGACCTGGAGGCCATCCTGGCACCACGGGTCGCGCGCTTCGAACAGGCGCCCCATCCTGCGCTGCATCCCGGCCGCTCGGCACGCGTGATCCTCGACGGCCAGGCCATCGGCTGGATCGGCGAACTGCATCCGCGCTGGCAGCAGCGCTACGAACTGCCCGCGGCAACTGCGGTCTTCGAGATCGACTGGATGGCCGTGGCGAGCCGTGCCCTGCCGAGCGCCGCGGAAGTCTCGAAGTTCCCGCCAGTGCGCCGCGATCTTGCCTTCGTCGTCGAGCGGGACATGCCCGCAAGGGCCCTGGTGGATAGCGTGATGGCTGACCTGCCACCGTTCGTCGAAGGCTTCGAAGTATTCGATTCGTATGCGGGCGCAGGCATCGAGAGTGGGAAAAAAAGCCTTGCTTTCCGAGTGTTACTGCAAGATACTCGAAAGACACTCACCGATGTTGAAGTAGATTCGAGCATCGCTCGATTGGTGGAAATCATTGCGACCCGGCACGATGGAAGACTCCGCCAATAACGACCTCCCTGCAGCGACCAGCGCCGATGAGCGAAAGACGCTCACGAAAGCCGAACTCGCCGAGATGCTCTTCGAACGCGTCGGGTTGAACAAGCGTGAAGCGAAGGACATGGTCGAGTCGTTCTTCGAAGAAGTGCGGACAGCACTGCAGAAGGGCGAGGGCGTGAAGCTGTCCGGCTTCGGTAATTTCCATCTGCGCGACAAGCCGCAACGGCCCGGTCGCAATCCCAAGACCGGGGAAGAAATCCCCATCACCGCCCGTCGCGTGGTCACCTTTCACGCCAGCCAGAAGCTGAAGGCGATGGTCGACCAGGCCTCCGATGGTGGACGACAGCCGAGCTAGCGAGACCCGCGCGAAGGTCGCGCTGCCACCGATCCCGGCCAAGCGTTACTTCACCATCGGTGAGGTGAGCGAACTGTGCGGGGTGAAGTCGCACGTGCTTCGATACTGGGAACAGGAGTTCACCCAGCTCAGGCCGGTGAAGCGACGCGGTAACCGGCGCTATTACCAGCACCACGAGGTGTTGCTGATCCGCCGTATCCGCGAACTGCTCTACGAACAGGGCTTCACCATCAGCGGCGCGCGCAACCGGCTCGATTCCAGCGTCGATGATTTCGATCTCGCACTGGACCCGTCCGAGGCCGCGCAGGCCCATCATGCGGCGGGTGTCGACTGGCGCGCATTGCGCAGTGAACTCGAGGCGATCGCTGCACTGCTGAAGTAGATTTCGCCGCTTCTGCGTCGCACTGAGATGGAGGCTGAGTCCGCACCGCTGTTATACTCGCGATTCGGTCGGGGCGTGGCGCAGCCTGGTAGCGCACCTGCATGGGGTGCAGGGGGTCGAAGGTTCGAATCCTTTCGCCCCGACCAATCGTCAGTCGTTGGTTTCGATCGCACGCGTGTTCCGCTTCGAGCGCGCATGGGTCCAGGCCTGAGATCATCATCATGCGCGTGCGTGTGGGATCATCCACCTCTGGCGAACGTGCGAACGCCGATGATCCAACTGCGCGGTGCGCAGATCCGCTACGAAGTGCTGGTTCACGAGCGCTGCAAGTGCGGGGCGCCATCCCTGCTGCTGGTGGCTCCGGCCGGAGCGGCGGCGCCTTCGGGCACGCCCAGCCGCGTCGCGAGCGCGGGATCGAAGGTGCCGTCGATCAGCACGTAGAGCATCCGGCAGGGCTTGTCCGACCGGTTGCTCCACGCGTGGTTGGTGCCGCACTGGATCACCACGTCGCCAGCCGCGAGCTCCACATCCTCGTCGTCGAGCACCAGCGTGACGCGGCCCTCCAGCACGACCGCGTAGTCGATGGTTTCGGTCCGGTGCATCATCGGATGGCGTCCGCCCCGGCCATAGGTCGCCGCGCCTTCGTTGCCCATCGCCTTGAACACTTCGCGTGCGCGCGCCGGGTCCAGGTTGCGCACCGCCTCCGGCTCGGGCGCCAGCTCGGAGATCCGGAACACCGTCCCGCCGGGCAGCGGATGGATCTGCTTGGGGCCACCGGTCGGGTCTTCCATGTTTGCCTTGAGCACGACCGGCGCCGCGCCGGTCTTCCACAGGTCGGTCGAAACATGGCCCGGCCGCAGTGGATTGGTGCGCACGGCCGGAGCGGGACCGTCCGATACGACGATGGCCTTGCCCTGCGCGTCATGTCCGGTGATCACCCGGCGAATGCGTCCCTGCATTTGCATGTTCCCTTCCGTGGTCCGTTACTCCGGCTGGAAGCCGGCCTGTTTCACCATGTCCGCGAAGCGGACGAGCGATGCCTGGAAGAATTTCGCGAATGCCTCCGGAGTGCTGCCCTCGGGCTCGACGTTGAGTGCGCGCAACCGCTCGTTTACCACGGGGTCGCGCACCGCCGCATGCACTGCCTTCTGCAGCCGCGACACCACGGCCGCTGGTGTCTTCGCGGGCGCGAACACGCCATACCAGCTCATCGCGTCCAGTTCCATGCCGGCTACGCCCGCTTCGGTCATCGTCGGCAGCTCGGGAAGGAAGGACGCGCGCTTCGATCCGGTGTACGCCAGCGCGCGCAATCGGCCCGCGCTGATGTGGGACATCGACAGCGGCGGCGTGATGAACATGAACTGTATCTCTCCGGACAACAGCGCCGTCAGTGCAGGCCCTGAGCCCTTGTACGCGGTGTGGACTGCGTCGATGCCAGTGCGGGTGGTGAACATCGCCCCGGCGAGCTGGATCGGGCTGCCGACGCCCGGCGAGCCGTAGACCAGTCCGCTGCCTGGCTTGCGCCCCAGCGCGATGAACTCCTTGACTGTGCGCGCGGGCAGCGCCGGATTCACTGCCAGCATGTAGCCCTCGCCGGTGCCGATGTTGGTCACTGGCGCGAAGTCGCGGCGCACGTCGAACGGCTGCCGGCGCTGGGTACTGGGGTTGACCGCGAACGAGGCCGAGGTGACCAGCAGGGTGTGGCCATCGGCAGGAGCGCGTGCGACGATCTCGGCGCCGATGTTGCCGTTCGCGCCGGGCCGGTTGTCGACCAGGAACGGCTGGCCGAGCTGGCTGGAAAGCTGTTGGCTAACGATACGGGCGACCGAATCCGGTGCGCCGGCGCCGAATCCGACCACGATGCGGACCGGCCGGGCCGGCCACGGCGACGAGGCCGTCTCGGACGCAGTCGCCCCGGCTGTCCCCGGTATCGCCGACAGCAGGAGCGCGAGCGTGATACCGGCCCGATGCAAAGGATGTGTCATGGTCCTCCTCTGTGCGGATGGTTGCCGGCGCGGGCATCTGTACCGGACGGTATGCCGCCGTCGGCCGGGCGCGGTAGTATAGACTCGACCGGCTATCCACTTGCAAGCGCGGCTTCCATCGGGCGATTCGAAGTCGTCCACTCGGTGCTGCGCGGTGTGACATGCGCGCAGGGCGAACCGGCTGTTGTGGCGCAAGCCGCCCGGGCGCGGTGGACCATCCGCGATTGAAACGACGGGACCGTGCAGGCGGTCACTCGGCCTTGATGCCGGCCTCGCGCGCCACCTTGCGCCAGAAGGCAATCTCGTCGCGTACCTGTCGGGCGAACGCCTCCGGGGTTGCACCCGACGGTTCGGCGCCTTCGGCGGCCAGCCGGTCGCGCAGTTCCGCGCCCTGCAGTATTCGCTCGACCTCGTGGTTCAGCCGCTGCACGATCGTGCGCGAGGTACCGCCCGGGCTCCACAGGCCCCACCAGTTCGAAGCCGAGTAACCGGGGACGCCGGCCTCCGAGATCGTAGGTACATCTGGCAGGAAGGGAGAGCGCTTCGGCGTCGATACCGCGATCGCGCGCAGTCGGCCGGCGCGAATCTGCGGCATCACGTTCGGCATGCCTACCAGCAGCAGTTGCACCTGCCCCCCGAGCAGCGCGGCCACGGCCGGGCCGAGTCCCTTGTATGGTATGTGCACGATGTCCACGCGGGCCATGCGCAGCAGCACC
>CANGXU010000190.1 GCA_947457885.1 Betaproteobacteria bacterium
AGCGCCCACTCGAAGCTGGCCGCTCCCGGCGGGATCATCACCAGCACGCCGATGAAGCCGACGATGATCGCGATCCAGAGCCTGCGTGCGACCTTCTCGCCCAGGACGGGGGCCGACAGCGCCGCCACGAAGATCGGGCTTGCAAAGGTGATCGCGGTGACCGTGGCCAGGGGCAGCCGGTGCAGCGCGCTCAGGATCACGAACGTGCCGGCGAGGAACAGGCCACCGCGTACCAGCTGGCCGCGCCACGATACGATCCTCAGCATGGCGGGGCCGCCCACCGACAGTGCCCAGACCAGGATCACCAGGACCGCGGCGAACTGCCGGATCGTGATCACCTGTCCGATCGGGTAGGTCTCCAGCAGGAACTTCGAGATCGAATCGCCGAGCATCAGCAGCAGCGCGCTGATCATCATCGCCACGATGCCGCGCGTCTGGGCTGTCGCCGCCCTGGCCGCGGTGTTGTCGGCTGCTGCATCGGGCGCCGCCGGCGCGGACGCGGCGCCAGTGCCGTCCGGGTGAGGCGGCATCAGGCCGCTGCCTGGTCCGGCTCGACGCAGGCAAGCGCGGCGCGCATCACCTCGATCCCCCGGGCCTGCGCTGTGCCGACCCTGGGCGCGCGTTCGCTGAGGACCCGGCGCCAGGCGCGGGCGCCGGGTACGGACTGGTAAAGGGCGAGCATGTGGCGCGTGACGGACGCGAGCGGCGTGCCCTCGGCCATCCGGGCGCAGGCATAGTCGATCATCGTCTCGACCACGTCGCGCCGTGCGACCGGCCGCGGGGCGTCGTCGAACAGGCTGTGGTCGACCTCGGACAGCAGCCACGGCGAGTAGTAGGCGGCGCGGCCGAGCATCACGCCGTCGAGTGCATGGGTGTCGAGAACGGCCTGGCAGTCTGCGATCGTCTGCAGGCCGCCATTGATCACGATCGACAGCCCTGGCCGGTCGCGCTTCAACTGCCCGCCCACCGGATAGCGCAGCGGCGGGATTTCCCGGTTGTCCTTCGGGCTGAGCCCGTCGAGCCAGGCATTGCGCGCGTGGACGATCAGCGTGCGGCAGCCTGCGGCCGCGACCGCGTCGACGAGCGTGTACAGACGCTCGGTCGAATCATCGCGGTCGATGCCGATGCGGGTCTTCACCGTCACCGGGATGCGTACCGCCGCGATCATGGCAGCGACGCCTTCGGCAACCAGTGCCGGCTCGGCCATCAGGCAGGCACCGAAGCGCCCGGACTGCACACGGTCGCTCGGGCAGCCGACGTTCAGGTTCACCTCGTCGTAGCCCTCGGCCTCGGCGAATGCCGCGCAGGCGGCGAGTGCCGCCGGATCGCTGCCGCCGAGCTGGATCGCAACCGGGTGCTCGGCCTCGTCGAAGCGCAGGAAGCGGGCGCGATCGCCATGCAGGAGCGCCCCGGTAGTGACCATCTCGGTGTACAGCCGTGCATGCCGCGACAGCAGGCGCAGAAAGAAGCGCGCATGGCGGTCGGTCAGGTCCATCATCGGCGCGACGCAGAAGCGATGGGACAGGGGCACCGGCAGGGCCGGCGTGGCGGGCGACAGTTGCAAGGGCTGCTCGGTGGCGGGGAAACGGCCTAGAATTATCCCACCAACTGCCGCAGAGGCCTCGATGATCGAAGCAGCGACCCTGGACCGCTTGCGCGCGCTGGCCGGTGAGCGCTTGCAGACGACCCATGCGATCCGCGAGCAGCATTCCCGCGACGAGTCCAGCCATGCGCATGCGCTGCCGGACGCCGTGCTGTTCGTCGAGTCGACCGACGACGTATCGGCGGCGCTCCGGCTGGCATCGGCCTGCCGGATGCCGGTGGTGCCGTTCGGAACCGGCACCGGCATCGAGGGCGCTTCCATTCCGGTGCGTGGCGGGCTGTCGCTCGATCTTTCGCGCATGAACCGGGTGCTGTCGGTCAACGTCGACGATCTCGACGCACGCGTGCAGGCGGGCGTGACCCGGTTGCAGTTGAACGATGCGTTGAAGGAGCATGGCCTGTTCTTCCCGATCGATCCGGGCGCCGACGCGTCGCTCGGCGGGATGGCATCCACCCGCGCCTCGGGAACCAACGCCGTGCGCTACGGCACGATGCGCGAGAACGTGTTGGGGCTGACCGTGGTCACCGCCTCTGGCGAGGTGATCCGCACTGGCGGGCGGGCGCGCAAGTCGGCCGCCGGCTACGACCTTACCCGCCTGTTCGTCGGCTCCGAAGGCACCCTGGGCGTTATCACCGAAGTGCAGCTGAAACTCTACGGCCAGCCGGAACGGATTGCCTCCGCGGTATGCCAGTTCGACTCGCTCGAAGGGGCGGTGCGCAGCGTGATCGAGACGATACAGCTCGGCGTCCCGGTGGCGCGCATCGAACTGCTGGACGAACTGCAGATGCAGGCGTCGATCGCCTATTCGAAGCTCGACGAGTTCGTGCCGGCACCGACCCTGTTCTACGAGTTCCACGGCAGCGAGGCCGGCGTGGCCGAGCAGACGGCCACCATCGCCGGGCTGGCGGCAAGCCACGGTGGCGCTGCCTTCCGCTGGGCGGAGAAGACCGAGGAACGCAACCGCCTGTGGAAGGCGAGGCATGCCGCGTACTACGCCGCGCTGGCGCTGCAGCCCGGCGCGCACAGCATGGTCGCCGATGTCTGCGTGCCCATCTCGCGGCTGGCCGAATGCGTGCTGGCGGCGCAGCACGACAGCCGGGCTGCCGGCCTGCTGGCGCCGATCGTCGGCCATGTCGGCGACGGCAACTTCCATGTGACCTACCTCGCGCGCGACGATCGCGAACGCGCGCTGACCGCAGCGCTGCATGCGGCACTCGTCGAACGGGCGATCGATGCCGGGGGAACCTGCACTGGCGAGCACGGCATCGGCATCGGCAAGCGCGGCTACCTCGCGCGCGAGCACGGCGAGGGCGCGGTGCTTGCCATGCAGGCGATCAAGCGCGCGCTCGACCCGCTGGGGATCATGAATCCGGGGAAAGTGCTGCCGGATGCCGACTGAACCCGCGGCCGGATCGACGACCCTCGCAGCCTCGCAGCGGCGCCCCTCGCTGGTGATCTCCAACGCGACCGTGTTCGACGGCAGCGGCGCGCCGCGCTTCGCCGGCGATGTCGCGATCGACGGCGATCGCATCACCGCGCTGGGTGCCCCCGGCACGCTGCGCGGCGCAGCCTCGATCGACGCAGCCGGGCTTGCGCTGGCACCGGGTTTCATCGATGCGCACACCCATGACGACCGCATGCTGATCGACGGCGGCGCGATGTTGCCCAAGGTCAGCCAGGGCGTGACCACGGTGGTCGCCGGCAACTGCGGCATCTCGCTTGCCGGGCTCGCCAGTCGCGGCCGTCCGCCGCAGCCGCTCGACCTGCTCGACCCGGGCGGCGAGTGGTTCCGTTTTCCGACCTTTCGCGATTACTTCGACGCGTTCGAGCGTCAACCGGCCGCGACCAACGCTGCCTTCCTGGTCGGCCATTCGACGCTGCGCGCGGCCGCGATGGACGACCTGTCGCGCGCGGCATCGCCGGCGGAATGCCGCCGCATGTGCGCGGCGATCGACGAGGCGATGCAGGCCGGGGCGATCGGCCTGTCCACCGGCACCTTCTATCCGCCAGCTGCAGCCGCGCCCACCTCGGAACTGATCGAGCTGTCGCGGCGGCTGACCGACTGCGGCGGGTTGTACGTGACCCACATGCGAAACGAAGCCGAGGCGATCCTGCCGGCGATCGACGAGACGCTGGAGATCGGCCGGGCCTGCGGCATCGGCGTGGTGATCTCGCACCACAAGGTGGCTGGCCTCGCCAACCACGGCCGGTCGGTGGAGACGCTCGCGCGGATCGCCGATGCGATGCAGCGGCAGCCGGTGTCGCTCGACTGCTACCCTTACGAAGCGTCCTCGACCGTGCTCAGCGCATCGCGGCTGTCGATGTCCTCGCGCGTGCTGGTCGCGTGGTCGACGCCGCATCCGGAATGCGCCGGCCGCGATCTCGCGCAGGTCGCGGCCGGATGGGGCATCCCGGCCGAAGCGGCCGTACAGCGTCTGCAACCTGCAGGAGCGATCTATTTCATGATGGACGAAAACGACGTGCAACGCATCCTGGCTTTCCCCGAGACCATGATCGGCTCCGATGGCCTGCCGCACGATGCCAGCCCGCATCCGCGCCTGTGGGGCACGTTCCCGCGCGTCCTGGGCCATTACAGCCGCGACCTCGGGCTGTTCCCGCTGGAGGTCGCGGTGCACAAGATGACCGGGCTGCCTGCCGCGCGCTTCGGGTTGCACGGCCGCGGCCGGGTGGCACCGGGGGCGTTCGCCGACCTCGTGCTGTTCGACCCGGCGACCGTGATCGACAGCGCTACCTTCGACGCGCCGGTGCAACCGGCCGCCGGCATCCACACGGTGATGGTGAACGGCACGCCGGTGTGGCGCGGCGGCCATGCGACCGGTGCGCGGCCCGGACGCGTGCTGCGCCGGGAGGGCCGGGCATGAGCGGCGGGCAGCGGCTCGACGGGAAGGTTGCGCTGGTGACCGGCGCGGCCAGCGGTATCGGCCGCGCGATCGCCGTCGTGTACGCCGAGGCGGGCTGCGCGGTGGCGCTGGCCGACCTGAACGGACCGGGTGCCGAGGCGGCGGCCGCCGCGATCAACGCAGCCGGCGGGCGGGCGATCGCCGTGGCGATGGACGTGACCGACGAACTGCAGGTCGAGGCCGGGTTCGATACCTGCACGGCCGCCTTCGGCGGCATCGACATCGTGGTCTCCAATGCCGGTATCCAGATGGTCAAGCCGTTGCAGGACTTCACCTTCGACGAATGGCGCCGCATGATCGGCATCCACCTCGACGGCGCGTTCCTCTGCACGCGCGCCGCGCTGCGCCGGATGTACGCAGCCGGGCGCGGTGGCTGCCTGCTGTACATGGGCTCGGTGCACTCCAAGGAAGCCTCGGCGCTGAAGGCGCCCTACGTGTCCGCCAAGCACGCGCTGGTCGGCCTGGCCAAGGCGGTGGCCAGGGAAGGCGGCCCGCAGGGCGTGCGCACCAACGTGATCTGCCCCGGCTTCGTGAAGACGCCGCTGGTGGTCGCGCAGATTCCCGAACTCGCGCGCCGCCACGGCATCAGCGAGGACGAAGTGGTGCGTACGATCATGCTGAAGGATACGGTCGACGGCGTGTTCACCACGGTAGAGGATGTCGCGCAGACCGCTCTGTTCCTCGCCGCGTTTCCGAGCGCTGCGCTGACCGGACAGTCGGTGGTCGTCAGCCATGGCTGGCACATGCAATAGGAGCGGCAGCCACCGGAACGGCCGGCCTGAGCCGCCGCGATGCATGCGATGAACGCAGACAGGAGTGCGATTTGAACGACGAGACGGCGGGTGCCCTGGACGGGGCCATCTACTTCGAGGACATGACGGTCGGGCGGCATTTCAACACCGGCACGGTGACGATGGAGGAAGCGGAGATGATCCGCTTCGCGCAGGCGTTCGATCCGCAGCCCATGCATACCGATCCCGAGGCTGGGCGTGCGTCGATCTTCGGTGGCCTGATCGGCAGTGGCTGGTACACCGCCGCCCTGACGATGAAGCTGGTGATCGGGGGCGACATGCGGTCGGACGACCGTGGACGCGTCGGGCTGGGGATCGAACTGCTGCGCTGGCCGACGCCCACCCGCCCGGGGGATGTCCTGACCGCGGTCACCGAGATTCTGGAAGCCCGTCCGTCGGGCTCGCGGCCGGATCGCGGAATCGTCAAGCTGCGTACGCTGACCTACAACCAGAAGCGCGAGGTGATGCAGGAACTGGTCGCCAACGTGCTGGTGCCGCGCCGCCCGGCCTGACGACGTGGCACCGGCCGGCACGTGCGCCGCCCGGTGCCTGCCGTCGCTTCACTGCCCCGGACGACAGCGATTGCCCGGGGCGAGGGCGCGCGTTTCGCCCTACTGGCGCGCCGCTGCGGCCACGTCCCCGGCACTGGCCAGGGCGCCAACCTTCCACGCCAGGCCCAGCACCTTGTCCACCTGCGCCTTCGGCAGCACGTCTTGGGCCAGCCCGCGGAATTTCGCCTCCAGATCGGCATCGGTCTGCGGCCGCTTCAGGCTGCCGATTGCCGCTTCCACGTACTTGCTCAGCGTACGGCCGTCCTTGAGCTTCACCTCGACCAGGGTCTGGTCTTCGTGCATCGTGGCATCGACGACCGCCGTGACCTTGTCGCGCAGCGCGACCACCTTCGCATCGCGTACCACCGCATCGCTGTACTCGCGCTCGCCGGCCGCACCGTAGATGAAGCCTGCCGCAGCGGAGTGGTAGACGCTGAACTTGCCTTCCAGCCCGGTCTGCGGCGTCTTCTTTCCGGTGAGTTCGAGCACCAGCGGATGCACCTTCGCCAGCACCGATTCGATCTCGTCGCCGGTGAGCCCGTGTTCGTTGCGCAGCTGCACGCAGGCATCGATGATCGGGTGGATCACGATGCCGCAGGCGAAGGGCTTGTAGGTATTGAGGTCGATCTCGAAGGTCTTGCCAAGGCCATCGATGATCTCGGCCGGATCGAACTTCGTCGACAGCACGTGGGCGAAGCCGCGCGGGGCTTCGATGCCGCGGTTCGAGCTGGTGAAGTTCTTCTCGGCGAGCAGCGCGGACATCAGGCCGTTCTTCGCGGCATTGCCCGGATGGAACGGCTTGCACATGGTGCCGAACATCTCGCGCAGGCCGGAGGACTGGGTGGCGGCGATGCCCAGTGCCCAGACCATCTGCTGTTCGGTGAGGCCGAGCAGCCTGCCGCAGGCGGCGGCCGCGCCCATCACGCCGGCGGTGCCGGTGATGTGCCAGCCGGTGTCGTAATGGTTCGGGTAGACCGAGTTGCCGATCCGGCACTCGACCTCGACGCCCAGCACCAGCGCGTGCACGAAGTCTTCGCCGCTGACCGGACGGTGCTCGGCCAGGGCCAGGATCGCCGAGCACACCGGGCCGGCCGGATGGATCACCGTCTTCAGGTGGGTGTCGTCGAAGTCGAACATGTGCGAGCTGATGCCGTTGAGCAGCGCGGCATGCAGGATGTCCAGCCGCTCGCTGCGGCCGAGCACCGAGGCCTGGGCCGCGCCCGC
>CANGXU010000191.1 GCA_947457885.1 Betaproteobacteria bacterium
CCATTGCAACAGGCGGGCCATCGCTCACAGCCTCCAGTCGATGCCGGCGAACACGGACCGTCCGTCGCCCGGCAGGAACTGCGCCGAGTCGAGCCCGCGCGCATCGGCGATCACGCCGGTGGTCGCCGCGTACTTGCGGTTACCGAGGTTGCGCGCCTGCACGAAGAACGAGGCGCCCTTGTCGATGCGCATGCCGGCCTTGAACCCCCACAGCGTGAAGGGATCCGCGAACAGCGTGTTGGCCATGTCCACCGCGGTCTTGCTTGACCATTCCAGCGTCGGGCCGACGTACCAGCCCGGCGCCGGTGCCCACAACACCTCGGAACGCAGCGCCATCGACGGGATGCCGGGCAGCCGGTTGTCGCCATAGCTCGCGTTACCGTCGAAGCGGAAGTCGTTCAGCAGGTACGAAGTGCGCCAGGTGACGTCGCGCGCAACCGTGAGCAGCAAGCCGAGTTCGACGCCCTGGTGGATGGTGCGCGGTGCGTTCACCGTACCCAGCGGCTGCCCGGTGGGCGTGTTCATCGACAGCAGCTCGTTGTCGACCTGCGAGCGGTAGTAGGACACGTCCCAGGTTGCGTTGCGAAGGAAGCCGCGGCTGCCGACCTCGAAGGTGGTGCCCTTCTGCGCGCTGACTGGCGTCACGTTCGGTCCACCGGCGAGTTCGCCGAAGCTCGGCGGTTCGAAGCTGCGGCTGATGTTCGCATAGACGTCGATCTGCGGACTCCACTCGTAGCGCACGCCGACCTTCGGCGAGAACTGGCTGTAGGTCCGGTTCACGCTGTTGTCGCCGTCGGCCAGGAACTTGTCGTCGAGCCTGCGGCTGGAGCGGGTCGCGTTGAACCCGAGGACCGCCGCCCACTGTGGCGCCACATAGAGCTGGTTCTCGGCGAACAGCGAATAGTTGCTGGAGGTCTGGGTGCTCTGAGCGGTGCGCGCGCCGGCGCGGCCGCCGAGGTTCTGGAAGCGGTTGTCCTCTACCCGCGCCCGGGTCGGGATGAAGCCGACGACGAATCGGTTCTTCATGCCGGCCAGCGGTGCGTTGTTCACGTACCGGAACGACAGCCCGTAGTCGTCTGACTCCTGGCGCAGTACCTGGAAGATCGGATGGTCGAGGTTCTTGCGCGAATAGAACGCACCGAATTCGATCTGCGCCTCGCCCATCCGGTAGACCGTACGGTTTGACATGCGCTGCAACTGGTAGTCGCGCTTCTGGCGCAGTGCCAGGCTGCCGGCCGCCGCGAGCCTCGGGTCCGCGTTGAGTTGTGCCTTGGTCAGGCTGCCCGGCAACTGCGAGTCGGAGTCGGTGAGCGACAGGTAGAACCGGGTCTCCAGGTCGGGGTTGATGCGAAAGCCGACGTTGCCGAAGAAGCGCATGTTCTCCTGGTCGGCCCAGTTGCGGAAGCCGTCCTGTCGTGAATGCGAGATCGATGCGTAGTAGTCGACCGGTCCGGACACGCCGCCGGTGGAACCGAACGCGCGCAGGTAGCCGAAGCTGCCGGCCTCCAGGCGCAGGCGCGCACGATCGGCGTCGTGGCCGGTCGGCGACACGAAGTTGATCGAGCCGCCGAGGGTGGTGCCGCCGTACTGCAGCGCATTGCTGCCGCGGAAGACCTCGGTGTACTTCAGGCCGATCGGTTCGATCGCCTGGAAGTCGAAGCCGCCGTCGGCCAGGTTGACCGGCACGCCGTCGAGCAGCACCTGTACGCCGCGGCCGTGGAAGGTACGCTGGATGCCGGAGCCGCGGATCGACAGCCGCGCCTCGTCGGATCCGAAGCGCGGCTGCACGAACACGCCGGGTGCGAATCCGAGCAGGTCCTGGAAGGTGGAGGCGCGGCCGGTCTCATAGCTCTCGGGATCGACCACTGCGGCGCCGCCCGGCGTGAAGCGCGATTCGCGCTGCGCGCCCTCGAGGCTGGGTACGGTCAGGCTGGGCTCTGCGGCGGCCTTGCCCTTGATGATTACCGGGGGCAGTTGCACCGGGGGGGTGGATTGCGCGATCGCGCTGGCAGAAAAAAGGCTGCCGGTCGCTGCGGCGAGCGCGAGCTGCGGCATCGACCGTCGTTGGCGGTAGTGCTTCATGGTTGTCTTCCTGTCGTGCATGCACGGAGCCGCGCATCTGCGTCGGCGATACCGCGCGCGGTTTCTACGGCGAGGCGAACAGGCCTCGCGCCAGGGCTGGGAAGGTCAGCCGTGGACGGGGGGCGCCCGCGGACTGGCGAGCGTCCAGGTGGGGCCAGGAGGCTGCCGCCAGATGCCGTCTGCCAGCGGTGGCGCCGACCGGGCCTGCGGCACGAGCAGGCCCGATGCGGCGACCGACACTGGCAGGCCTGCAGTTGCATGGAGCAGGCATAACGGACAGTCGGCGCCGGCAGCCGCGCTGTCGGGCAGGGATCCGTCGGATGCTGCGCCGACATCGATCGCCACCCGCTTCATGCCGGTGGAGGTGCAGATCTCCAGCCATGTCGTGCTGTCGGGCTGGGCCGCCAGCATCACGCGCGCCACGACCGGCGATAACGCGCCGAACAGCAGCGCGAGGCATGCGATCCAGGCGACGGCTCGGCGGGCGCGGACGGCTAGCACAGCACGATCGCGAGGTGCCAACCGACGATGACCGGGTGCCGCATCAGGCCGCCCGCCGCTCGATCGTGATCCCCAGCTTCTTCACGCCCGGCATCAGGTTCAGCTTCGCCAGCGAGAGCCGCAGCCGCGGCATGCCGAACTCGCGCAGCAGCGTGGTGGCGATCAGTTCGGCCAGTGCTTCGAGCAACTGCGCATCGTGGTCGTCGAGGATTGCGCGCACCCGCGCCACCACCTTGCTGTAGTCGATGGTGTCGGCGAGTTCATGGCTGTCGGCCGCATGTCGTCCCGGCAGGTCGAAGTCGATGTCGATCTCGACCGCCTGCGTCGCCTCACGCTCCCAGGGATAGACCCCGACCAGCGTCTGGTGGCGCAGTTCCCGGATGAAGATGGTGTCCGGGGCGGGGAGGGATGCGGTTGCGGTGTCCATGGTCCGGTCGATGTTAGCGAGCATCGGGCGGTCGCGCTACACTGGATGGATGCCCGACACACCCGCCGACCTGCTGATCATCCTGGCTGCCTACCTGATCGGCTCCATTTCGTTCGCCGTGATCGTCAGCCGCTGGTTCGGCCTGCCCGACCCGCGCACCTACGGTTCGAAGAACCCGGGCGCGACCAACGTGCTGCGCTCCGGGCGCAAGGCGGCGGCGATCCTCACGCTGGCCGGCGATGGCCTGAAGGGCTGGCTGGCCGTCGCGCTCGCGCAGTGGCTCGCGCCGGCGCAGGGATACACCGACACCACGATCGCGCTGGTGGCACTGGCGGTCTTCCTCGGCCACCTGTACCCGGTGTTCTTCCGCTTCATCGGCGGCAAGGGCGTGGCGACCGCCGCCGGCGTGCTGTTCGCGCTGAACCCGTGGCTCGGGCTCGGCCTCCTGCTGATCTGGCTGGTGCTGGCGGTCGGTCTCAAGCTGTCGTCGCTGGCGGCGCTGGCGGCGACGGCCGCGGCGCTGCCACTCGCCTGGTGGCTGGCCATGCCCGGCGCGTACCTCGCCACGATCGGCGCGATCGGGGTGCTGCTGGTCTGGCGCCACCGGTCGAACATCCGCAAGCTGCTGTCGGGTAGCGAGAGCGGTTTTGGCGGCAAGGCTGGCAAGGAAGATCCGACCGCGCAGCAGTAGCTGGCCGGCGCAGCCGCGCTTCGTGTTCAGGGGCGCTGCAGCGAATCGAGCGGCCAGCGCGGACGTACCCCGAAGCCGCTGGCGCCGACATCGATTGCCGCGGCCGGTATGCGTGTTTCGCGCAGGCGCAGCGCGCCGGCCCAGGCGATCATCGCACCGTTGTCGGTGCACAGCGCGACCGGTGGATACACCACGCGCGCGCCGCGCCGGCGTACCGCGACGTCGAGCTTCTCGCGCAGCCGCAGGTTGGCGCCGACGCCACCGGCGACCACCAGCGTGTCGAGGTCGGTGCGCAAGAGCGCACCGATCGACTTGGCGCACAGCACGTCGGTGACCGCTTCCTGGAACTCGGCGGCGATGTCGGCGACGGTTGCCGCAGTCAGTGCCGCCTGCGCGCGCACCAGCGTCAGCACCGCGGTCTTCAGGCCGCTGAAGCTCATCTCGAGGTCGTCGCTGGCGATCATCGGGCGTGGCAGCTTCAGGCGCCCGGCCTTGCCGGCCAGGGCGGCCTTCGCCACCGCAGGTCCCCCGGGGTAACCCAGGCCGAGCAGTTTCGCCGTCTTGTCGAACGCTTCGCCCGCCGCGTCGTCCAGCGTGTCGCCCAGCAGTTCATAGTCGCCGACGCCGCCCACCCGCATCAACTGGCTGTGCCCGCCCGAGACCAGCAGCGCGACGAAGGGAAACGCAAGGTCGGGCTCCGAGAGCAGCGGCGACAGCAGGTGGCCCTCGAGGTGGTGGATCGGGATCACCGGGATGCGCAGCGCATAGCCGAGCGCATGTGCGACGCTGGTGCCCACCAGCAGCGCACCTGCCAGCCCCGGGCCTTCGGTGACCGCGATCGCATCGAGGTCGGCGAGCGTGCAGCCGGCCTCGGCGAGCACCTTGCGGGTCAGTGGCAGCAGCCGGCGCACATGGTCGCGCGAGGCGAGTTCCGGCACCACGCCGCCATACGCCTCGTGCAGGTCGACCTGGGAGTGCAGCGCGTGCGCCAGCAGGCCGCGCTCGCCGTCGACCAGCGCGACGCCGGTCTCGTCGCAGGATGTCTCGATACCCAGGACCCGCATGCCACCCTCGTCAGCCGGACGCGAGGTTGCGCCGGGCCGGGCATTCTAGCGGGTCCGCGCCGGGCCCATCCGCTATCATCGACGGGATGACTCAGGAGCTTTCGATGGGCAAGCAGACGAATACCGGTGGCCGTTCAGACCTGGAACGGTTGTTCAATCCGCGCTCGGTCGCCATCCTCGGCGCGTCGCAGAACGTAAAGACGATCAGCGGGCAGCCCGCCTGGTCGCTGGCGAAGCATGGCTACAAGGGCACGCTGTACCCGGTCAACCCGAAGTACGACACGGTCGAAGGCGTGAAGTGCTACCCGTCGGTCGAATCGCTGCCCGAGGTGCCCGATCTCGCGCTGATCCTCGTCGCCGCTGCGCGCGTGCCGCAGATGCTGCGCGAGGTGGGCAGGAAGGGCATCCCGTTCTGCATCATCTTCAGTTCCGGCTTCGCCGAGACCGGCGCCGAAGGCCTCGCGCTGCAGCAGGAGATCGCCGCGATCGCCCGCGAGCATTCCATCGCGGTGGTCGGGCCGAACTGCCAGGGCATGATCGGCGTCACCGACGATGTCTACGCCGGCTTCGGTTCGGCGTTCTCCGGCGACAACTTCCGCCAGGGCTCGCTTTCGATGACCACCCAGTCGGGCGGCTTCGGCTACGGCGTGATCATCCTCGCCGAAGCGTCGGGCCTGGGCTTCCGCAGCATCGTCAGCACCGGCAACGAATCCGGGCTGACCACCACCGACTTCATCGAGTGGTTCACCCGCGATCCGCAGACCAAGGTCATCGGCGCGTACATGGAGGGCGTGAAGGACGCGCACCGCCTGCTCGAAGTCGGCGACAAGGCGCTGGAGGCCGACAAGCCGGTGCTGATCTGGAAGGTCGGAAACACCGATGTCGGGCAGCGCGCGGCGGCTTCGCATACCGCGAACCTGGGCGGCGCACTGGCGCTGTACGAGGCGGCGTTCCGCCAGCGCGGCATGATCCGCGTGCGCGATGCGAACGAACTGATCGACTACACCCAGGTGTTCGAGTGCGACAAGCGGCCGGCGGGCAACCGCGTGGCGATCGTCACCATCTCAGGCGGCGGCGGCATCCTGATGGCCGACCAGTGCGTCGAGTCCGGCCTGTCGGTCGGGCCGCTCACCCGCGACAGCGAACTGGCGCTGAAGGACATCATCCCCTCTTTCGGTTCGTGGCAGAACCCGATCGACATCACTGCGGGCATCTTCAACAACCCCGAGATGCTGGCGCAGGCGATGCAGATCATCGTCGACGATCCGTCGGTGGATTCGATCGTGGTCATCTTTGCCTCGCTGCAGGGCGACATCGCCACGCAGCGCGCGAAGGAGCTGGTCGAACTGAGCGCGCGCACGCCCAAGCCGATCCTCGCCGCGTGGAGCGCACGCGAGAAGTTCGCCTCCGAGGCCTACCGCATCCTGAAGGAAGGCAAGGTGCCGCGCTTCTCGACGCCGGTGTCGTGCGGCAAGGCACTGGCCGCGCTGACCACCTTCGCCGAGGCACAGCGCCGCCGTACGAAGGAGAAGGCCGAGCCTGTACTGACGCTCGAGCGCCCTGAGGCGAAGGCGATGCTCGCCGGGCGCAGCGCCGACCTCGCCGAGTACCAGGCCAAGGCCCTGGTCGCGGCCTACGGCATCCCGGTCACGCGCGAGGTGCTGGCGAAGGACCGCGCAGCGGCCGTCGCGGCGGCGAAGGAGATCGGCTTCCCGGTGGTGATGAAGGTGCAGTCGACCGGCATCGCGCACAAGACCGAGGCGGGCGGCGTGCGTATCGGCGTGCCCGATGCGGCGGCGGTCGAGGCCGCATTCGATGCGATCGTCGCCAGCGCGAAGGCGTATGCGCCGGAGGCGGTGATCGACGGCGTGTCGGTGCAGGAGAGGGTGTCCGGCGGTACCGAACTGATCGTCGGCGTGCAGAACGACCCGCTGTTCGGGCCGGCGGTGATGGTCGGCCTGGGCGGCATCTACGCCGAGGTGTTCAAGGACGTATCGTTCCGCCTCGCGCCACTGACCCGCTCGGTGGCCGAGTCGATGCTGCACGACCTCAGGTGCTTCCCGCTGCTCGACGGCGCACGCGGTCGCCCGAAGGCGGATGTCGACGCGGTGGTCGACGTGCTGCTGAAACTGTCCGCGCTGTCGATCGACCTGAAGG
>CANGXU010000192.1 GCA_947457885.1 Betaproteobacteria bacterium
AGCTGTGCCGAGTGATGGCGGCGCGCGCGGTCAACGAACTGCTGGGCGGAGCGAACATGAGCCGAATCGAACTCACCCTGAATGGCAAGGCGGTCTTCGCCGACGTCGAAGACCGCACGCTGCTGGTGAACTGCCTGCGCGATGCGCAGCAGCTCACCGGCACCCATGTCGGCTGCGACACGAGCCAGTGCGGTGCCTGCACCGTGCTGGTGGACGGTCGGGCGCTCAAGTCCTGCACGCTGCTGGCGGTGCAGGTCAGCGGCGCGAAGATCACCACGATCGAAGGCATGGCCAGCGGCGAGGCGCTGCATCCGGTACAGCAGGCCTTCTCTGAATGCCACGGCCTGCAGTGCGGCTACTGCACGCCGGGCATGGTGATGGCCGTCACCGATCTCCTGCGCCGGCATCCGCAGCCGACCGACGAGCAGATCCTGCACGGGCTCGAGGGAAACATCTGCCGCTGCACGGGCTACGTCAACATCGTGAAGTCGGTGAAGCGGGCGTCGGAGTTGATGGCTGCAGGCTGATCGGCAGCATTCGCAACGCTTCCCGTAACTGCTGGCGCGGCAGCGCCCGCACACTCCTGAATCTCATCGATCAAGTGCCGGCAGGCGAGACCGTCGATGGTATTGCCAGCGTGCGCGACATGCCAAAACGTGGAGTCTCTGGAACTCAAGCCATGGGGTCCCTCCGATCGGAGTTGCTGTCCCTGATCGCCAGCACAGCCAGGGATTTCATTTCTGAACCAAGCAGTTCCCTGGACGCCAACATCAACCGCACCCTGGCGGCCATTGGTGAACTGTTCGACGTCGACCGGGCCTACGTCTTCGAGTACCGCGCCGCGCAGGGTGTGGTGTGCAATACCCATGAGTGGTGTGCCCCCGGCGTGGAGCCGCAGATCGAGCACCTCCAGGGGCTGCCTGTTGAGCTGGTCCCATGGTGGATGGATGAGATGCGGGCCGGGCGGGCCATCAACCTCTCCAGCCTCGACGACCTGCCGCCAGAGGGCGAAAGCACGCGCGAACTGCTCGAGAATCAGGGCATTCACTCGCTGCTGGTGCTGCCACTGGTCCGTCGTGGCCAGCTCGATGGCTTCGCCGGCTTCGACCACGTGCGTGGCAGCCGCTGCTGGAGCGAGGAAGAGGTGGCGGTGCTGCGGATCGTGGTGAGCAGTTTCGCCCAGGGCTTCGAGCGAAGGCAGATCGATCAGCGCCTCGAGCAGATGGCCTTTGAGGATCCGCTCACCGGTCTGCCCAATCGCGCCCTGCTCGGGCGGCGACTGGAGAAAGCCCTGGCGAAAGCGCGCCTGAGCGGCCGACTCCTGGCCGTGGGCTACCTCGACCTTGACGCCTTCAAGCAGGTCAACGACCGCTATGGCCACGCCGTCGGCGACGAGCTGCTCGCCGTGATGGCCACGCGCCTGCGCCAGAGCATGCATCCCGGCGAGACAGTGGCCCGTCTGGGTGGTGATGAATTCGTGGTGGTGCTGCCCGAGATGGAAAGCCAGCAGCGGCTGCTGGAGCGGGCCGAAGCTCTCCTGGGCGTGGTCGCCGAGCCCTGCACGATGAGCGACGGCTATTGCGTGGCGATGGGCACCAGCCTCGGCCTGCGCCTCGTGCCCCCGGATGACGCCGATCCAGACCTGCTGCTGCGCCAGGCTGATCAGGCCATGTACGCCGCCAAGCGCGCGGGTGGCAGCCGTATTCACATCTTCGATGCCAGCTTCGAACAACGTGAGCATCTGCGCCAGGCCCGCATCCTTGCCATCCGCTCCGCCATCGGCAAGGGTGAACTGCGCCTGTTCGTGCAGCCAATGGTCAACCTCGCCACCGGCAGGGTGTTCGCGGTAGAGGCTCTCGTGCGCTGGGCCACTGCTGACCAGGGTCTGCTGCTGCCGGGGGAGTGGCTACCCCTGATCGAGCACGATCCCGCCATCCTCGAGCTCGGCGACTGGGTGATGGAGCAGGCGCTCCACTGGGGCTCCCGATGGCTGGATGCCGGCCTGTGCGAAGCGATCAGCGTGAACGTATCAGCCCGCGAACTGCTCGATCCAGCCTTCAGCACGCGCCTCTGTACCCGCCTGCGCAGTTATCCCCAGCTGCCGACCGGAGCCCTCCGGCTGGAGGTGCTGGAGTCTGCGGCCATGCATGACCTCGACCAGGTGAAGGCCACGATGCGCGCCTGCCGCGAAGCGGGGGTGAGCTTCGCCCTCGACGATTTCGGCACCGGTTACTCGTCGCTCGCCTACCTGCGCCAGCTGCCGGTTTCGTTGCTCAAGATCGATCGTTCCTTCGTGCAGCAGATGCTGAAGGAGCCGGGTGACGCGTCGATCGTGCGCGGCGTGATCGATATGGCCCATGCCTTGGGGCTGCGCTGTGTTGCCGAGGGCGTGCAGACTGAGGTCCATCAGGAGCTGCTCCAGGGGATGGGATGCGAGTTCGCTCAGGGTTTCGGCATTGCCAGGCCGATGCCTGCGCAGCAATTCCCGGCCTGGGTGAAACGCTACTCGGGTGGCGGAGGGGCGCCGATCCGTTCAGCCCCGTAGCCGGAGCCGCACTGATCAGGCCGCACCAGACATCCCGAGCGGGTATCGATCGGTCCATCATCGCTGGGCAAACACCCAGGTCACCAGCGAACGCAGTTCGGCGTCGTTGATCGCCGGATGGGGCGGCATCGGGATAGCTCCCCAGTCTCCGGCGCCGCCTTCGCGAATGCGTCGCGCAACCCGCTCATTCCCACCCGCCTCGCTGCCGAATCGGTTGGCCACCTCCCGGAAGCTGGGACCCACCATCTTGCGATCGACTGCGTGACATCCGGTGCAGCCGTAGGTAGCGAGCAGCGTCTGGACATCGCGTGATCCGCCTGCCGAAGGCGCGGCGGCGGAAGCTGCTGCGGCCGAACCCGCCGGCCGCGGGCGCGCACTGCCGTCGTCGTTGCGTCCGTAGAAGGCAAAAAGGTAGTCCACGATCGGCGCGATCTCGCCGGCTGCCACCGGCGCGCCGCGCTTGATCATCAGCTCGGTGTTTTCCAGCCATTCGGCGCGCGTCAGGCGCGACCGGGTAATGTGCTGGGCTTCATGGCAGATCACGCAGCGCTGCATGGTGAGTTCCATGCCTGGACCCGGCGCCAGCGTGGGCTCCGGCGTGGCCGGGGCCTGCGCGCCGATCGGCGCGCTGGCAAGCAGGACTGCCGCGAGCATCGGACCCAGGAAGGCGGGCACGCGTGCCCGCCGGTGAGCAGAGCATCGCCGCATCGCTCAGGCCTCCACCGTGAAGCCGACGCGATGCACGCCGTTCCAGTAGTAACCCAGCGGATTCCATGCTGGCAGGAACGGCTGGGCGTTGCCCCGATCATCGGTGGCGCGTGCCAGTACCGTCTGGTACCCGCTCTTCTCGGGCATGTAATCGAGGCTGAACCGACGCCAGGCGAAGCGATCGCCTCGCCGGTCGAGGGATGCGCGCTGCCAGGTCACGCCTTCGTCGAAAGAGAGATCGACGCGGCGGATCGACGACTCGCCTACCCAGGCCCGACCCTCGATCGGCACGACCTGCCCCCGGCGGTACCGGGCGTTCGGACCGGGGAAGGTGATCATCGACTTGACCGGCCAGTCTTCGGTACTGATCGCATCGGCTGGCATCTTCTCGCCCGGGGAGACCGGGGTGCCCGGAACGCGGTAGCTGTCATCCATGTAGGTGCCCTTGAACGGCGCGGGCAGCACCTCGATCGCCGTCACCCACTTGATCGACGCGGAGCCGACCCAGCCGGGAACCAGGCTGCGCATCGGTGCTCCGTGCACCGGCGTGAGCGTCTCGCCATTCATTCCCGTGGCGATCATGGTGTGGCGTTCCATGGCCTTGACCATCGGAATCGACCGCACGACCGGCGGGATGGTGGGTAACGGGCCCCGGTCCACGCCGAAGAACGCCACATGCACCGCTCCATTTCGCACGCCAGCCATGCGCAGGATTTCGGCGAGGCTGACACCCGTCCACTTCGGACAGCCCATGCCGCCGGTCTCCGACCACGGGGTTCCGCGTGGCGTGGGACGGAACGCGGTGCGCCCGGAGCCCGCGCACTCGAGCATCGCCTGCTGCTCCCAGACGTTCATCTTGCGCAGATCGTCCAGGGTCAGCGTCAGTTCGCGATCGACCAGGCCACGCACTGTCAGCACATGCTTCGAAGCATCGACATCGGGCGTATTGAGATTGTTGCGCACGAACATGCGCCGCGTGGGAGTCACCAGAAAGTTGTGGTGCTCGGCCGGCACGCTGGCGGTCAGCGGACGCTCGGAATGGATCGCCAGCACTGAATCCTTGCCAGCCATGATCGTGGCGTTCGGGATGCCGGCCCCGGCATCGGCGGGCGCCTGCGCCACGGCCGAACCGGCGATCGCGCTGCCGCCAAGCGCCGCGCCCGCCTGCGCGATGCGGGTGAGGAACTCGCGACGAGTGGCGTGCAGACGTTCGAGGGTGGCGCCGGGGCGAGCGGGGGTCTGGTCCATGGTCGATCCTCCTGGTTGATATTTGGTCTGAGCGGAACGGGTGCGCCCTGCCTGTCGCGGCGCAGCCTTGACGTCACTTTACACAGGATGAAGCGTCGGGTGAGCACTATTCACCGCGCGCACTACGGTGATCCCGCCACCCGGTTCACTCGAGCAGGCTGAAGCCCATGCCCGGTGCGTCCGGTACGTGCAGCCTGCCCTGGGCAAACTCGGGATGGGTTGCGAAACGCGCACGCAGCGCGACATGCGCGCCATGCACTTCCAGCATGCCGCCATGCGCATGCCCGGCCATCACCGGAAGATTGGCCGCCTCGAAGCCGCCGGCACCGGTGACCGGCACCCCATGTGCCTCGGCCAGCGCGAGGATGCGCAGCATGGCCGAGATGCCGCCACAGAACGCCGCATTCGGTTGGACGATGTCGAGCGCTCCTGCCGCGAGCACGTCGCGAAACCAGGGCATCGACTGGATCATCTGGCCCGAGGCCAGGGGCATCGAAGTCGATCGTCGCAGTTCGAGCAGCGATGGAACGTCGTTGCCACGCAGCGGCTCCTCGAAGAAGGCGATGTCACAGTCGTCGAGCAGCGCGGCCAGCCGTTTTGCTTCGGCGACCGTGAACGCACAGTTGGCATCGAGCATCAGCGGGGCCGATCCGATCGCCGCGCGAACCGCACGCACACGCCGGGCATCTTCCTCGATGCTGCGGCCTGCAGCGCCGACGATGATCTTGGCGCCGGTGAATCCGGCGGCGAGCGCGTCCTGGCAGGCAGCGACCAGCTCGGCTTCGGTGAATGCGGGCAGACCGGCCGTCGCGTAGGTGGGCACTGCAGCGCGTGCCCCACCGATGAGGCGTGCGACCGGCATGCCGAGCGCCTTGCCCTTGATGTCCCAGAGCGCCAGATCGAGGGCCGACATCGCCGAGACGAACACCCCGGTCGACGCGCGCGGATTGAACTGCCGGGTCAGCATGACGGCCACCGCTTCATGATCGAGCGGGTCCGCACCCACGAGCGTGGCTTGGATCCCGCCGTTGAGCAGGTGCGCCACCTCCGCGGCCAGGAAACGGCCGGTGACGCCCTCGCCGGAGCGTCCGTCGACCGTGGTCACCCGGCAGCGCAGGAAGGTCAGGCTCTCCTGGCCAGCATAGGCGTCGCTGGCACGCGATGGCTTGATGTGCTCGACCCGGGCTTCGACGCGTTCTATCTTCATGGGATTCACTCGATTGAAACCGCTACTCCGGCACTTTCCGGAAGGTGATCGCGCATCGTTCTGCGCGTTCGGCGATGATGCTTGCAAGATCCGACAGTTCTTCGTCATCAAGACCGTGCCCCGCCAGCGCTTGAGCAACCCCTGGCGCTCGCGCGATTGCCGCTTCGCTGATCTCCGCGACCCGCCTTCTGATCAGCGGCAGGCCGAGTCCCGCGTCGGCGGCAAATGCGATCCAGCCCCTTGCGTCAAGTTCCGCAAGGGTCGCGCGTTTTCCGATCTTCATGGCGAACCCTGGCGAGAGGCCGGGCCAGGCGACGGTTGCCAGCAAATCATAAAGTGGGGCGAGGCTTGGGCCTTTGTCGCCATGGAGGATCGAGAAGTTCTTTCCGTGCGCGTCGGCGTTCCCGGCAATCGCATTGAATATCACGGCATCGAGAAGCTTCAGCACGTCGACAGCGGGCCTCGCAGCGACGCGGCGGCAAGACGCATCACGAAGGCCTCGTTCTCGGTGGTGGCCTTGAAGCGGGATATCGGCGGTTTGAGAATATGTGTGGTCGGCTGACCCGGCGCAGGCAGCGCGACCGCCCCGTCCACCAGGACCACCGGCACCTTCGATTGCGCGCCAGCGAGCGAGAGGCGCAACCCCGCTTCGCCTGCGAGCAATGGACGGAAGGGCAGCGTGTCGAGCACCCGGATCAGACCTGCATCGTCAAGCGGAGTGGGCCCATGATCGAGGGCAGGAGCGGTCGGTGTTTCGCCGGGCGGCAGAAGCTGGAGCGCACCCGCAACATCGCCCCCAAGGCGATCGAGAAGGGCAAAATCATTGCTGCGTGAAACACCGAGGGCCTGTGCGGCGGCGTCGCGTTGGCCTTCTTCGGGCAGGAGTCCGCCGAAGAACGGGCGGCACTCGCGGCGACTGAACGGCTCCGCTCGCTTCGGCAGCGAGGCCGACAAGGGCAGCGCCAGCGCATCGTCGAGCCACTCCGGCGCATAGGCAAAGCCCAGTTCGCCGTGTCGGTTCTGTGTCAGTTGGCCTACGAGGCGCCCGTCCCACCATATGTCCAGGGTGCGCACCATGC
>CANGXU010000193.1 GCA_947457885.1 Betaproteobacteria bacterium
ACCGTCCCGCGCGCGCCGCCGTGCGGCTGCCAGCGCTGTTGCTGCCGGCCGCTGGCGTGGTCGGCACGATCGAGGCGACACGCCTGCTGGACGCCTGCGGCGTATCCTCCGCGCCGGTCGCGCTGGCGAAGGACGCGGCCGGCGCAGCCACCGCTGCCGCAGCGCTTGGCTGGCCAGTCGCGGTGAAGATCGAGTCGCGCGACATCCTGCACAAGACCGAGGCCGACGGCGTGAAACTCGGGCTCGCCGACGGCGCGGCGGTCAGCGCCGCTGCGGCGGCCGTGCTGGCCGCCGCGAAGGCCTACGACCCGCAGGCACGCATCGACGGCGTGGTGGTGCAGAAGATGGCCGCCGGCCATGTCGAGTTCGTGATCGGCCTGAAGAACGACCCGTCGTTCGGCCCGGTACTGATGGCCGGTCTGGGCGGCATCCTGGTCGAGGTGATGAAGGATGTAGCGTTCCGCCGCTGCCCGGTGACACCGTTCGAGGCCGGCGCCATGCTCGATGAACTGCGCGGCAGGGCGATCCTGTCCGGGGCGCGCGGCAAGCCGCCGGTCGACCGCGCGGCGCTGGTCGAGCTGCTGTGCGCGGTATCGCGCTTCGGCGCTGCAGCCGAGGGCCGTCTCGACGAGCTCGACCTCAATCCGGTGCTGCTGTCCACCGATGCCGCGGTCGCGGTCGACTGCGTGATGGTGCTGCGCTGACCACCAGCCGCCGAAGTACAACGATCTACGCCGTCACGGTGGCGCTGCTGTTCGCGATCGCCACCGCGCTGGTCGTGCTGATCGCCTACATGTTCGCGGAACTCTATCTGGCCGCGAAGGGCTGGGGGGGCGTGGTTCCGGACGGACGCGAACCGGCCCACCTGCGGATGCGCAACCTGCTCCTGTGGGTCGGTGTGCCGGTGATGTTCGCGCTGGGCTTCGCGGTTGGCTGGTTCAGCCATGTACCCTCGCAGCCGCCTGCGCGCGTCGATGGCGGTGCGGACGGCCCGGACGGCGCATGAAGGCCGCACGAACGGCCCGGGACACCTGCCGGGGCCGGCTTGTCGCTACACTCGCGGCTTCCTGAAGCAAGCCGATCGGGTTCATCGAGCATGATTCCTCATTGCCTGGGCATCGACCATGCCGTGATCAACACCGCCGGGCGCATCGACGACGCGGTCGATCAGTTCGCTCGGCTCGGCTTCCGGCTCACCCCGCGCGGCTTCCACAGCACCGGCTCGGTGAACCACCTGATGATGTTCGGGCCCGACTACCTCGAGCTGATCGGCGTTCCGGCGCAGAACGCCGCGCTGCGGCCGGAACTGTACGGCAGCCCGCGCGGACTCAATGCGATCGCTTTCGCCACCGACAGCGCGGCCGGCGCGCATACCGCGCTGGCCCAGGCGAAGTTCATGCCGCAGCCGGTGAAAGCGCTGTCGCGGCCGGTCGCGCTCGAGGATGGCGTGACGGACGCGCGCTTCGCGCTCGTCGCGCTGCCGCCCGAGACGGTCTCGTGGGGTCGGCTCTTCGTGTGCGAACACCTGACCCGGGAGCTGGTCTGGCGCGACGACATGCGCAGCCATCCGAACGGCGCTCGCGAGATCACGCGCATCGCCATCGTCGTCCCGGATCCCTACGCCGAGGCGATGCGGCTCGCGCCGTTGTTCGCCGAGACCTCGATGCGCCCGGACACGCCTCGTGCGGAACTCACGCTCGGACACCTGCGCGTCGACCTGGTCACCGCTGCGCAACTGCAGCACCGGCTCGGTGACTCGGCCTGCGAGGGCGCAGGACGCACCTCTTACATGGCCGCGATCGAACTGCGTTGCACCGGTCTGGACGCCGTGCGCGAGTCGCTGCGCGCCCTGCCCGCACGGGGCGTGCATGACCAGGGCTCGCGCGTGATCGTCGCGGCCAGCCTCGCCTGCAACACCACGATCGAATTCATCGAATAGCGCATCACCGAACCGCCGGAGTTTCCCCATGCAACACCCGTACAACCTCGGCGCGCTGATCGATCCCGCGCTGGTCGCCGCCGGCGACGCGCGCATCGCGCTGATCGAACCCGCCACCTCACCGGTACGCCAATGGAGCCACGCCCGCCTGGACGCGCTGTTCGACAGCGTCGCGCGCGGGCTGGTGAAACGCGCACCCGCGCTCGGACTGGCCCGCGGCGACCGCATCGCGATCCTCGCGGCGAACTCCGCCGAGTTCATGGCGGCCGCGTTCGGCGCGATGCGCGCAGGCTTCGTCTGCGTGCCGGTCAACTACAAGTTCCCGCAGGAGACCATCGACTACATCGCAGCCAACTGCGGCGCGAAGCTGGTGTTCTGCGACGCCGCGCGCCGGAGGCAGGTGCCGGCAGGCCTGCCGGTGATCGAGTTCGGGGCAGCCGGGCCGGACGGCTTCGATGCGCTGCTCGACCCGGGTCCGTTCACGCCGGTCGAGCCGACCGTCATCGACGGCGAGCGCGAACCGGCGATCTTCCTGTACACCTCCGGGTCGACCGGACGCCCGAAGGGCGTGGTCCTGTCGCACGCGAGCCACCTGTGGGTGACGGCCAGGCGCACCGAAGGGCAGGACCATTCGAAGCACCGGCTGCTGGTCGCCGCGCCGCTCTACCACATGAACGGGCTGGCGATGGCCCAGCTGTCGATGCGGGCCGGGGCGACGCTGGTGCTGCTGCCGCAGTTCAACGCCCTAGAGTACATCGCCGCGATCGAGGCCTACCGCTGCACCTGGCTCACCGCCGTACCACCGATGCTCGCGATGATGCTGCAGGAAGCCGACGCGATGGCCCGCACCGACCTGTCCTCGGTCAAGTTCATCCGCATGGGATCGGCCCCGGTCAGCGAGGCGCTGCTGTCGCGCATCCACGCCGCCATCCCGCAGGCGATCGTGGCGAACGGCTACGGCACCACCGAGGCGGCGATGGTGGTGTTCGGCCCGCATCCGAAAGGGCTGCCGCAGCCGGGGCTGTCGGTCGGCTACCCGCACCCGGCAGTGCAGTTGCGGCTGGTCGACGGCGACAACCTCGACGCGGCCGAGGGCGTGCTGCAGATGAAGAGCCCGGCGATGCTCAACGGCTACCATGGACTGCCGGAGGCGACGCGCAAGGCCATCACCGATGACGGCTTCTACATCACCGGCGACATCTTCCGCCGCGATGCCGACGGCTTCCACTACTTCGTCGGCCGCGCCGACGACATGTTCGTGTGCGGCGGCGAGAACATCTACCCCGGGCAGGTCGAGAAGCTGCTCGAGCAGCATCCGGCCGTCGAGCAGGCCTGCTGCATCCCGGTCGAGGACGAGATCAAGGGCATGAAGCCGGTTGCCTTCGTGATCCTGAAGCCCGGCCGGTCGGCCACCGAGGACGCACTGAAGCAGCACTGCCTGCAGCATGCGCCGGCCTACATGCATCCGCGGCGGGTCTGGATCGTCGACGCGTTCCCGCTGGCGGGCACCAATAAGATCGACCGCAAGGTGGTGACCGCGCGGGCGATGGCGGAACTGGAGGGCGCGCCAGCGTCATGAACCCCCTGCTCGCACTCCTGGCCGCCCTGCCGGCCACTCTCGCCGCCAGCGACGCGCAGGCGCAGGCCGGTGGCTTTCCGGCGAAGCCGGTGCGCATCGTCGTCGGGTTCGTGCCCGGTGGGTCGACCGACATCACCGGACGAGTGATGGCCCAGCGCTTCACCGACCAGGTTGGCCAGCCGGTGGTGGTGGAAAACCGCCCGGGGGCTGGCGGCAACGTGGGCGCAGAGGCCGTCGCGCGTGCGCCAGCCGATGGCCATACCCTGATGCTGACCTCGATCGCCATCCAGGGCATCGGGCCTGCGCTCTATCCGAAGCTGCCATTCGACCCGATCCGCGACTTCACGCCGATCACCCAGCTCACCGCCATTCCCAACGTGCTGGCCGTGCATCCGTCGCTGCCGGCGAGATCGGTGAGCGAACTGATCGCGCTCGCACGCAAGCGACCGGGCGCGATCGCGTTCGCGTCGGCCGGTGCCGGCACGTCGATGCACCTGTCGGCCGAACTGTTGAGATACCTGGCCAGCATCGAGGTCCTGCATGTCCCGTACAAGGGCAGCGCACCAGCGATGCAGGACCTGATCGGCGGCCATACGCAGATGGTGTTCGACAACCTGCCGTTCGTGCTGCCATTCGTGAAGGCCGGCAAGGTACGCGCGCTGGCAGTCACCACCACGTCGCGCAACCCGCAACTGCCGGAGGTACCAACGATGATCGAAGCGGGTGTCGCCGGCTACGACGTCACCTCCTGGTTCGGGCTGGCGGCACCCGGCGGGCTTGCGGCGCCGCTGGTCGACCGGTGGTACCAGGAGTCCGTGAAGGCACTGCAACATCCCGACACCCGGCAGCGGTTCGGCGATCTCGGCGCGTCCATCGTCGGCTCGACGCCCGTCGAGTTCGGCGCATTCATCCGCACCGAACTGACCAAATGGGCACGGGTCGTGAAGGCGTCGGGCGCCAAAGCCGACTGACTTGGCGATGATCCGCGGCCGTGCCGGGCGTGGATCGTCATCCGGAGACGACGCATACAACGGACCAGACCAGTACACGCAGGACTGCAGGTTCTTCACCAGTCCGACATCCGTCTGGCCGCCAGACGCCAGTCGCTGTACCCGCCGTACACCAGGTCGTTCGCCCAGGTGTTTGCCTGCGTACAGTTCATCAGGCCGTCAGCGCCGTCGCCGCTCGTCTTCGCGTAGTTCGCATCCTGCAGCCAGGTCACGTTCAGCACCGTGTCGTACAGCATCCCGCTGCGACGATCGACCAGACCCGCCTGCGCCCGGGGCACCGGCAGGCACAGCGCGGCGACGAAGGCTCCTGCCAGTACGTTGCATATCCCGACTATTGCTTTTCTCGAATTGCGGTAAACCGCAAAGGGATCTTGAAAGATCGCTTCAGACTTTGAAGGTATTCTGGCCGCGTAGCCCATAAGGACTACTGGAGTCACACCGGTGAAGCTCGAGAACGGCAGGGCCGGATGCTGTCCAGCGGACTTGGAGCAGCCGCCGAACGTTTTGAAAATCCAACATGCCGTGTTCGATTTTCATGACTGTCCGCAAATGCTCCGCCATCCGCGGTCGCACGCGTCGTAGCCGAATGGCTGCAACTCGACGCGCGGTACATCGTGTATCCAGGTCGCCACCGCCTTGCACTGGACACCGGAATCGAGGCCGTGCCCCTGGAAACGCTGTATCGCGACGGTTAGCCGGCATCGCCGGGTGCCTGACCCGCAGGCGGGTCGTGCAAGCTTCGGGCACCAAAGCCGACCGATTTGGCTATACTCGGCGGCTGCGCTCCGTAAACCACGGTCCGCGGATGTCGGAAACATCGGCCAGGTAGCTCAGTCGGTAGAGCAGCGGATTGAAAATCCGCGTGTCGGCAGTTCGATTCTGCCCCTGGCCACCAATATTCGAGGCCAACCCGCGCGGTTGGCCTTTCCTTTTCCGTTCCCTATCCGCCTGGAAGCCTGGACGCCTGGAAGAAGCCATGTCCACCGATTTCCGCGTAATGACCTCCGGCGCGTTCACCGCCGCCCACCTGCGGCTGCTGCCGGCCGTCGAGCGCATCACCGGCCTGCGCGGGGTCACGGTCACCACCTCGATCGGCAGTGGTGACACATCGATCCCCAACCGGCTCACGCGCGGCGAAGTGGCCGACCTGGTGATCTGCGACGACAGCATCGTCCAGGGCTTCATCCGCGACGGCCTCGCGCAGGCCGCGGGCCATGCGCCGCTGGCACGCTCGATGGTGGGGCTCGCCGTGCGTACCGGCGCTCCCGCACCCGACATCGGCACGAGCGACGCGCTGCGCGCCACCCTGCTGCGCGCCGCCTCGATCGGTTATTCGGCCAGCGTCAGCGGCCGCTACGTGACCACCGAGCTGTTCAAGCGGCTGGGCATCCATGACGCAGTGATGCCGAAATGCCGGTTCATCGGCAACGGCCAGCGCGTGGGCACCTTCATCGCGAACGGCGAGGTCGAACTGGGCTTCCAGCAGGTGAGCGAACTGATGCCGATCGAAGGCATCGCGCACATTACGCCACTGCCCGACGAACTGCAGAAGTTCACGATCTACAGCGCGGCGGTACCGGCGAGCGCGCTGCATGCGGATGCCGCAGTCCGGGCCATCCGCTTCCTCTCGTCGCCGGAAGCGGCCGCAGACATCAGGGCGACCGGCCTGGAACCTGCAACCCGCTGAACCGCAAGAGGAGCCTTCCGATGGCCGACGCGCCGCTGTACACCCTGAGCATCGACCAGGGCGTTGCCCTGCTGACCCTTAACCGGCCGCAGTCGCACAACGCGCTGAACCGGGCGCTGCGCCACGAGCTGATGGACCTGTTCCCCCGGCTCGACCGCGATCCCGCCGTGAAGGTCCTGGTGCTCACCGGCGCCGGCGACAAGGCGTTCTGCACCGGCGCCGACCTGAAGGAACGCGGCGCCGGCACCACTGCGGACATGATCGACGAGCGCCGGCACGTGATGGCGAAGTGGACCCATGCGCTGGCCAGCGTGGGCAAGCCGGTGATCGCGGCGATCAATGGTTACTGCATGGGCGGCGGCTTCGAGCTGGTGCTCCAGTGCGATATCTCGATCGCCGCCGACACCGCGATCTTCGCGCTGCCGGAAGTCACGCATGGCTTCTTCCCGGGCGGCGGTGCCTGCCAGCGTCTGCCGCGCCTGGTCGGCTACCAGATGGCACGCGAGCTGGTGCTGACCGGCCGCCGCTGGGATGCGGCCGAGGCGAAGTCGCTCGGGCTGGTCAACCGCGT
>CANGXU010000194.1 GCA_947457885.1 Betaproteobacteria bacterium
AGGGCGGCCCCGACGACAACGTGCTGCCCGGGCTGCAGGAGCGCTTCGCGCAATCCTCCCGGGCTGCGGGCGGCACCTGCGACCTGGAGATCTTCGAGGGCTGCGACCATGCCTGGGTCGACGACCCGGGTCCGCAGACCGATCGCGCGATCGAGGTGGTGAAGGCCTTCATCGCGCGTTCGCTGTCGTCCTGAGCGGCCGCGGACGGTCGGCCGTGAACCGGGCGACAATCGCCCCTTCACGGCCGATGCCGGAGCAGTGAGGAGACCACGATGGCCACGCGCTACGACCCGGATGCAACCTTCGAAGTACGGACCTGGGACGTCGAGTTCCGCAGGACGCCGGCGCGCCAGCTGATGGCACGTATCTACCAGCCGCAGGGCATCGGCCCGTTCCCGGTCGTGCTCGACCTGCATGGCGGCGCCTGGAACAACAAGGACCGCTTCGCCAACGTGCCAATGGACGAGGCGCTGGCCGCGAGCGGGCTGCTGGTGGTGGCGATCGACATGACCCTCGCCCCCGAGGCGCCCTACCCCGCCTCGGTGCAGGATGCGCACTACGGGGTGCGCTGGCTGAAGGCGAACTGCGAACAGTGGAAGGGCGATCCCTCGACCGTCGGCGCGCTCGGCAGCTCCAGCGGCGGGCACCTCGCCCAGCTGATCGGCATGCGTCCTGATGATGTGCGCTACGCTGCACTGCCGCTGGAAGGTCATCGTGACATCGATGCCAGCCTGCGCTACGTGGCCACGCGCTCGCCGATCAGCGACCCGCATGCACGCCACCTCAACGCCGAGCGGCGCGGCGTCGAGGACATGGTGCGCCGATCATCGATCTACTGGAGTCCGCCCGGGTCGATCCACGAGGGCAACCCGCAGGAGATCCTCGACCGCGGCGAGAAGGTTACCCTGCCGCCGATGCTGGTGATGCAGGGCGGCGACGATGACAACGTGCTGCCGGAGATCCAGGTGAAGTTCGCCGAGTCCTACCGCAAGGCCGGTGGCGACTGCACCTGCGAGGTCTTCGAGGGCTGCGGCCACATCTGGGTTGCCGACCCGGGGCCGCAGACCGACCGCGCGCATGCGATGGTGAAGGCCTTCATCGCACGCGTGCTGGCTGGAGGCTGAGCGCGAAAGCCGGCGCCGGACGCCACCGCGACCCGCGCGGTGGCGCTCAGTCGATCTTCAGCCCGAGCGCCTTCGCGACCTTGCCCCAGCGCTCGATGTCGGCACGGGTCTGGGCCTCGAACGCCTCGGGACGCGACAGAACGGGGTCGACCCCGAAGCCGGCCAGTTCGGCGCGTCCCGCGTCGCTTGCAAACGCCTTCGCCAGTTCGCCCTGCACCCGTTCGACCACCAGCCGCGGGATGCCCGCCGGACCGACCACGCCGTACCAGAAGACCGGGTCGAAGCCCTTGAGGCCAGCCTCGATCAGGGTCGGCACGCCGGGCAGCACCGCCACTGGCCGGCTGACCGCAAGCGCGCGTACCTTGCCGGCCTTGACGAGTTGCACAGACGAGCCCGGGTTGTCGAAGAACAGCGAGATGCGGTCGGCCATCAGCTCGGGATAGACCGGCGCCGCACCCTTGTACGGCACATGGGTCATCGACACCCGCAGCTCGGTCAGGAAGGCTTCGGTGATCAGGTGGCCGAGCGTGCCTGCACCGGCACTCGCATAGTTGAGCCGTCCGCTGTTCGCGCGCAGGTAGTCGATCGCCTCGCGCATCGTCTTCGCGGGGAAGGCCGCCGAGGACAGCAGCACGTACGGTGTGGTGCCGACCATCGTCACGTGCGTGAAGTCCCGGCGCGGATCGAAGCGCGGCACCGAAAGCAGCAGCGGTGCGACCGAATGCGTGCTGGTGGTGACCAGCCCGAGCGTATGGCCATCCGGTGTCGCGCGCGCGATCAGTTCGCCCGCGATCGCACCGCTGGCACCGGGCCGGTTGTCGACCACGACCGGCTGTCCGACGGCGTCGGACAGCCGTGCAGCCGTGGCTCGCGCCATCAGGTCGGTGGTTCCGCCCGGAGGCAGGCCGACCAGCATGCGCACCGGTCGTGACGGCCATGCGCCAGACTGCTGCGCCTGCGCGACGGACGCGGCAGCCTGCGCACCCAGCAGCACGCACAGTGCCGCGACGGCCGGCACCAGCCGTTGCAGGCGTCCGGCCGGGCGAACGTACGATCGCCACTGCCGCCCCGGCGCCCTCATGCCTTGCCCGCCTGCTTCGCCTCCGGGTAGACGACCGCATCGCCACGCTCGAACATCCATTGCATGTCCTCCCCCGACAGGTATTCGCCCTTCGTGCCGCGGGCGGCGCACAGGGTCTCGACGATGATGTTGCGCTTCACCTCGGACACCAGCACGTTGGTACGGTGGTAGGCCTCGGACACCGACCGCCCGAGCACGGTGAAACCATGCCGGCGCATCACAATGCAGTTGGTGTCGTGGATGAAGGTCTTGATCGGCGCCACATCCTCCTCGACGTTCAGGTGCGCCGGCAGGTAGGCCGCCGGCTTCTGCATCAGGTACGAGAAGGTGAGCGAGGTGGAGCGGATCTCGGCGAAGCCGGCGGCGAGGAAGGCGATCGTCTCGTCATGGTGCAGGTGGATCACGCAGTTGACGTCCGGCCTCAGCCGCAGGATCTCGCGGTTCATCTGGTGGCCGACGGTGGTGGCCCGGGTGCCGTGCACGATCGCGCCATGCGGGATGTCGGTGATCACCAGGTCGTCGATCGTCGCCTCTTCCAGCGACAGCCCCTGCGGCTTCACGTAGCACAGGCCGTCGGCGTACTTCGGATGGGGCACGCGGATCACCATGTTGCCGAGCGAGCTCTGCACGTAGCCGCGCTGGTTGAGCATCCCCGCGTAGCGGATGTACGACTCGCCGACCGCACGGTCGAACGCGACGTCGGGATCGGGATCGATGAGGTTCAGGCGCGGGTCCGGCGTCGGGGTGTCCATCGTGGCGGGGTCCTTCCAGGGGGCAGGTTCGCATCAGCGGCAGGGCCAACCCCGCAAGGGTCGGACAATCGGCGCGCGTGCGCAAGCGTGCCGCAGACTCGTGCCCCGGACCCGCGCATACAATCGCAGCATGCATCCCGTCCTCGAAGACACGGCGGCAGCCGTAGCGGTCGCCCCCTCTTTCAAACCACGCAAGCCACGCACGCCGCGGCACGGCCTGCTTCTGCCTGCACTGCTGCTGGTGATTGTGGCGATCCTGCCCGGCTGCCACTGGCTGCGCCCCGGTCTCGTCCCGGTCCAGCCCCCGGCAGCGACCGGGCCGGCAACGGCAGCGCCCGCCGCCATGCCGCCCCGCCTGCTCGCCGAAGGCTGGCGCTGCGAGGACGGACGCACGCTCGGCACGCGCGTGCCGCCAGGGTTGAAGACGGTCGAGCTGCGCATCGAGAATGTGCGGCGCATCCTGCCTCAGGTGGCCAGCGCGTCGGGCGTGCGCTTCGAGGATGCCGAGTGGCTGTTCTGGCACCGCGGTGCGCAGGCGATGCTCCAGCGCAAGCCGGCACCGCCGGTCTATTGCAACGAGGTGCGTACGCTGTCGCTGATCGAGGACGCACGGGTACGTGGCATCACCTTTCGCGGCCAGGGCAGCGCACCCGGCTGGTTGCTGGAGGTCGGGCCGGACAATCGCGTCGTGCTGTCGGGGCCGGCCGGTAGCCGGGGCATCGAGGGTCGGCACGAATGGCCGGAGCTGACCGCTGCGCCCGGCCCGGCCTATGGCAGCACGCGCTACACCGCCGAGGCTGGTGGGCGCCGCCATGTGATCGTCATGCTGCCGGACCCGTGCGTCGACGACATCAGCGGCGAACGGTTCCCGGCGGCGGTACTGATCGAGGTCGATGGTCGCCGGCTGCGCGGATGCGGCTCGCCGATCGCACCTTGACCCTGCGCGGATCGCGCACGCCTGCACCTACCAGCCGGAGAACCTCGGCCAGGTGTCGATGATCGCGTCGCCGTCGACCACGCGGTAGGCGTCATACTGTGCTGCCGTCGCGCAGGCATGGTTGGGCTGCACGCGCAGCAGCGTGCCGATCGGGTAACGCTGCACCAGGTCGTCCGGGCAACTGCCGTCGCGCATCGACACGATGCCGTGCTCCTGGTTGGCCGCGCCCATCCACAGCGCGGGCACCGGTTCACCGTCGACAGCGCAAACCGCGCCATAGCCGTGGTCGACCTTCTGCCTCGCGGTACCGCGGTCGCGGCTCATCGCCATCCACCCGGCATCGACGATGATCCAGCCCTTGGCGGGCTGGTGGCCGATCACGCTGGTCAGCACCGACAGCGCGATGTCCTGCTGACCGCAGACGCCGATGCCCGCCATCACCAGGTCGAAGAACACGTAGACGCCGGCGCGTACCTCAGTCACGCCGTCGAGGCCGGTCGCCGAGAGCGCGGTCGGCGTCGAGCCGACGCTGACCCGCTCGCACGGCAGGCCAGCCGCACGCAGCGCCGCCGCACAGGCGAGCACCGCGTCGCGCTCCTGTGCAGCCATCGCACGCAATGCCTCGGGCGTGTCGAGGTCGTAGGAACCGCCGGCATGGGTCATCACGCCGGCCAGCGACCCGGCCGCATGCAGCACATGGCCGATCTCGAGCAGGACCGGGTCGCCCGGCCGCACGCCGGAGCGGTGACCGTCGCTATCGACCTCGATCAGCGTCGGCAGGCTCGCCCCTGCCGCGGTACACGCCTCGGCGATCGCCGTGGCCGATGCGACCGAATCGGCGATCACCGCCAGGTCGCAGCCGCGTGCACGAAGCTCGAGCGCATGGGCGATCTTGTTCGGCGCCAGCGCAACCGCGTACAGGATGTCGCGCTCGCCGTGCGCGAAGAACTGCTCGGCTTCCTTCATCGTCGACACGGTGATCGATGCTGCACCGGCCGTACGCTGTGCCTGCACGACCGGCCAGCTCTTGCTGGTCTTCACATGCGGACGCAGCCGGCAGCCGAGCGCGTCGACCTGCGACTGCATGCGCAGGATGTTGCGGTCCATGCGTGCGCGGTCGAGCAGCAGCGCGGGGGTTTCGATCGAACGCAGGTTGGCCAATGGATTTCGCCTCGTTGAAGGACGGGCGAACGCCCGTCCCCGCCGCCGATTGTACGATCATGACCGACGCCTCGATGCGACGGTGCCGGTTCACTCCGGCCGGATGCCACCCTCTGCGGCGACCCTGCGCCAGGTGGCGAGGTCGCGCGCGATCAGTTCGGCGAACGATTCCGGGCTGCCTGGCGACGGCACGGCCGCCTCGTCGAGGAAGCGCTGGCGCAGGTCACGGTCGGCGAGCAGCTTCTGCAGTTCCTGCGACAGCCGCCGCACCACCGGGTCTGGCGTACGCGCCGGCGCGGCCAGGCCCCACCAGAGTTCGGTGGCATAGCCGGGCAGGCCGGCCTCGGCCACGGTCGGCAGGTCCGGCATGAAGGTCGAACGTTCCGGGCTGGAGACCGCGAGCAGCCGCAGGCGCCCGCTGCGCACATGCTGCAGGGCCGGCGGCAGGCTGCTGATCATCATCTGCACATGGCCGCCCATCACGTCGGCCAGCGCCGGCGCGTTGCCCTTGTAGGGCACATGGGTGAGCTTCACCTTCGCGATCGACTGGAACATCTCGGATGCGAAGTGGTTGATGCCGCCGATGCCGGCGTTCGCGGCGTTGATCTCGCCCGGCCTTCCCCGCGCGAGGCGCACCAGGCCCTGCACGTCCTTTACCGGCAACGAAGGGTGCACGAACAGCCCCAGCGCGCTGCGCGCGACGAGGCCGATCGGCGCGAAATCACCTGGCACGCTGTAGGGCAGGTTCGGCTGAACCGCAGCCAGCGTCGTGAGCGTGCTCGAGACCGCGAGCAGCGTATGCCCGTCCGGGGCCGAGCGTGCGGCATAGGCCGTCCCGGTGGCGCTGCCGGCACCGGCACGGTTCTCGACGATCACCGGCTGGCCGAGTGCGGCCGGCAGGCGCTCGGCGACCGCGCGCGCGAAGACGTCGTTGCTGCCGCCGGCGGCAAACGGCACCACGATGCGCAGCGGCTTCGCGGGCCACGGCGGCTGCTGGGCGGCTGCCTCGGGCAGCACGCTGGCAGGCAGCCAGACCATGGCCACGGCGACCGGCGCGAACCTCGAAATCCGCGCGCGGCACTCCCGCCACGTACGCCACGCGAAACGATCTGCCTTCATTGCTTCCTCCTCCGGCCGGATGCCGGCCCTGCCACCCCCGCCGCCCGGTGGTCCGGGCGTGCGGTACCGCCTGCGCCACGGTCAGTCAGCCCGCAGGTTCGCGTCCTTGATCAGGCGCCCGAAGCGTGCGAGGTCGCCCCTGAGCAGCGCGGCCAGTTCCTCCGGCGTGCTGCCGACGGTCTCGCTGCCGGCCGCGATGAACTTCTCTTTCACCTCGGGACGCTGGAGATAGCGCACCACTTCGGCATTGAGCAGCGACACCACCGCGGCCGGCATTGCCGCCGGACCGAACAGGCCGAAGGTCGCCACCGCCTCGTAGCCGGGCAGGCCCGCCTGCGCCATCGTCTGGAGCTGCGGCGCCAGTGCGGTCGGCTTCGCGCTGGTCACCGCCAGTGCGCGCAGCTTGCCCGACTGGATGTGCGGGATCACGGTCGAGGCGTTGTAGAACAGCACCTGGATCTGCCCGGAGATGAGGTCGGTGACCGCCTGTGAAGGATTCTTGTAGTTGATGCGCGGGATGTCGACCTTGGCCATCGCATTGAACAGTTCGGCCGACAGGTGGTTCGATGACCCGGCAGCA
>CANGXU010000195.1 GCA_947457885.1 Betaproteobacteria bacterium
ATCGATGTCGCGCGCCAGGTGCAACGCCTCGGCCAGCGCATCGACCGGCACCATCACCTCGCCCGGGGTGCGCACGCCGATCGAGCGCAGCAGCGCCTTGGAGAACACCTCGTCAAGGGCGCGGCCGTCGGCCTGCAGCAACGACGCTGGCGCGGCTGCGGTACCGCCGGCGGCTGGCGCCTGGCCAGTCGTCGATGCCCGGGCCGCGGCCTCGCGGGCAGCTGCCCAGGTGGCGAGTGCGCCCATCGCCTTCGCGACCCGGACCGGCGATGGCAGCACCGGCAGGCGGATTTCGCGCAGCATCGTGTGCGCCTCGGCCGCCAGCGACTTGTGCATCGAAGAGAACACGAACACCGGCTTGCGCAGGTCAGCGGCCATGTCGACCAGGAACTTCGCGCCGGCCACGGTACCGGCCGGACTGGAACTGGCAAAGTTCAGGCACAGCGTGTCGACGCCCGGGTCGTCGAGCACGGCGCGGATCACGTCGGCATAGGCCTTCGGCCCGCGGATGCCGATGTAGCCGGCGGTGAGGTCGACCGGGTTGGTCGGCGAACCGATCGGCGGCAGCAGGGCCGCAACCCTGTCGACCGTCGCCGGCTGGAACTCGGAGAACTCGAGGCCGGCCTGCGACGCAGCGTCGCAGAACACGATCGCCGATCCACCCGAACCGCCGATCACCGCCGCGCGGCGTCCGCTGCCCATGCCGGGATAGCGTGCATGGCACTGGAATGCCTTCACCAGGTCGGGGGCGTCGCTCATCTCGTTCAGTTCGACGATGCCGGCCTGGCGGAACAGCGCACGATAGACGTCCGCCCGGCCGACGATGCTGCCGGTATGCGTGGCCGCGGCACGGGCGCCCTGCTCGGTGACGCCGCCCTTCCAGACCAGCAGCGGCTTGCCCAGCGCCAGCGCCTTGCGCCCGACCTGCATCAGCGCGCGCGCATCGGGCAGGCCTTCCAGGTAGGTCATCACGATCTCGGTGCCGGGGTCGTCGAGCAGCGCATCGATCAGGTCGACGCAGCCGAGGTCGGCTTCGTTGCCGGTGGCGATCACGTAGCGGAAGCCGATGGACTCTTCAGCACAGGCGAGCGCCAGGCTGTAGCCGAAGCCGCCGCTCTGGGTGACCAGCGACACCGTGCCTGCCTCCAGCCGCGGTACGCGGCTGATGCTGCCGAACGCGGCACAGACGCGATCGGGGATGTTCGCGAAGCCGAGGCAGTTCGGGCCGATCAGCCGGATGCCGGCCGCACGCGCGATCGCCACGACCTGGTCCTGCAGGGCTGCGCCAGCATCGCCGGTTTCGCGGAAGCCACCGCTCATCACGACGGCCATCCGCACCTGCCTGCGCGCGGCCTGTTCCATCACGCCCGGCACCGCGGCGGCTGGCACCGCGATCACCACCAGGTCGACCGGGCAGGGCACTGCATCGAGCGACGGGAAGCAGGGCTTGCCGAGCAGCTCCGGATACTTCGGGTTGATCGGATACACCTCGCCCTGGTAGCCCATCGCGATCAGCGCCTTCAGCGTTTCGTGGCCGGGGCGGGCCGGGTCGTCCGAGGCACCGACGATCGCGATCGAGCGCGGCGAGAGCAGGCTGGAGAGGGTGGTCGGCGTGTCGCCGGCGGTCCGGTCGGTGCGGGTCATGCGATGTCCTGTTCCAGGGATAGGCGGGCGGCGACCGCGATGCTACTCGGCGCGGGCACCGGAGGCCTTCACGACCTTCGCCCACTTGCGGATCTCGATGTCGAGGTGGCGCGCGAGTTCGTCGGGGCCGGCACCGACCGGGTCTACGCCCTGCGCCGACAGGCGACCCTGCACCTCGCGCTGCTTGAGCACCGCCGCCATCTCGCGATGATGGCGGTCGGCCAGCACGCGCGGCGTGCCGCCGGGCGCAAAGTAGGCGTACCAGGTGGTCGCTTCATAGCCGGGCACGCCTGCCTCGGCGATCGCCGGCACGTCGGGCAGTGCCGGGCTGCGCTGCGCGGCGGTGACGCCGAGCGCGCGCAACTTGCCCGCCTGCACGTTCGGCACTGCATTGAGCATGTTGTTGAACATGACCTGCACATGCCCGGCCAGCAGGTCGCCCGTGGCCGGACCTGCACCCTTGTAGGGGACGTGGACGAGCTTCACGCCGACCATCGACGCGAACAGTTCGCCCGCGAGATGGGGCGCGCTGCCGCTGCCGGAGGAGGCATACACCAGCTCGCCGTTGCGCTTGCGCGCGAGGCGGACCAGGTCGGACACGCTCTTCACCGGCAGCGACGGGTGAACCACCAGCACCAGCGGCGACGCCGCGACCCAGGTGACCGGTGCGAGGTCGCGCACCGGATCGAAGGTGATCTGCGGATAGATGCTCGGGTTGATCGCGATCGACGAGCTGGTAAGCAGCACGGTGTAGCCGTCGCCGGGCGATCGCACGACCAGTTCGGTGCCGATCGTGCTGCCGCCGCCGGCACGGTTGTCGACGACTACCGTCTGGCCGAACGATTCGGTCAGGCGCGCGGACACCACCCGCGCGATCATGTCGACCGGGCCGCCGGGGGCGAACGGGACGACCATGCGGATGGGCTTCGCGGGAAACGCCTGCGCCGATGCGGGCGGCGGGGGACCGAGTACGAACGAAAGGGCGAGCACGGCCCCGACGCAAGGCGCCGACGGGACGACCTCCGGGACGCAGTGCATCCGTCGCATGACTCTCTCCTCCTTCGTGCGGACACTCGCCTGCCGTGGGTCGCAGGGGCATGGCCTGCGAGGGCGGCGGATCCGTCGTTCATGACTGTCGGGTGACGATACGCAATAACTTGACGGGCGTAAAGTCACTGGTACGATACCTGCAGATGACGTCAAACAAGGCAGGCGCGCGAGCCTGTCGATGCCACCCGTGGCGGGTCTGCGCGACCCGGCTCGGCATGGCAGCCCGCGATGTCGGGCGCGAAGGAGGAGCAACGATGCGTTCAACGACGCGCGCGCCGCGCGTGCTGGCCCTGGTCGGGGCCACCGTCGCAGCTGCGCTGTGTGCAGGTACCGCGGTGGCACAGGCCTGGCCGTCGAAGCCGATCCGGCTGGTGCTGCCGTTTCCGCCGGGCGCGCCGAGCGACCTGGTCGGCCGGCTGGTCGGGCAGAAGATGGGCGAGTTCCTCGGCGTCGGCGTGGTACCGGACAACCGCGTCGGCGCTGGCGGTACGCTCGCGCTGAACATCGTCGCCAAGGCGCCGGGCGATGGCTACACCATCCTGATCACCTCGCCGACGATTTCGCTCAGCCCGCACCTGTACGCGAAGCTGCCGTTCGACCCGATCCGCGACTTCGTGCCGGTGGCGCGCCTGGCGACGATCGAGAACGTGATGCTGGTCAACCCGCGGGTGCCCGCACGCACGCTCAAGGAGTTCATCACGCTGGCGCGCAACAATCCGGGCAAGCTGAACTACGGCTCCGGCGGCGGCGGCACGACCAACCACCTTGCCAACGAACTGCTGCGCACGCTCGAGAAGATCGAGATGGTGCACGTGCCGTACAAGGGTGCCACCCAGGCCACGATGGCGGCGGTCACCGGCGAGGTCGACCAGGTCATCGTGTCGGTCGCCTCGGTGCTGCCGCTGATCCAGGAGAAGAAGGTCCGGCCGCTCGTCGTGCTGTCCGAGTCGCGGGTGTCGACCGTCCCCGACGTGCCGACATCGAAGGAAGCCGGCTACCCGAAGCTGCTGATGTCGATCTGGTACGGGCTGTATGCCCCGGCCGGCACGCCGCAGGACGTCGTGGCGCGGCTCAATCGCGAGGCGCTGCGCGCGCTGGAATCGCCCGACCTCAGGACGCGCGGAGCGGCGATGGGCATCGATCCCTGGCCAGGCTCGCCGGAACAGCTCGACCAGCTGACGCGCTCCGAGATGGCGCGCTACGGCATGATCATCAAGAGCGCGGGCATCAAGCCGGAGTAGCGCGCACACGCTTGCGCGGCGCAGCGGCAGCCTTGCGCCTGGGCTTCTGCGGTGCCGCTTCGGGTGCGAGGATGCGTCGGCCGATCCAGCGCAGGCATTCCTGCCAGTCTTTCTGGAAGCCGGCCCCGGTCGCGGCACGGCCGGTCACCAGCAGCGTGATCTGCGGGAAGGCGATCGGATAGGTGGCGAGCGACAGGATCGCGAGCTGCAGCATGCGGTGATCGACGTCGCCGGGCAGGCTGCCGTCGGCCTGCAGTCGCTGCAGGGCCTTGCCGTAGTCGGCGATGCGCTTCTGGCGCCCTGCGCGCCCGGGCACGCGGCGGGCCTGTCCGCTCGCCGCCTCCCAGGTGAGGAAGCGAATGTAGTCGAGGTCGTCGACCCGTTTGGCAAAGCGCTCGGCGATCAGGTTGCGCGGATCGTCCGGCATCGGCTCTTCCCAGGTCATGCCCGGGCGGAAACGCAGGTCGTGCACCTCGCGGAACAGCGCCTCCTTGCTGCCGAAATGGTGGTTGATCAGCTGCTTGCTCACGCCTGCGCGGCGCGCCACACCGGCGGTGGTCGCGCCGTCGAAGCCCTTCTCGCAGAACTCCTCGGCGGCCGCCGCAAGCACGGCCTCCCGGGTCCTTGCACTGTCCCTGATCTTCCCCATGGTGGGGCGCAGGTTAGCGCAACTCGCGCGCCGCGCCAAACCCGCGCTAACCCGCGCTAACTTGACGCCAGTAAAGTAGCCGAATACGATCGGCAGATCGAAGCCTCGAGAAGCGCCTGCCAGGCGCTCAGGCCCGGAGGAGACACGGAGGAGATCCGGATGACCGATACCGCGCAGGCCATGCGCGACAGGACTGCCGTCAGCGGCGTGGGACTGCTGCTCGGCAAGTACCCGGAGCGAACCTCGCTGTCGCTGGCGGTCGAGGCCTACGACATCGCGCTCGCCGATGCCGGCCTGGATCGCAAGGATGTCGACGGCATCATCCAGCTGTCCTACGGCTACGACTACGACCGCTTCCTCGAGGCGGTCGGTGCCGACGTGCGCTACGCCTACCAGGGCTGGAGCCACGGCCGCTTCGTCGCGCCGATGCTGCAGCATGCCGCGATGGCGGTGGCCACCGGCATGGCGAAGGCGGTGGCCATCGTCCACGGCCGCCGCAGCAAAGCCTACGGCCAGACCGCCGACCACGAGATGTGGCGACAGGGCCTGGGCCCGCACGGCGAATCGCCGGCCTATGGCGCGCTCGGCCCGGCCTTCGGGGCGGCGATCGCCGCGCAGCGCTACTTCCACCTGTACGGCGGCAGCAACGAAGACCTCGCGCCGATCGCGATGGCCTTCCGCAAGCATGCGCAGCTCAATCCGATCGCGGTGCGCAAGGACCCGATGAGCCGCGAGGACTACCTGAACTCGCGCTGGATCATCGAGCCGCTGCGTCTGTTCGACTGCTGCCAGAACAATGACGGCGGCGCCTGCATCATCGTCACCTCGGCCGAGCGTGCGCGCGACCTGCGCAAGCCGCCGGTCTACATCTCGGGCATGCAGGGCGTGCACGCCGGACGCCAGCTGCACAACCTCACGCTGCCGGGGCTGGGCGTTGCCCAGCAGGATGTATTCCCCTACCGGCCGACCCGCGAAGACCTGTACGCGTACGAGATGGCCGGCGTCACCCAGAAGGACATCGACGCGCTGATCACCTACGACGCCTTCTCGCCGCTGGTGCTGTTCGCGCTGGAGCGCTTCGGCTTCTGCGGGCCGGGCGAGGCGCGCGAGTTCGTGAAGGACGGCCGCATCGAACTCGGTGGCGAACTTCCGATCAACACCGGTGGTGGCCTGCTGTCCGAAGGCCACATGATCGGCTGGAACCTGTTCATCGAAGCGGTGCACCAGCTGCGCCATGAATGCGGCGCGCGGCAGGTGAAGGACGCGCAGGTGATCCAGTACGGCAGCTTCCTTGGCGAATCGGTGATCTTCCGGAGATGAGCATGAAGCCCGCATACAAGATGCTCGACGAGCAGACTGGCCGCTACCTGCCGTTCGTCTACCCGGAGGAACTGCCGTTCTGGGAAGCGGCGCGCCGCCGTGAACTGGTGCTGCAGCGCTGCGGCGGCTGCGGCCGCGCGTGGTATCCGATCGGGCCCGCCTGCCCGCACTGCTTCTCGACGAAGTGGGAGTGGAGCCGGATGAGCGGGCGCGGCACCCTGCACAACTACGTCGTCTACCACAAGGCCTGGACGCCGTACTTCGAGAGCCGGGTGCCGTACGCGGTGGTGCAGGTCGAGCTGGAGGAAGGGCCGCGCCTGACCACCAACCTGCTCGGCTGCGCGCTTGCCGACATCCGCATCGGCATGCCGGTCGTGGTCGACTACGAAGAGATCCCCGGTGACATCACGCTGGTACAGTTCCGGCCGGCGAAGGAGCAATCATGAGCAGCACGGCACAGGGCGGCGCCCTCCTCGACGCGGATACGCCGGAGACGGTCCGCCTGACCCCGGAAGAGGCGACCGCCATCGGCATCAAGGCGCTCGGGCGCATCGGCTACGAGCCGGCCGATGCGAAGATCATCGTCGACCAGCTGGTCGACAACTCGCTGTGCGGCTACCGCTTCGCCGGCCTGCCGCGCATCATGGCGATCGCCGGCGACGAAAAGGCGCGCCACGGGCGCAAGCCGATCACCACCGTGCGCGAGACGCCGGTGTCGGCGCTGCTCGATGGCGGCAACGAGATCGGCTATATCGTCGCCTACCGCGCAGCCGAGGTCGCGATCGCCAAGGCGCGCACCAGCGGTATCGCCTGCGTCGGTGCGTACAACAGCTACTACAG
>CANGXU010000196.1 GCA_947457885.1 Betaproteobacteria bacterium
CCGACCGACCGGATGAAGATGAACCGGGCGATGTTCGATGCACTCAAGCCCGGCGGCCGGCTGGTGATCATGGACCACTCGGGGCGGCCCGGTACCGGCCTTACCGAAACGCAGACCCTGCACCGCATCGAGGAGGCGGCGCTACGCCGCGAGATCGAAGCGGCGGGCTTCCTGTTCGAGGCCGACGGCGCGGCCTGGCGCAATCCTGCCGACGCGCGCGCGTCTCACTACAGAGAAGCGAAACCCTCGAGCGACAAGTTCGCGCTGCGCTTCGCGCGGCCGCGCTAGCGGGCCGGCGGCAGGCAACCCGCCGGCCTGCTGGCCGCAGATCAGGCGACGAGCTGCTTCACCAGCGCGTCCACTTCCGCGAGCGTTGCCGCGCGCATCTCGTCTTCGGTCATGTTGCTGATCGGATGCGGCAGCTCGATGTACGGATGGCCGGCCATGCCCTTGGACCGGAACTGGAAGATACAGGCGTTGCGGAAGGCCTGGGTGATGATGACGGTCGCGGGGATGCCGCGTTTCTCGAATTCGACGGTGTCGTGCACACTGCACAACGTGCAGGACCCTCACCCACCCACGGCAGCGACGGCCAGGTGGGCCTCCTGCGCGAGTTCGTCGATCAGCTGGTCGGTGGCCGGCTTCGAGTAATGCTCCTTGCGCCGGATGATCACCTTCGCCACGCCGTGGCGCTCGCGCAGCACCTGCGCGACCGTCTCGAGGATCAGGCTGCCCTGCTCCTTGGTGTTGTCGATCATCGCGACCACCTTGCCGGCGAGGTCCATCGGCCGCGGTGCGAGGGCGACCGGCGGCCGGTTGCCACCGGCGGTCGGATCGATGAAGGGCAGTTCGTTCATGTCGTGTGTGCTCCCAGGTGTGTTCGTTTCATTGGCCGTGGACGTCGTATGCGCCGTGCACCGCCCGACTGCCGCCGCTCCAGCCATGGCAGATCGCGGTGCATGGTCCCCAGCCGCCGGCGACGATCAGTTGCAGGTCGACCGGATCCTTCAGCGTCGGGATGAAGCAGGCATCGTCATCGGGGTCGACCTTGATCGGGAACTGCAGCGCACGCTCGCGCCGCCAGTTGCCACCGCGCTTCAAGTCACCGACGGTGCGCCCGGCGCGCTCGACCAGCCACCGGTGCACGTCTTCGCGGCTCATGCCGGCCTGCGCGCAGATCGTTGCATGCTGCGGCCCCATCGCCACCACCATGTCGGAGCGCGCATGCATGTTCCATGAGCCCAGCGCGGTCATGCCGTCGGCGATACCGGTCAGCAGGCGCTCGGGCTCCTGGCTCACGTCGTCGAAGTGCAGGCGCGGGCTCTCGACCATCGCGCAGGTGATCACGTTCTCGTCCGGCCCGTAGCCCTTGGACACGGCCAGGCTGTGCCACGGGCTGCGTGCGGTGTTCTCGGTGATGCAGGCGGTGTAGCGCATCGGCGTGGCGAAGATGGTGGCCGAGGCGATACCCGCCATGCCGCCGCCGAGGTTGAGCAGCATCAGGCGGATCGCACGGCCTATGGTTGCGTTGGCGCGGAAACCCGGTCCGAAGCAGCCGTTGCTGCCGTTCAGGCCGATGGCCACCGCATGCGGGCCGTTGACGATCATCAGGGGTGCCACGCCGTGCATCGTGCCCTGCACGCCGTTCAGGTTGAACGCGTCGCGCAGGATCAGCGGCAGTGCACCGAGCACGACCGGCATGTACTCTGGCCGGCAGCCAGCCATCAGCGCATGGATGGCCGCGATGCGTACCGTCACCGGCTCCATGGCCGGCGGCACGCGCCCGATCAGGTCGTCCGGGTCTCGTCCGGCCGCAGCCAGCATGGGTACCAGCCTTGCCTCGGTCGGGGTCACCACCGGCAGCCCGTCCGACCAAGCCTTTTCGAGGAAGAATTCGAACTCGTCGATCACTGCACCGCTTGTCATGTCTGTTCGCACCCGCTCAGTCTGTCCGGTAGGTGCCATGCACCGCGCGGCTGCCACCGCCCCAGCCATGCGCGACCGCGCTGACCGGACCCCATCCGCCAGCGACCATCAGGTGCAGGTCGCGCGGATCCTTGATCACCGGCACGAAGGCGGCATCGTCGGACGGGTCTACGCCGATCTTCCGAGCGCGTTCGTCACGCCAGTTGCCCCCCCGGCGCATCTGCGCCACCTGCATGCCGGCATTGGCCACGAGCCACTCGTGCACGCGCGCCCGCGGCCAGCCCGAACGCTCGCAGAGCGTCGCCTGCTCGGGGCCGATCACCACGACCATGTCAGAGCGCACATGCATGTTCCAGCTGCTCATCGCGGCCATGGTGTCGGCGATGCCGGTGAGCAGCCGTACCGGCTCCTGGCTCACGTCGTCGTAGCACAGTCGCGGACTCTCCACCATCGCGCAGGTGATCACGTCTTCGTCCGGCCGATAGCCGCGCGAGACCGCCAGCGTCTCCCACGGGCTGCGCTCGCTGTTCTCGGTCCAGCAGGCAGTGTAGCGCTGCGGCGTCGACAGCACGGTGGCTGAAGCCAGGCCGGGGATGCCGCCGCCCAGGTTGAGCAGGATCAGCCGGATTGCCCGGCCGATGGTGGCATTGGCGCGGAAACCCGGCCCGAGGCAGCCGTTGCCGCCGTGCAGGCCGATCTTCGCCGCATACGGGCCGTTGACGATCATCAGCGGTGCGACGCCGTGCATCGTGCCCTGCACGCCGTTCATGTTGAACGGCTCCTGCAGGATCAGCGACAAACCGCCCAGCACCACCGGCAGGTACTCGGGAAGGCAGCCTGCCATCACCGCATGCAGCGCGACATCGCGCACGGTCGCGACATTCATTGCCGGCGGCACTGGCCCGACCACCTCGGCTGCATCGCGCCGCGTGCCCGCGAGCATCCAGTCGAGGCGCGCCTGCGTCGGTGTCACCACCGGCAGGCCGTCGCTCCACGGCTTGTCGAAGAAGAACTCGAACGGATCGAGATCCGTCGCTGCGCTCATTGGGCGGTGAGTTTCGCCGCCCTTACCACCTTGGTGTAGCGGGCGATCTCGCCTTCGATGAAGCGGCGGAAGTCTGCCGGACTGTTCGACATCGGATCGGCCCCGAGCTTGACCAGCGCAGCGGCGTTCTTCGGGTCGGCCACTGCGCGCGCGGTCTCTTTCGCCAGCCGGTCGATGATCTCGCGCGGTGTTCCTGCGGGCGCGAGCAGGCCGTACCACTGGGTGACCTGGAAATCGTTGATCTGCTCGGCGATCGCCGGTACGTCCTTGATCGTGCGCTTGAGACCCGTGGTCGCGATGATGCGCATCTTGCCCTGCTGGGCAAACGGCACCACGGCCGGTCCGGTGCCGTAGAGCATCGTCGCCTCGCCCGACAGCACGGCGACCACGGCCGGGCCGTTGCCCTTGTAAGGCACGTGAAGCATGTTCACACCCCCGAGCAGGTTCAGCAGTTCACCGGCGAGGTGCGGACCACCCAGCGCGCCGCTGGAGGCGAAGCTGAGTTCCCCCGGCCGCTTCTTCGCGAGCGCGAGCAGGTCGGTCAGGTTCTTCACCGGCAGCGAAGGATGCACGGTCAGGATGTAGTCGGAAGTCGCGATCAGGCTGATCGGCGCCAGGTCGCGCAGCGGGTCGTAGGGCAGCTTCGGGTTGGACGCGGGCAGGATCGCCATCGGTGCGACGTTGCCGAGCACCAGGGTGTAACCGTCGGCGGGCGACTTGCTGGCCACCTCGGTGCCGATCTGCCCGCTGGCACCCGGACGGGTATCGACGACGAACGTCTGGCCGAGTTGCTCGGTCAGCGCATTGGTCGCGATGCGGCCCACCGCATCGGTGCCACCGCCGGGCGGATACGGGAAGATCACGCGCACCGGCTTGGCCGGCCAGGCCGGTGCCTGCGCGGCCGCGATCGCTGGCAGCCCGGCCGCGACGGTCAGTGCCGCCAGCATGAGAGCCCGCGCGGGTATGGCGGGCAAGCGCGGCGCGTGCCGCGAGACAGTAACGAATCGGTCCATGATCTCCTCCAGGGCTGGTGCGCCGGCTTCAGGCGGCGGCTGCGTGGCGCGCGAAGTGTACCCATTGCCGCGCGCAGCCGGGGAACAGCCGCGCGCCTGACCCGCTCACGCCCGGTCAGCCCTCGACATGGTTGGCCGGGTCGGCGGTGAAACGCTGGAATGCCGGCCGCTCCACCAGCCCGGCATACCAGCGCTCGATGTTCGGGAAGCGCGGGCGCTCGGCTTCCAGCAGCACCCAGCGATGGACACGGATACCGATCGGGATGTCGCCGAAGGTGAAGCGGTCGCCGACCATGAAGCGGCTCTGCCCGAGCTGGGCCTCGATGATCTCGAGGCGCTTGTTGAACGCGGCGCGCGCCTTGGCGAGATTGTCCGCGCTGCGCTGCTCCACAGGCAGCCGCACCAGTTCCATCACGAGTTCGTGCTGGGGCGGCAGCAGTTCGTTGTTCTCGAAATCCTGCCAGCGGGTCGCCGACGCGAAGGTGCGCACGTCGTTGCCATACATCGCCTCGGGTGCGTACTGCATCACCAGGTAGCGGCAGATCGCATTCGACTCCCACAGCACGTAGCCGTCGTCGTCGATCGTCGGGATGCGTCCGTTGGGATTGAGCGCGCGATACTGAGGGGTGTCGACCACGCCGAACGGCGTGTTGCCCTTGGCGACATGGCCGCCCGGGCCCATCACGCCGCTGGCCAGGATGAAGTCGAAGTCGATCCCGATCTCGGCGAGCGTCCAGAGCACCTTCTGCGTGCGATTGGATGTCAGCCTGCCCCACAGCTTCAGCATTGCAGCGACTCCTTCACCGACCGCGCAGCCAGCACCGCATCGGCCACCGCATCGACCAGCCGCCCGCCGTATCCGGCGCGCACGGCCCCGACCGCGTAGGTGCCCGGAAGCGACGCGGCGAGCCGCGCATCGGTCTCGATCGCGCCATCCGCCGCGGTGGCAAGCCCGGTCCATCCGCTGTTGGGCACCAGGCCGACGCACGGGTATACCGCGCGCACGGGCAGACGCGACGTTCCCGAGGGTCCGGCGACGGTCACCGCGTCGATGCCATCGGTGCCTTCGATCGAGGCCAGCGTCGACTGCCAGTGGATACGCAGCGCCTCGCCGCGCCCCGCGAACGCCTGCTCGAATGCAGCGTGCACCGACGGCCGCGCGCGGAACGTGGTGCCCCGGTGGACGACATGCACCGTGCGTGCGTAATGCGCCAGCACTGCGGCCTCCTGCAGCGCGCTGTCGCCACCGCCGACCACCACCACGTCGGCGCCCTTGACCAGAGGCCCGTCGCAGTCGGCACAGTGGGACAGGCCGCGGTCGACATAGTCCGCCTCGCCCGGAATACCGAGCGGCCGCCGCGAGGCGCCGGTGGCGATGACCACACAGCGTGCTTCATGCGTACCCGCGTCGGTGCGCAGCAGCAGGCCGCCGGCCGATGCGTCGAGTCCGGTCGCACAACCGCCCAGGCTCTCGACGCCAGCGTCTGCTGCCTCGGTGATCCAGCTTGCAGCCAGGTCGCTGCCGGAGCAGGGGCCACCCTCTCCAGCCGGCCAGTCGATCAGTTCATTGATGCTCGTCACCAGCCCGCCGAACATCATCTGCTCGACGGTGCCGGTGCGCAGCCCCGCGCGTGCGCAGTCGCGTGCCGTCGCCAGCCCGGCGATGCCTTCGCCCACCACGATGACCTCGAAGCTCATCGTGCACCCTTGCCCGCCGTGCCGACCCACGCCTTGCACAACGACAGCACGTGCTCGATGTCGGAGGCGTCGTTGTAGACATGGATGGAGAAGCGCAGCGCACCGCGCCGCACCGACAGCTTCACGCCATTGGCGCTCAGGTGCTCGTAGAGCGACTGCATACGGACGTCGTCGGCGACGTCGTGGCCATCGCCCATTGCACCGATCATCACGATCTGGCTGCGCTGCGGGCCGCGCGGCTCGCCGATCAGCGGCAGGCCGAGCGCCTGCAGGCCTTCCGCCAGCTGCACGGCCAGCGCAGTGTTGTGCGCCTCGATGTTCGCGATGCCGACGCGGTGGAGCAGGTCCAGCGCTGCATCGGCTGCAGCGGCACCGATGAAGTTGTAGTTGCCCAGATCGAACCGCCGCGCGCCCGGCATCAGCTTGAAGTCGAAATCGCCCAGCGCCGCCTCGCCCCTCTCTCCCAGGTCGACGCCGAAGCGCGCGAGGAACATCGGCGCGAGACGCTCGGCCCAGCGCCGGCGCACGTACAGGAAGCCCATCCCGTACAGCGCGAGCAGGCCCTTCTGCGTCGACACCGCGAGCGCATCGATGCCGAAACGCTCGACATCGCTGTCGATCATGCCGGCCGACTGCGCGCCGTCGACCATGAACAGCGCGTCATGGCGGCGGCAGGCTTCCGACAGGGGCGCAAGGTCGGTACGGAAGCCGGGCGCGAAACTCACCGCGCACAGTGTGACCAGCCGAGTCTTGGCGTCGACGGCCGCAGCCATCTCGGCCACCGGGTAGGCGCCGCCGCGCATCGGGATCGCGCGCACCTCGACGCCGAACCGTCGCGCCAGGTTCAGCCAGACGTACACGTTGTTCGCGTGCTCGAGGTCGGCGCAGAGCACCACGTTCTCGCCCGGCTTCCAGTCGATCGCGGTGGCGACGATGTTGAGTCCCTCGGAGATGTTCTTCGTGTAGGCGATCTCGTCCGGGTGGGCGTTCACAAGACGCGCGAAGCTGGCGCGCGTGCGCTCGACCAGCGCGAACATCGCAGCCTTGTCGCCGCC
>CANGXU010000197.1 GCA_947457885.1 Betaproteobacteria bacterium
ACGTCGCGATCGAGACGCCGCTCGACCTCGCCCCCTCGCTGTCGGCGCGGGTCGGGAACTCGGTGCTGCTCAAGCGTGAGGACATGCAGCCGGTGTTCTCGTTCAAGCTGCGCGGTGCCTACAACAAGATGGTGAACCTGCCGCCCGCCGCCCTGCGGCGCGGCGTGATCGCGGCCTCCGCCGGCAACCACGCCCAGGGTGTCGCGCTGTCCGCGCAGAAGCTCGGCTGCAAGGCGATGATCGTGATGCCGGTCACCACGCCGCACATCAAGGTGCAGGCGGTGGCGGCGCGGGGCGCCGAGGTGGTGCTGGCCGGGGATACCTACGACGAAGCCTATGCGCATGCGCTGGTGCTGATGAAGCGCCACCGGCTGACCTTCGTGCATCCCTACGACGACCCGGACGTGATCGCCGGACAGGGCACGATCGGCATGGAGATCCTGCGCGACCATCCGGGGCCTATCGATGCGATCTTCGTCGCGATCGGCGGTGGCGGCCTGATTTCCGGCATCGGCGCCTACGTGAAGCGGCTGCGGCCGGAAATCCGGCTGATCGGCGTCGAGCCGGTCGATTCCGATGCGATGTACCAGTCGCTGCAGGCCGGGCGCCGGGTACGCCTGGAACAGGTCGGCCTGTTCGCCGACGGCGTTGCGGTCAAGCAGGTCGGAGTGGAAACCTTCCGCCTCTGCCAGGGGCTGGTCGACGAGATCATCCGGGTCGATACCGATGAGATCTGCGCCGCCATCAAGGACGTGTTCGAGGACACCCGATCCATCCTGGAGCCGGCCGGTGCGCTGGCGATCGCCGGCCTGAAGGCCTGGACCAAGCGCGAGAAGGTGCGCGGCAAGACGCTGGTGGCGATCGCCTGCGGCGCCAACATGAACTTCGACCGTCTGCGTTTCGTGGCCGAACGGGCCGAGATCGGCGAGTCGCGCGAGGCCATCCTCGCGGTGACCATCCCGGAGCGGCCGGGCAGCTTCAAGGCGTTCTGCGCGCTGCTCGGCCCGCGCAACGTCACCGAGTTCAACTATCGCCATGCGGACGCGGCGCAGGCGCAGGTGTTCGTCGGCATCGAGGTGAAGAGCCGGCGCGAGACCGCCGACCTGTTGAAGACACTGAAGAAGGCTGGTCTCGCGGCGCAGGACCTGACCGACAACGAGATGGCCAAGCTGCATGTGCGCCACCTGGTCGGCGGGCGGGCGCCGTCGGTGGACGACGAGATCGTCTACCGCTTCGAGTTCCCGGAGCGTCCGGGCGCGCTGATGCGTTTCCTGAATGCGATGAGCGGCGGCTGGAACATCAGCCTGTTCCACTATCGCAACCACGGGGCCGATTACGGGCGCGTGCTCGTCGGCATGCAGGTGCCGCCCGGGGATGCGGCCCGGTTCCGCCGGTTCCTGGCGGAACTCGGCTACCGCTATCAGGACGAGTCGGCCAATCCAGCCTACCGGTTGTTCCTCGGCCGTTGACCTCCGGCGCCCGGGTACAATCCGGGTGTGAAGCGTTTTCCCGGACTTGACTGCTGGCATGAGCCGCGCGTACACGGCTCCTTCCGCGCGGAAGGCGCCGGGAGTGCCGCCGCCGTCATGGTCCGGGCAGGTGCCTCGGTTCCGGGATTGCAGGCCGGGCTGGCGATCGCGCTGCTCATCGGGCTGGCCGTCGGACTCGCGCCGGTGCTTGCGCCCGCCGCAGCGGCCCAGCCTCAGGTGTCGGCGCAGGTGCTGCAGCAGGACGATGAATTCCGCGCGGCCCGGGAGGCGTTCCGGCTCGGGCAGGCGGCGCGGCTCGATCAGCTAGCGACCCGGTTGCGTGGCCATCCGTTGGAACCCTGGGTTACATACTGGCAGTTGCGCCTTCGGCTGGAGACCGCCGAGACCGTCGAGGTGCAGGCTGCGCTGGCACGGCTGGCCGACACCCGGGCGGGCGACCAGTTGCGCGCCGACTGGCTGAAGCTGCTCGGTCGCCGCGGCCAATGGGACCTGTTCGCGGCGGAACACCCGCGGCTGGTGAACAGCGACACCGAGATCGACTGCCATGCGCTGACCCGGCGGCGTGTCGCCGGCGATGCCTCGGCCCTGGCCGAGGCGCGGCCGCTCTGGTTCACCGGGCGCGACCTGCCGGAGAGCTGCACTCCGCTGTTCCAGGACCTGATCGCCTCCGGAGCGCTGCGCGCCGATGACATCTGGGCACGCATCCGGCTCGCGTTCGAGGCCGGCCAGCCGGGGATCGTACGCCGCGTGGCCGCATTCCTGCCCGCCGGGCAGCAGCCCGACGGCAAGGCGATCGACTTCGCGCTGAACAATCCGCAGGCGGTACTCGACCGGAAGAACGAGTTGCGCACCCGTGCGCAGCGCGAGGTCGTGATGTTCGCGGCGCACCGGCTGGCGCGCACGTCGCCGCCGAACGCAGCCGAGGCCTGGGGGCGCATCGACCAGTTGTTCAGCGAGGCCGAGCGCGGATACACCTGGGGCGCGATTGCCTGGCTGGGTGCGCGCCGGTTCGATCCTGAGGCGCTGCGCTGGTTCCGCATGGCCGGCGGCGTGCAGCTCAACGACGAGATGCTCGGCTGGCGTGTGCGCGCCGCGCTGCGCGCCGAGGCGTGGCCAGAGGTGCTTGCCGCAATTGGTCAGATGACGTCGCGCGAGCAGCAGGAGGCCGCCTGGCGCTACTGGCGCGCACGCGCGCTGCGCGAACTCAATCGCAACGATGAGGCGGTACCGATCCTCGCTGCACTGTCGCGCGAGTTCAGTTTCTATGGCCAGCTCGCGCTGGACGATCTCGGTCCGGTGGCCGGGCCGCCCGCACCGCCGCCATTCAAGCCGTCGCGGGACGAGATGGAAGCCTTCGGCAAGCATCCGGCGGTGCAGCGGGCGCTAGCGTTCTACCGGCTGGAGCTGCGCGTCGACGGCAACCGCGAATGGTTCTGGGCGATCCGCAACATGACCGACGAGCAGCTGCTGTCCGCGGCCGAGTGGTCGCGGCGCAACCGGCTGTGGGACCGTGCGATCGCGACCGCCGAACGCACCCGCGAACGTCATGATTTCTCCCTGCGCTTCCTGGCGCCGTTCCGGGAGGAGCTGCAGGCGCACGTGAAGAGCCACCAGCTCGACGAGGCCTTCGTGCTCGGGCTGATCCGCCAGGAGAGCCGTTTCCTGCCGGATGTGCGGTCGCATGCCGGTGCCTCCGGCCTGATGCAGCTGATGCCGGCCACGGCCGCCTGGGTGGCCAAGCGCACCGGCATGCTGGATTTCAGACCGTCGCTGGTCAACGACGTGCAGGTCAACCTCGGCCTGGGCACTGCCTATCTGCGTACCGTGCTCAACGACCTCGACGACCATCCGGTCCTGGCGTCGGCGGCATACAATGCGGGCCCCGGGCGCGCGCGCGCCTGGCGCACGGTGCAGCCCCTGGATGCGGCAATCTACGCCGAGAGCATCCCGTTCGGCGAAACGCGCGACTATGTGAAGCGCGTGATGTCCAACGCGACCTATTACGCCCAGCAGTTCGGGCATCAGGCGACATCGTTGCGGACCCGTATCGGCACCATTCCCGCGCGCAACTGAGCGACCGAACTGTGCATGCAACCGAGCTGGAAATCGATATGAGCAGAGTGAACAGAGTTTGCCTGGTCGGCGGCAGCGGATTCGTCGGGCGGCATATCGCCGAGCGACTGGCGGCGCGCGGTGTGCGGATGATCATCCCGACGCGCAACCGGGAACGCGCGAAGGCCGACCTGATCGTGCTGCCCAGTGTCGAACTGGTGAGTGCCGACGTGAACGACGCAGAGCAACTGTCCGGACTGGTGGCCGGCTGCGACGCGGTGGTCAATCTGGTCGGCATCCTGCACGAGGGCCGGTCCGGCGACTTCCGCCGCTCGCACGTCCTGCTCACCGAAAACTGCATTGCCGCCTGTGTCCGCCATGGGGTGCACCGCTATCTGCACATGAGCGCGCTGGGTGCCGGGCCGTCCGCACCGAGCGAGTATCAGCGCACGAAGGGCGAAGCCGAGCAACGAGTGATGGCAGCGCAGGCAGCGGGGCTCGCGACCACGATCTTCAGGCCCTCTGTGATCTTCGGCGACGGCGACAGTTTCCTCACGCTGTTCGCGCGGCTGCTGGCGCTCGCACCGTTCGTGCCGCTCGGTTCGCCCGATGCCCGGTTCCAGCCGGTCTGGGTCGAGGACGTCGCACATGCGTTCGTCGCTGCGCTCGACCTGCCGCAGACCGCAGGCCAATGCTACGACCTGGTCGGGCCTGACGTCTTCACGCTGCGGGAACTGGTGCAACGGGTCGGCAAGGTCACCGGCCACGAGCGGCCGGTGGTCGGGTTGCCGGATGGGCTGTCGCGGTTGCAGGCACGCGTGTTCGGCATGTTGCCGCTGAAGCTGATCACCCATGACAACTACCTGTCGATGACGGTCGATAACGTGTCGTCGATGCCCTTTCCGAGGGTGTTCGACCGTACGCCGTCCGCGCTCGAGCCGATCGCGCGCCAGTACCTGGGCAACGCCACGCCGCGTGGCCGCTACCAGGCCTTCCGCTACCGCGCGGGCCGCTGAGGCGAGGCATGATGCGCGGCCGTCGGCCCGGACCCGAGGGCATGCCCGGTACCGGCGCGGGGCTGCTGCTGGTGATCGGCAACCGCAACTATTCGTCCTGGTCGCTCAGGCCCTGGCTCGTGCTGGCGATGACCGGCGCGCCGTTCGATACGGTGCGCATCCCGCTGCACCAGCCGGACAGCCAGGCCCGCATCCGCCAGTACTCGGCGGCCGGCAAGGTGCCGGTACTGGTGGACGGCGGCTGCACCGTCTGGGACTCGCTGGCGATCTGCGAATACCTGGCCGAGCGCTTTCCTTCGGCCAGGCTGTGGCCAGCCGATCCGGCTGCGCGCGCGCAGGCGCGCTCGGCCGCCTGCGAGATGCATTCCGGCTTCGCTGCGCTGCGCCGCGAACTGCCGATGAACGTCCGCTACGACCGCGCCGGGCATGCCTGGTCGCCGGAGGCGCAGGCGGACATCGACCGGGTGCTGGCCCTGTGGTCCGGCCTGCGCGCGCGCCACGACGCTGGCGGGCCGTTCCTGTTCGGCCGTTTCTCGATCGCCGATGCCATGTTTGCCCCGGTCGTGCTGCGCCTGCGCAGCTACAGGGTGGCCGTCCCCGACGAGTCCGCCGCGTACATGCGCTCGGTGCTCGACCTGCCACCGATGCAGGAATGGATCGCGGCAGCCGTGTCCGAGGCCGAGCGGATCGAGCCGTTCGAGCGGTGAGCCGCTGATGGAAACCTTCCTGGTCGGCGGATCGGTGCGAGACGGACTGCTCGGCCTGCCGGTGGTCGACCGTGACTGGGTGGTGGTGGGCGCGACCCCGCAGCAGATGCTGGACCTGGGCTTCCGTGCCGTCGGACGCGATTTCCCCGTGTTCCTGCATCCGGTCACCCACGAGGAGCATGCGCTCGCGCGTACCGAGCGCAAGAGCGGGCCGGGCTATCGCGGTTTCGTCGTGCAGGCCTCGCCCGATGTGACGCTGGCGGAGGACCTCGCCCGGCGCGACCTCACGATCAATGCGATCGCACGCGATGGCGCCGGCACGCTGATCGACCCGCACCACGGTGTGCGCGACATCCAGGCGCGCGTGCTGCGCCATGTCAGCGACGCGTTCGCCGAGGACCCGGTGCGCATCCTGCGGCTCGCGCGCTTCGCGGCGCGCTTCACCGATTTCACTGTCGCACCGGAGACCCTTGCGCTTGCGCGCGGCATGGTCGACGCAGGCGAAGTCGATGCGCTGGTCGCCGAGCGGGTCTGGCAGGAACTGGCCAAGGGCCTGTCCGAGCGTGAACCGTCACGGATGTTCCAGGTGCTGCGCGACTGTGGCGCCCTGGCCAAGGTGCTGCCCGAGGTCGATTGCCTGTTCGGCGTGCCGCAGCCGGTGGCACACCACCCCGAGATCGATACGGGCGTCCACGTGATGATGGCGATCGACCTCGCTGCCCGTGAGCAGGCGCCGCTGCCGGTGCGCTTTGCATTGCTGGTGCACGACCTGGGCAAGGGCACGACTCCACCGGCCGAATGGCCGCGCCATGTCGCGCACGAGCAGCGCGGGGTGCCGCTGGTCGACGCGCTGTGCCGCCGGCTGCGCGTGCCGTCCGAATGCCATGACCTCGCCCGGCTGGTGGCGCGGTTCCATACCGATGTTCACCGCGCGCTCGAGCTGCGCCCGGCTACCGTGCTGAAGGTGATCGAGGGCAGCGACGGCATGCGCCGGCCCGAGCGCTTCCTGCAGATGCTGCAGGCGTGCGAGTTCGATGCCCGTGGCAGGCTAGGGCTGGCGTCTCTGCCCTATCCGCAGCGGGCGCGTATGCAGGCTGCACTGGAAGCCGCCCGAGGCATCGATGCCGGTGCGATCGCGCGCACATCCGAACGCGACCGGATCGCGGACGAGGTCAGACGGGCCCGGCTGGCCGCCGTCGCTGCGGCCATCGGCAGCGACCGGCCGGGTTGAGCCGCTCCGCCTAGTCCGGCCGGCTGTACGAACGCGTCCGTGGTGCGCCGGTGGCTGCGCGGTCGCGATGGCGGTAGTTGCCGCCGGGGCCGCCCGGTGCCGCCGGGTTGCCGGGACGCCC
>CANGXU010000198.1 GCA_947457885.1 Betaproteobacteria bacterium
ACCGGCAGCGAGACGGTTTTCGGTACTTCGATCACGTAGCTCATGCGATCCTCAAAGAGTGGCTGGACGAAACCAGCCATTCTGCCAGAATCGCCGGTCATCCGAATGTCAGCCGGACATCACGGCCAGCGGCGAGCAACGTCCGGCCGGGCCACCGGTCGCGCGGGCGCGCAGGGCGTGCTGTAACGGTGCTGTTCGAAGCCATCGATCAAACTCCCCGACTCACAGACTCCACCCGGGATACTCAGTGAAACCCCCGAGTTTCGATCCGAACGCCAGCCGCCTGGGCAGGCGCCTCCTCGACACGATCGAGCGCGCGCTGTCGTCCGTCGGCCTCGTGCCGACCGGCGACGTCGCGGTGGCCGAGGTGCCGGGGGCGGACCCGGGCGCACGATCCCCCGGCGCGGCGCGTCCGGGCCGGGTCGCATCGCATGTGTTCAGCAATGCCGCTGGCAGCCGCCTGTACAGGGTCTACCGCCCGTCGTGGGCGGCGCCAGGGCTGCGCCCGGTGGTCGTGATGCTGCACGGCTGCACACAGTCGGCCGATGATTTCGCCGCCGGTACGCAGATGAACCACCTCGCCGACCTGCACGGCTTCATCGTCGTCTACCCTGAGCAGGGGCCGGGCGCGAATGCGTCGAAGTGCTGGAACTGGTTCAGCAGCGAGAACCAGCAGCGGGGCTGTGGCGAGCCGTCGCTGATCGCCGGCATCACCCGCGAGGTGATCGAGCGCGAAGGCGGCGATCCGACGCGGGTGTTCGTCGCCGGGTTGTCGGCCGGTGGCGCGATGGCCGTGATCATGGCCGAGACCTACCCGGACCTGTACGCGGCCGCTGGCGTGCATTCAGGGTTGCCGTATGCGTCGGCTCACGACGTGACGTCGGCCCTGTCGGTGATGCAAGGCGGTATCGTCGGCGAAGCGGCGTTCGTGCCCGCAGCCGGCGTCCGGGCCGTGCCGGTGATCGTGTTCCATGGCGACAGCGACCCGATGGTTCATCCGTCCAACGGCATCGAGATCGTCGCCCGCGCCGGAAAGGCCCACGCCGCGCAGGCTGATGCGCCGATGCTTCGGCCCGTCTCCTCGCGGGGCACCTCGGGGGGCGGGCGCGAGTACACCCGCACGGTGCACGAGTGCGACGAAGGCCATGCGCGGATCGAGGCGTGGATACTTCACGGCGCCGGGCATGCATGGTCGGGTGGCCATGCCAGCGGGTCGCACACGGATGCATCGGGGCCGGACGCATCGGCCGAGATGGTGCGGTTCTTCCTGTCGCTGCCGGTGGATACTCCATCGCCGACGACAGCCGGATCGGGCGGTAGGGCAGCGGGATAGTCTGCCCCGTGCGGCATCGGCGCGTACACGCTGCCAGAAACGGACCGGCGGAGGGAGGCTGGCGCGCCCGGCGGGATTCGAACCCACGACCCCAGGCTTCGGAGGCCTGTACTCTATCCAGCTGAGCTACGGGCGCCAAGCTGATCGAAGGATAGCCTGTTTCGGGAGGACGGTCCAACGGCGGCCGTCTGGCCGCCCGTCACCGCCGGAATCGCGCTATCGTTCCGGCGGAGGAGACGTAACATGCGCGAAAAACTGGAATCGATGCAGGCGGCGGCGGCCCGGGTGAAGTCGGGCACGAGCCTCGCCATGAGCGCCAACCTGGAGCGCCCGCCGATGGCTTTCCTGCGCGAACTGGTCCGGCGCAAGGTGCGCGACCTGCGCGTGATCGGCGTGGTCGGCGGTGACCTCAACATCGACTTCCTGGTCGGCGCCGGCGCGGTCTCGGTGGTCGACACCTGCTCCGTGACCATGGGCGAGTTCGCGCGTACCGGTCCGAATTTCGCGCGCCATGTGCTCGGCGCCCGGGTGAGGGCCCTCGACAACACGTGAGGGGTGCTCTTTTCGCAGGCCCAGGCTGGGTCCATGGGGGTTCCATACGTTCCGGTGATCGGGCTGGTCGGCACCGACCTGCTCGCCCGCCGCGACGACATGGTGGTCGCGCCCGATCCCTTCGGTAGCGGCCTGAAGAGCGTGGTCGCGCGGGCGATGCGTCCTGACGTGGCGGTGTTCCATGCGCAGTGCGCCGACCGTGCCGGCAATGTGTCGTTCGGCTACCACGTCGAGGCGGTGATGCTCGCCGAGGCGTCCGCGCAGGTGGTGGTGACGGTCGAGGAGATCGTCGATCGGGTGACCGAGAAGACGGCCGACGGTGCTTTCCTGCCGTCGATCCTGGTCGACGCGGTCGTGCATGCGCCATTCGGCGCGCATCCGGGTGGCCTGACCGGGCGCTATCCGGTCGATCGCGATGCGATGCGCGCCTATGCGGCCGCCGCGCAATCGGACGAGACGTTCGCGGCCTGGCTCGATGAGCAGGTGTTCGGCGTGGAAGACCATGACGACTACGTCGAACGTTTCGTGCCGGATGCGATCTGCGGGAGCGGACGATGAGCGTCAATCATCTCGACTCGCGCGGTTACAACGACGACGAGCTGATGGCAGTGCTGCTGTCGCGCGAGGTGCGCGACGGCGAGATCTCCGCCTGCGGTGCGCTGTCGCAGCTGCCGGCCACCGGCCTGCTGCTGGCGAAGCACACGCATGCGCCGGACGCTGAACTGATCATCCTGAACACGGTGTTCCGGCCGTTCCACACCTCGCGCCAGTTCCACTTCCTCGCTCAACGCGGTGAACTCGGGCTGTTCTTCGTCAGCGGCGTGCAGATCGACCGTCGCGGCAACTACAACCTGCACCAGCTCGGCGAAGATCCGGACCATCCGACGATGCGCTTTCCCGGTGGCTATGGCGGCGGGATGATCTACTACTGCGCGCGGCGCACCGTGGTGTTCCGCACCGAGCACACCCGCCGCTCGCTGGTCGAGCACTGCGACTTCGTGTCGGCCGCGGGCGCCACGCCGCCGGATGTGCTGCGGCTCGGCGGCCCGAGCAAGGTGGTCACGCCGAAGGCGACGCTGGGTTTCGACGCCGTGGCCGGCGAACTGCGACTGGAATCGGTGCATCCCGGCCACACGCGCGACGAGGTGCGCGCGAATACCGGCTTCGACCTCGGCGACACCTCCACGGTGCCGGATACCGGTGCACCGACTTCGGAAGAACTGCGCGTGCTGCGCACGGTCGTGCGGCCACTGATGATCGAGACCGGCACCTATGCGCGCTGGGCGGAACGGGCGATCGCGGCGGGGTGATAGCATCGAAGCCTGATCTTCCTGCCCGGAGTGCCGAGATGAGCGACAAAGTCTACCTGGACCTCGACCAGAAGGCGCTCGACGATGCCTACGACCAGCAGGTCTGGGCGCCGAACTCGAAGCAGGTGAACGGCCGGCTGGCGGTGCTGAGCGAGCAGGTGCGCCAGCGCGTCGGCGCGCCGATGCGCGCGGCCTATGGGCCGACCGAGGTCGAGCAGCTCGACGTCTATCGCACGAAGGAGCCGAACGCGCCGGTGATGGTCTACGTGCACGGCGGCGCCTGGAAGGGCCACGTCGCGCGCGACCATGCCTACCCGGGCGAGATGCTGGTGCGAGCCGGCGCGCACATGGTGGTGCCCGATTTCGCGCCGGTGCAGGACGTCGACGGCAGCCTGTTTCCGATGGTCGACCAGGTGCGGCGCGCGATCAAGTGGACGTGGGAGCATGCGAAGGACTTCGGCGGCAATCCCGATCGCATCTACGTGTGTGGCCGGTCGTCGGGCGCGCACCTGTCCGGCTGCGCGATGATCACCGACTGGGCCGGCGCTTTCGGTGTGCCGGCCGACATCGTCAAGGGCTACGTGCTCCAGAGCGGCATGTACGACCTGCGCGGCCCTCGGCTGTCCAAGCGCGGTGCCTACGTGAAGTTCACCGACGAGATGGAGCACCTGCTGTCGCCGATGCGCCACCTCGATCGCATCACGGTGCCGGTGTCGCTGCTGGTCGGCACCTTCGAGTCGCCCGAGTTCCAGCGCCAGTCGCGCGACTTCGCGCAGGCGCTGAAGGATGCCGGCAAGACGGTAACCTTCGAAGTGGTCGAGGGCTACAACCACTTCGAGATCGCCGAGACCGCAGCCAATCCGTTCGGCGCGGCTGGCCGCGCGATGCTCGCGATGCTGGCGCTGCAGCCGCGCTGAGGCGGACGGGCGGACCTCAGTACCTCAGTACCTCAGTACCTCAGTACCTCAGTACCTCAGTACCTCAGTACCTCAGTACCTCAGGACCTCAGTCCGCCTTCGCGCCCGATTCCTTCAGCACCCTGGTGTAGGTCTGCAGGTCGCGCCGGATGCGGTCGGAGAACTCGCGCGGGGCTTCATACAGCACCTCGACCGACTGCTGGGCGAGCGACGCGTTCGTTCCCTTGTCGCGCAGGGCCTGTCCGAGTGCATCGGTCAGGCGCTGTACCACCGCATCCGGCGTCTTGCCGGGCGCGACGATACCGAGCCACAGGTTGAACTCGTAGCCGGGCAGCCCCGATTCCTCGATGGTCGGGATCTTCGGGAAGCGCGGCAGGCGGGTGCGCGTGGTCACCGCGAGCGGACGCAGGCGCCCCGCCTCGATCAGCGAGTCGGCGACCAGCATGGTGGTGAACACCAGCGTGATTCGTCCCGCAGCGACGTCGGCGATGGAAGACGCGCCCGAGCGATAGGGGATGTGCGTGAACTCGACGCCAGTCTGGCGCGCGAAGGCGGCGCCGGCCAGGTGCCCGGGTGTGCCGATGCCGCCCGATCCATACTCGACCAGGCCGGGACGCTTTCTCGCGGCGGCGATCAGTTCCTTCACCGAGTGGATCGGTGTCGAAGGGTGGGTGACCATCACATAGGGCGATATGCCGATCAGCCCGACCGGGGTGAAGTCGGTGTTCGGGTCGTACGAGAGCTTGCGCATCGCCGGGTTGATCGAGAAGGTCGACGTGGTGGCGACCGTCAGCGTGTAGCCATCCGGGTTCGCGCGCGCACCGACCTCGGTGCCGATCACCCCGCCGGCCCCTGGCCGGTTCTCGACCAGCACCGCCTGGCCGAGCAGTTCGCCCAGTTTCGGTGCAACCAGCCGGGCGACGCCATCGTTGCTGCCGCCGGCCTCGAACGGCGAGATCAGGCGCACCGGCTTCACCGGAAAGGCCTGTGCATGCAGGCTGCCGGCCGCGCAGAGCGCGGTCGCGCACAGCAGAGCCCGCACCGTGCAGCTGCAGCGGCCGCTGCGGCTGGGCACTGAACGGCGGACGGGCGCGGGAATCGGGTGGATCATTCTTGCAATCTCCTGGTGACGGACATGGCCCGGCGCCGCAGCCGCTGTGCGGCCGGGCGCGGTCCGCTCTGGTGCACGTACCGTGCCTGATGGACAATCGAACAATGCCACGCAACGAAGCCCGGCGCACGAAGACGCCTGCCACCCCTTCCCGAGCCGCCACCAAGGACGGAGCCGCCCGCTCCGCCGGCCTGCGCCGCGGCCTCGAGATCCTGAGCCTGTTCTCCGAAGGGCGGCCGGAACTGGGCGTCAGCGAGGTCGCACGCGAACTGGGCGTGCACAAGAGCCGGGTACACCGTGCGATCAAGACCCTCGAGGACATGTGCTACCTGCGGCGCGATCCACGCACGCGCCGTTACTGCCTCGGCTACAAGGCGTTCGAGATCGGCGCGCTGGCGGGACGCCATTCGAACACCATGAGCTGGGCGCGCGTGCCGTTGCGTGAACTCGCCGCGCGATTCAACGCCAGCGTGTCGCTGCGCCTGGTCGACGACACCGACCTGCTCATCGTCGACACGGTCGAGACCGACGACGATCCCGACCTGCATGTCCCGACGGGTGCGCGCATTCCGCTCAACTACGGTGCGGGAGGGCAGATGCGTGCGGCCTTCCTGTCCGACGACGAGATCCGCGACCTGGTCGCGAAGCACGGCTTGCCGCGCTATACGCTCAAGTCGATCATCACTGAAGCGGATTTCCTCAAGGCCGTGCATGCGACGCGCGTGCGGGGCTATGCGATCAGCGAAGGCGAGACGGTACCGGGCTCGTTCAGTGTTGCTGCGCTCATCGTCGATCCGTCGGGCGCGCTGACCGCAGTGCTGGTCGGCTCGCGCCGCAGGCTCGGTCTCACCGCTCCCGGCATCCTGGCATTCGCGCGGGCCGCGGTAGAAGTGGCTGACCTCATCTCGGCCCGCGTTCCTTTGCAGTTTCGTACGTCGGCACCGGCACCGGAACCTGCATCGGCGCCCGTCGTGCCCGTGCCCGCCGGCGATCACTGAATCGCGGCAACTTCCTCGAGGCTCTTCATCAGCGAGGTGCGCAGGATGTACTCGCGCGCGAGCTTCGGATCGGCCGCATTGGCGTGCAGCATGTCGTGGTTGCGCTTGCGCACTTCGGGGTCGCGCTCATTGATCAGCTTCTTGTTGCGCTCGGTGATCGTCTTCACATGGTTGACCGCCACATGCTTGCGCTGGCGCGTGTAGCGGTCGAGCACCGACATGTCCATGCTGCCATCTAGGATGCCGACCAGCTTCTCGCCGAGGTTGATCGAGTCGTGCACGCCGCTGTTCATGCCCACGCCGCCGATCGGGCTGTTCACATGGGCGGAGTCGCCGGCGAGCAGTGCACGGCCGACGTTGAACGTGTCTGCG
>CANGXU010000199.1 GCA_947457885.1 Betaproteobacteria bacterium
AGATGCCGCGGCGGCGGCGACGCTACTCCTCGGCGACCACGCGGTTCTTGCCGGCCTCCTTGGCGCGGTACATCGCCTGGTCGGCTCGCCTGACCACGTCGGCTTCCGATTCCCCGCGACGCAGTTGCACCACGCCTGCACTGAACGTGATCAGCAGCCTTTCGTTGTTGGCCAGGAAGAACTGCTTGGTCAGTTCACGCTGCAACCGCTCGATCGCGATCCTGCCCGACTCGAGCGTCGTCTCCGGCAGCAGCACGACGAACTCCTCGCCGCCGAAGCGTCCGATGGTGTCGCTCGGGCGCAGCAGCGCCTTGGCGACCGTCACCAGGTGCACCAGGGCTTCGTCGCCCGCGCTGTGTCCGTGCGTATCGTTCAGCTTCTTGAAGTTGTCCAGGTCGATCACCGACACGCAGAGTGCGCTGCCGTAGCGCTCGGCCCGCGAGGCCTCCCGGGTCAGGGCTTCGTTCAGCCCGTGCCGGTTCAGGCTGCCGGTCAGCGCATCCTCGCGCACCTTCTCGCTGATCTCCTCGAGCTCGGTCTCGAGCTGTCGGATCTTCGATTCGGCCGCTTCCGCCTGACGGCGCGCGGCCGTGACCTCGTCATGCGAGCGAAGGGTGTCTCGCTGCATGTCGCGCATGTCGCCCATCAGTCCGTCGAGTACATCCTTCAGGCTGCCGATGTCCTCGATACGCTCGATGCGCTCCGCATGGACGCCAATCTTCTCCTGGTACACGGCGGTGCTGTCGGACATCTCGCCGAGCCGCTCGATGAAGATGCTGAACATGTCCTTCAGCGTGCTCTTGGCATCGGCAATGCTGTGCTTGAGCGCACCCTGGCGCAGGATGATCTCGCGGAAGCGGGCCTGCGCATCGGTCAGCAGTTCCGGGGTCAGAGGCCGCGCCATCAACTGGCGCATCACCTCCACCTGTCCGCCGATCCACTGGTCGTCGTCGACCAGTTCGCCAATGTTGTCGATGAGCAGCCGTACCAGTCCCATCAGTTCAGGAACCAGTCTGGCGTCAAGGCCGCGCGCGTCGGCCGTGCCCTTCCAGAATGCATCGAGGCGCGTCGCAAGCTGGGCGCACGCCTCGGTGGAATCGGCTGTCGCGGCGAGATCGGCCAGAGCGACCAGTTCCGCATTGAGCGAAGGGTCGACGACGAACCGGGGTGCGACGTCGTTGCGCAACATCTCGGCGAGGAGACGGCGCAGGGTCTCGACCGAAGACAGCGATGTGTCCGCCACGTCCAGTCGAGCCAGCGCACCGGCCGCCAGCGGCATGGCCGCTGCCGCAGCGGGATCGCCAGCCGAAGCCTCTCGCAGCGCGAGGATTTCCGCCCCGAAAGCCTTCCAGTTCCGGCTGACCAGCGCACGCTGCAGGCGGGCGACAGGCTCCTTCAATGCCGGATCGGTGCGCGGCAGATCGCGCAACGCACCAAGCATCGGCTCGAGCGTGTCGTCCGCATGCTGATGGTCGGTACCCGAGATTTCCTCGTAGACGCGCTGGTAGTTGTCAGGTGTCGGCGCGAGTTTGCGCACCGCCAGCATGCGCAGCGTTTCGCGGGCGATATCGGTAGGACTCTTGCCGGTTGATGCCGCCGGGCCGACAGGCGCAGCAACCGCCGGGTTGACACTCTGCATGCCTGATCCGTTCCAAGGCTGACAAGGGCGCGGTTAGTGCTGTAACGTCAACCGGGCACCGAATCTTTAGCTGCACCTGAAGGAAAAGCGCGATGTCCGTGATTACGCCCCTCAAGACCCTGTCCGATCGTCCGCCTGCAGACATCGCCGAAAGCGCCAGCACGCAGGCTGCAACGCGCCGAGTCCGGCAGATCGGCCGCGCACTCGCGCTGGCCTGCCTGCTGCTGCCTGGGTGGACCCTCGTTTCACCGGCCATGGCGCAATCGGCGGCTGGCCAGGCAACCATTTCGCCGGCACTGCAGGACCGGATCGTGCAGCAGGTACAGCGGCATCTGCAGGAACAGACCGCCTCGCTGCCGGGCGAGGTCCGCATCACGGTGAATGCGCCGGACGAACGCACCCGGCTGGCCGGCTGCGACGAGTTGCAGGTGTCGCTCGCGCCGGGTGCCCGAGCCTGGGGACAGGTACCGGTCGGGGTACGCTGCGTGCGCCCGCAGGGATGGCAGATCTACGTTCAGGCGACGGTACGGGTGTCGGCACCGGTGGTAGTCGCGGCGCGTCCGCTGCTCGCGGGCAGCGTGGTCGACACGGCCGACCTGACCACGCGGATCGAAGAGCTGACCGCGCTGCCGGCATCGGTCCTCCAGGATCCGAGCCAGGCGGTCGGGCGCGTCGCGGCGTCCACCGTCGCAGCCGGCAGCGTGTTGCGCGCCGAGAACCTGAAGCAGGTCCTGGCGGTGGCAAACGGACAGACCGTACGCGTGGTTTACGAATCGGCGACACTCAGCGTATCTTACGAAGGTCGTGCGCTGGGCAATGCTGCGGTCGGCCAGGGCGTCGACGTGCGCGTCGCGTCGGGCAAGATCGTTCGCGGCATCGTCCGTTCGAATGGCGTGGTCGTCGTGCAGTGACGTGCCTGGGCATGCAGTGTGCGTATCCGATCGGCAGTTCGCGCCGATCGGACATGGCTGCCGCTACCCGACACGATACGAGACGCTTTGTTGGCGGATATTCCTAAAGGTCCTGTTTCAGGAGCCGTAAACGGAACCATGAAGATGAAAATCGACAGCGGCATCCCCTCCTCCACCCCGGTCACCCGCGTCGCCGAGACACCGGGTCGCCAGGGCACCGTCGCTCGCGCCACGACCCCAGGCTCGTCCGGGGACAGCGTCGAGATCACCAGTCTTTCGGCGAGGCTGAACCAGCTCGAGGGCGTGCTGGCAGGCGTTCCGGTGGTCGATAGCGCACAGGTGCAGGCAATCAAGGACGCGATCAGCGAAGGCCGTTTCCAGGTCGACTCTGAAGTGGTCGCCGACCGTCTGCTCTCCAGCGTGAAGGAACTGTTGATCCAGCGCGGCCCTGCCTGAAGGCGTGAGTCCACCTGCCGCGCCGCGGGTCGCTCCGACGGATCCCCGCTCCCGCTTCACGGCCGACCTGCAGGCCGAAGCGGCGGCCTTTGCCGATTTCTTCGAACTCCTGCGCACCGAGCAGGCTGCGCTTGAGTCACGCGATATCGAGGCGCTGTTGCAGATCGCCCCGGCCAAGTCGGAACATATCCGCGCGCTGAACGATCTCGCGCGCCGCCGCGCGGTCTACCTGACAGGGCAGTCGTTCACCCCCGACCGATCCGGCATGGCGCAATGGCTGATCGTGCATGGCGGTGCGGACCGGGGCTCGTTGTCTGCCATCTGGCGCAACCTGATCGATACCGCCGCAAAAGCGCAGGCACTCAACCGCGAGAACGGCGTGCTGATCGAAACCCGTCTGCAACACAACCAGCGCCTGCTGTCGGCGCTGGCCGCAGGTGTGCAGCCGTCGCTCTACGGGCCCGACGGGCAGACCCGCATCGGCGGTACCGGACGAAACCTCGGCAAGGTCTGAGCCCGATCGTCGGCGCCCTCGGGCGCACGCCGTATCGGCCTACTTGCGCGGATCGCCACCGGACGCTGGCACGTCTGTCGGCCGAGGCTGCTGCGCCTGACCGGGCTCGGGTTCCGCCTGGATGATCACCGCGACCCGACGGTTGCGTGCCCGCGCCTCGGGCGCGTCGCCGGGCTCGATCGGCTGGTTATCGGCATGGCCGATGGCGGTAAGCCTCGACGCGGCGATGCCGGTCTCGACGAACAACCTGACCACCACCGCCGCACGCGAGGCGGACAATTCCCAGTTCGACGCGAACGCCGGGGTAGAGATCGGCACGTTGTCCGTGTGGCCCTCGACTGCGATCGCCCCGCCTGTGCGCGCGAGCACCCGCGCCACTTCCGCCAGCGTCTTCGTGGCGGCGGGTTCGAGGGACGACTGGCCGGAACGGAACAGCACGCTGGCGTTGATCTCGATTACCAGCCCTCGGCGGGTCTCGCTGACCCGGACCAGGCCCTCCTTGACGAGCGGGTCGAGCATCGTCGACAACTCGGCGCCGAGTTCGCGCATACGCGCCATCATGGCCCGCATCGCCGCCTCGTCCCTGGGCGACCCTGGCGCCGGACCGATGATGCCGCCCTGCTCCTGTCCGACGATCGAGCGCGGCGAGTTGCTCGGGCTCTCGGCATCCGGCAGGCGCGATGGATTCTGGAAGGCCTGCACCAGCGAGTCGCTGAGCACCCGGTACTTGCTCTCGTTCACCTGCGAGATTGCGTACATGACCACGAAGAACGCGAACAGCAGCGTGATGAAGTCGGCGTACGACATGAGCCAGCGTTCGTGCGATTCCGGCTCTTCAGGCAGGCGCTTGCGCGGCATCGTGGCGGCTAGACCAGGTAGCCCTGCAGGCGGATCTCGATCGACCGCGGGTTCTCGCCGTTGGCGATACCCACCAGCCCCTCGATCAGCATCTCGCGCGTGCTGACGTCGCGCGCGACCAGCGCCTTGATCTTGTTGGCAACGGGCAGGAACACGAGGTTGGCGAGCCCGACGCCATAAATGGTCGCAACGAACGCAACCGCGATGCCGGCACCGAGCCTGGCCGGGTCGGTGAGGTTCTCCATGACCTGAATCAGGCCCATCACCGCACCGAGGATGCCGACCGTCGGCGCGTAGCCGCCCGCCGATTCCCAGACGCGTGCGGCGGCCCGGTAGCGCGCCTCGAACGCGTTGATCTCTACTTCGAGCGCTTCGCGCAGCACGTTCGGCTCGGCGCCGTCGACCAGCAACTGCAGTCCCTTGCGCTCGAACGGCTCGCGCGAGGCTTCGATTGCGGTCTCGAGCGCGAGCAGCCCGCCGCGGCGGGCCGTCTGGCTCCATCCGACGACCCGGCCGATCACCTTCTTCGGCTCGTGCGGGGGCGGCTTGAACACCCAGCCCGCCGTACGCAGCGCGTCGGCAAACTGCTGCGCTGAACTCTGCAGCATGACGGCTCCGGCAGTGCCGCCGACCACGATCAGGAAGGCTGTGACCTGCAGCAGCGAGGCCGGATGCCCGCCTTCGAGCATCAGGCCACCGATGATCGCGGTCAGGCCCAGCAACAGGCCGGCTATGCTGATCCGGTCCATCAGGAGGTCACGCGCGCCGGGCTGTTCTGGGCCCCGGCCGCGCTCACGCGTTCTGCGTCCACTCCTTCATCCGTGTACGCAGCCGGGCCACCGCCTGGCTATGGAGTTGACAGATACGCGACTCACTGACCCCCAGGACCTGGCCGATCTCCTTCAGGTTCAGCTCTTTTTCGTAGTAGAGGCCCATCACCAGCTTCTCGCGCTCGGGAAGGTTGCTGATAGCGTTGACGAGCATCTGGCGGAAGCCCTTGTCCTCGATGATCGCCAGCGGGTTGGACTGGTTGTCTGCGAGGAAGAAGTCGAAGAAGTCATTGTCATCGGACTCCTGGAAATCCTCGTAGTGCAGCAACTGCGAGCCGCGGGCATCGCTCAGCATGTGCTGGTAGTCGGAGAGCGGTACGTTCATCTCGTCGGCCAGCTCGGTCTCGTTGGGCTGGCGGCCGAACTTCTGCTCGAGCTTCGCCACCGCGGCCTCGATCTTGCGAAGGTTCTTGCGGACGTTGCGCGGAAGCCAGTCGGCGTGGCGCAGCTCGTCGAGCATGGAGCCGCGGATACGCTGCACCGCATAGGTTTCGAACTGCGCGCCCTGCGTGCTGTCGAAGTTGTCCGAGGCATCCAGCAGCCCTATCAGGCCGGCCTGGATGAGGTCATCGACATCGACGCTGGCCGGCAGCCGGGTCATGAAGTGGTAGGCGATCCGCTTAACCAGCGGTGCCATCTCCTTGACGATGGCATCCTTGTCGTCTATCGAGGCAATCGGGGGCATCTAGAGGGGCGATCCTGTGCTGAGTTACCGCGATACTAGTGCGGTTCGGCCCGGCGCGCCGAACGGCGACAGTTTCTGGGACGGACTGGGGGTCGAGTCGTATGACGGGCTGCGGGGCGTTTCGCGTTCGACGGCCCGTCCCGCTGCTGCCCTCGCATTCTGCGCCGGATCAACGGCTCGCGCCGCCTCGCCGACCAGCAGGGCCTGCCAGGCCTGCTCCGGTGCGCCTGGCAGAGGCACCGGGACGTCGATCCGTTCGGCCAGCATCGCACTGGCGGCGGCAACGCAGCTTCCCGGGAAGGCCTCGGCGAGCGGGCGATGCAGGCGTTCGGCGCGTGGCACCGTCGGATCGACCGGTACGGCACCGGCATAGTCCACCTGCACCTGCAGGAAGCGGCGTGCGGTCTGTGCCACCTTCTGCCACGCGGCCTCCGCCGTACCGGCATCGTTGGCACGTGCCATCCACCACAGGTAACGCTGCTGCCCGACCTCGAGGGCCAGCATCTTCAGCGCGGCGTAGGCTGCGGTCACCGAACGCTGGACCGTGGTGGATCCGAGCAGGACGGTACCGGCGTGCGCCGCGGCCGGCCACCAGCGATCCACCCGGTCGGCAGGAACGTCGAGCAGCACGCAATCGAAGCGCACGGCAAGATCGGACAGGGTGCGGGCGGTGGCGGCCGCGGCGG
>CANGXU010000200.1 GCA_947457885.1 Betaproteobacteria bacterium
ACCGCCGTTCGTCAGGCGGCGTGCTGCAGGCTTGCGCGAATCTTCTGCATCGCCTTCTGCTCGATCTGGCGGATCCGTTCAGCCGACACGCCGAACTCATCGGCGAGATCGTGCAGTGTGGCGCCGTTTTCTTCCTGCAGCCAGCGCGCTTCGATGATCCGCCGGCTGCGGTCGTCGAGGCTTGCCAGCGCATTCGCCAGCCCGGTCTGCCGCAACCTTGCCGTCTGCGCCTGCTCGAGTTGCACCGCCGGACTCGCGCCCGGGTCTGCGAGGTAGGAGATCGGACCGAACGATGACTCGTCGTCGTCGCCGCCGACGGGCTCTAGCGACAGGTCGTGCCCGCCCATCCGGGTCTCCATCTCGACCACATCTTCGTTGCGCACGCCCAGGGTCTTCGCCATGCTGGCGACTTCCGCCGGGCCGAGCGTGCCGTGTGCCTGTTTCATGCTGCGCAGGTTGAAGAACAGTTTGCGCTGGGCCTTGGTGGTCGCGACCTTCACGATCCGCCAGTTCTTCAGGATGTACTCGTGCATCTCGGCCCGGATCCAGTGGACCGCGAAAGAGACCAGCCGCACGCCGCGCTCCGGGTCGAAGCGTTTGACCGCCTTCATCAGGCCGATGTTGCCTTCCTGGATCAGGTCGGCCTGGGGCAGTCCGTAGCCCATGTAGCCCCGCGCGACCGACACCACCACGCGCAGGTGCGACATCACCAGCTCACGCGCGGCGGACAGGTCGTCGTCGTCGCGCAGCTTGCGCGCAAGTTCCGTCTCACGCTCGAGCGTGAGCATCGGCAGGCGGTTGACCGTCTGGATGTAGGTTTCGAGGCTGCCGGCCGCCAGCGACGGCAGCGCGGTGGCGAACAGCGGATTCGCGGCAGCGGGAAGGGCGGCAGCGGAGAAAGCGACAGCGGTAGTCATGAATGCGCCTCCTTGGACGAACGACCCGCATTACGGGCCGGATACATGACACTGAACGGCTTTGGATAAGACAACTTTAGCACTTAACGCAGGTGAGTGCTAATGGTGCACTGCAGTCCCGACAAGATCTATCGGGAACAGGTTGTCAAGCCGTATTCTCCATTTTTCCGGCTATCCAATCTTGCGCCAGATCAATGAGTTGTAAATCAGGGGCAGTCCTTTCGGATCAGCCTGGCCCATCGCGCCAGAGGTGCCGCGAGACTGCCAGCCAGGCACCCAGCCAGCCGAGCAGCGCAGCGAAACCAGTCACGGCAAGGACATCCTGCAGGGGCATCGGCTGAACGACCAGTTCCGTTCCGTAAAGCGCCGCGAGGCCGGGCAATTGGCGGTTCACCCAGATGACGCAGAGCGCGGCCAGTGCACAGGCGATCAGACCGCCGGCGGCACCCTGCAAGGTGCCTGCGTAGAGAAACGGACGCCGGATGAAGCCATGGGTAGCACCGATCAGTCGGCAGACTTCGATTTCCTCGCGCCGATTCGCCACCTGCAGGCCGATCGTGTTGAATGCGATGGCAAGCAGGGCGACCGCGAGCAGTGCGGCCAGCCCGGCCGCCAGCGCGCGGGCAAGGCGCAGACCGGCATCGAGCCGCGCCGCCCAGGTCGAGTCGAGCTGGACCAGCGCCACCTTCGGCCATTGCGCGGCCTCGCGGCGCAGCGCATCTATCTCGCCGGGATCGGTCGATCTCGCGCGCACGATGAACGCATCCGGCAGCGGATTCTTCGGCAGCGCATCGACGAGGTCGGCGATATCGTGGATCCGGCGCAGGTCCTTGATCGCTTCTTCGCGGGACACGAATCGGTACCCGGCCACCTGGGCATGCGCCTTCAGCCGTGCCGCGATACCGTCGGCATCCTTGCCCGTCGCCTCCGGGGCGAGGTAGAGCGCGATGCGCGCATCGGCCTGGGCCGTACCGCCCAGGCGCTGCAGGTTCTGCACGGCCAGGTGAAGCAGCAGCGGCAGCAGGATCGCCACGCCGATCACAAGCACCTGGAACAGGTGGGCGAACGGTGCCCGCGCCGCCCGCCCGGCGGTGACTGCGAGCGCGCGCCGGTGCTGGTTGAACCAGGCCTTCATGGCGATCTGCTCATGGCGCGTTCTCGCGGGCCAGCATGCCGTGCGACAGCGCGATCACCCGCGGATGGGCTGCGCGCAGCGATACCAGATCGTGGGTGGATACGACCACCGTGACGCCGACCTGGTGGAACGAACGCAGGATCTCGACGATGTCCTGTGCGTACTCCATGTCGAGGTTGGCGGTCGGCTCGTCCGCCAGCAGCAGCGATGGCCGGTGCACGATCGCACGCGCGATGCACAGCCGCTGCTGCTCCCCGCCGGAGAGCGTGACCGGGCGCTCGCGCTCCCGCGACAGCAGGCCGACCTTGTCGAGCGCCGCGCGCACCCGCCTGGCCGCTTCCCGCGGCGGGAAGCCGGTGATGTCCAGTGGCAGCTGGACGTTGTCGAAGACGGTGCGGTCGTACAGCAGTTTGTGGTCCTGGAAGATCAGTCCGATCCTGCGCCGTATGAAGGGCAGGGCGCGGCGCGACCCGGCGAGGTCCTGGTCGTTGACGCGCACCGTTCCGCTCGTCGGCAGTTCGATGCCGGCGATCAGCTTCAGCAGCGTGCTCTTTCCAGCACCCGAATGACCGGTGATCACTGCGAACTCGCCGCTGTCGATCGACAGCGTGACCGACTTCAGCGCGTCATGGCCTTCCCCGCCCTGGCTGGCCGGATAGCGCTTCCCGACCCGGTCGAGTTCGATCATCCGTGCCGGCCTTCAGTCGAACAGCGCGGAGACGAACTCGCGCGGTTCGAAAGGCTGCAGGTCGTCGATCGCTTCGCCGATGCCGATGTACCGGATCGGTACCGGGTGCTCGCGCGCGATCGCTGCGAGCACGCCGCCCCTGGCGCTGCCGTCGAGCTTGGTGACGACCAGCCCGGTCACGCCTAGCGCTGCATCGAATGCCTTGACCTGGGCCAGCGCGTTCTGGCCGGTGTTGCCGTCCAGAACCAGCAGCACTTCGTGGGGGGCGCCTTCCAGTGCCTTGCCGATCACGCGCTTGACCTTGCGTATCTCTTCCATCAGGTGCAGTTGGGTGGTCAGCCGGCCTGCGGTATCGGCCAGCACGACATCGATGCCGCGGGCCTGGGCCGCGCGGATGGCGTCGAAGATCACTGCCGCCGGATCGCCCGACTGCTGCGAGATCACCGTGACGCCGTTGCGCTCGCCCCAGGCTTCCAACTGCTCGCGCGCGGCGGCGCGGAACGTGTCGCCGGCGGCCAGCAGCACGCTGCGTCCTTCAGAGCGGAAGCGCGCCGCGAGCTTGCCGATGGTGGTGGTCTTGCCAGCGCCATTGACCCCGGCGAGCATGATGACGAAGGGCTTGTGCGTGCCGACGTCCAGCGGCTGCGCGAGCGGTGCGAGCAGACCGGTCATCGCGTCCGCGAGCGCCGACTGCAACTGCACGGCATCGGTCAGCGCCTCTTTACGCGCGCGCTGGCGCAGGTTCTCGAGCAGCACCTGGGTAGCGCCGACGCCCACATCGGCGGCCAGCAGCGCGGTCTCGAGTTCTTCGAACAGTGCCTCGTCGATCTTCCGGCCGAGCCCGAACAACCCGGCGATCTGGCCCCCGACCTCGCCGATCGGCGCGCCGAGCGCGCCGCCGACGCTGCGGTTGAGCTGTTCGCGTGTCGCGCGCAGGCCCGCCTTGAGCCGTTCGGCCCATCCGGGGCGCGCGGCCGGCGCCGCTGCCGCGGCGGTTGCCTGCAGCCCGCCGCCGTCCTTCGACGGTTCGTCCTTGGACGCGGGTGCTTCCTTGCCCGGCTTCAGGAAACCAAACATACTTCCCCTTGTGGAATCAAACCGAAGGCGGCTCGGGTGACGAACCAGTAGGCGATGTTACGAGTTTCCATTCCCCTGCGGTCGTGCGCGCGCCTGACTGGTCGCCTGTCCATGGCGGCAGTCCTGCTCGGCACGGCCCTGCTGGCGTCCGGGTCGTCCCCCCGCGGCACGACGGAACGCATGCTCGACAACGGCATGAAGATCGTCGTGCGCGAAGACAGACGCGCGCCGGTCGTCACGTCGATGGTCTGGTACCGGGTTGGCAGCATCGACGAGGTGAACGGCCTGACCGGGCTCGCACATGTCACCGAGCACATGATGTTTCGCGGTACCCGGCGCCTGGCCGACGGCGAGTTTTCGCGGCGGGTAGCCCAGATCGGCGGCCGCGACAACGCGTTTACCGGGCGCGACTACACCGCCTATCACCAGCAACTGTCGGCCAAGGACCTCGGGACCGTCCTCGAACTCGAAGCCGAACGGATGGCAAGCCTGGCGATGCAACCCGAGGTGTTCGCCCGCGAGATGCAGGTGGTGATGGAGGAGCGCCGCTGGCGCACCGACGACCGGCCGCGCGCCGCGCTGTTCGAGCAGCTGTATGCAACCGCGTTCAGCGTGCACCCGTACCGCACCCCGGTGATCGGCTGGATGAACGACCTCGAGAACCTGACCATCGACGATGCGCGCGAGTTCTACCGACGCTGGTATGCACCCAACAATGCGGTGCTGGTCGTGGTCGGCGACGTCGATGCCGAGCAGGTATTCCGGCTCGCGAACCGGCACTTCGGGCGCCTGGCTGCGCGGCCGCTGCCGCGTCGCTCGCCGCAGGTCGAGCCGGAGCAGCGCGGCACGCGCCGCGTGACGTTCCAGGGTGCAGCGCAGAGTCCGTTCCTGATGCTCGGCTTCCATGTGCCGGTACTGCGCGATGCGGACCGCGACTGGGAGCCCTATGCGCTCGAAGTCCTCGAGGCGGTGCTCGATGCCAGCGAAGTTGCGCGGCTGCCACGTCTGCTGGTACGCGAGTCGCGCATTGCCGGCTCCGCCGAGGCCAGCTACGAGAAGTTCCAGCGCGGCCCGGGGCTTTTCGTGATCAGTGCCGCGCCGAGCGAAGGGCGCAGCGTCGCCGAACTGGAGGCGGCGATCCGCGCCGAGATCGGCCGCGTGGCGCGGGAGGGTATCGCCGCGGACGAACTGTTGCGTGCACAGACCCACCTGGTCGCGCAGCACCTGTTCCAGCAGGATTCCATGTTCACGCAGGCGAGCCGGCTCGGGCAGGCCGAGATGGTCGGCCATTCGGCAAAGGTATTCGACCGCTTCGTCCCGCGCACGCGCGCGGTGACGGCCGAACAGGTACGCGAGGTCGCCCGGCGCTACCTTGTCGAGGACCGCATGACCGTCGCGGTGCTCGAGCCGACGGCGGGCGCGCAGCGCAAGCCGGCGCTGCCGCCGCCGAAGGATGCCCGGCATGTCGACTGACGCCAGCCTGTTGCGGGCGTGTACGCTGCTGTTTCCGTTCCTGCTCCTGCTGGCGGTCGCGTTGCCGGTGCGGGCCGGCAACGGTCCAGTGGTCCAGGCGTGGACGCTCGACAACGGCGCGCGAGTGCTGTTCGTCGAGGCGCGCGACGTCCCCATCCTCGACGTCGCGGTCGAGTTCCGTGCCGGCTCCGGCTTCGACCCGTCCGAGCGCTCCGGGCTGGCCGCGATGACCCAGCATCTGGCCCGGTTCGGCGCCGGCGGGCTGAGCGAGGACGACATCGCACGCCGGCTCGGCGATGTCGGCGCGCAGTTGTCCGGGCGCATCGACGTGGACCGCGCCGGTTTCGTGCTGCGCACGCTGTCGTCCCGCCTCGAACGGGTACAGGCGCTGGACGTCTTCGCCCGGGTCGTGCAGAGCCCGGAGTTCCCGCTGGCTGCGCTCGAGCGCGAGCGCACGCGCATCGGCACCAACCTGCGCGAAGAGGCGACGCGGCCCGGGATCATCGCCAGCCGCCAGTTTTTCGCCGCCGCCTACGGCAACCATCCGTACGCCTCGCGGCCGCTCGGCGATGCCGACGGCGTACGCGCGCTGACGCGCGACACGATCGTCGACTTCCGACGCCGCTTCTACAGCGGGGTGTCGGCGGTCGTGTCCATCGTCGGCGACGTGTCGCGGGCGGAGGCCGGCGAGATCGCCCGGCAGGTCGCCGGCACGTTGCCGGCCGGCAGCGTCCGCCCGACGCTGCCGCCAGTGCCTTCGCTCGCTGCTGCGCAGTCGCGCCGGGTACCGCATCCGTCGCTGCAGAGCCATATCCTGATCGGTACGCCGGCCGCGAGCCGCAGCGACCCCGATTACTTCGCCCTGCTGGTCGGCAACCACGTGCTCGGCGGTGGTGGCTTCGCTTCGCGCCTGACGGTCGAAGTCCGCGAGAAGCGAGGCTTCGCGTACAGCGTGTTCAGTTCAGTGCAGCCCTGGCTCGATCGCGGGCCGTTCCAGATCGCCCTGCAGACGCGTCGCGACCAGACCGACGAGGCGCTCGCCGTGGTACGCAGCGTTCTGTTCGAGTTCCTGTCCAAGGGGCCGACCGAGCAGGAACTGGCTAACGCACGGCGCAACCTGGTCAGCGGCTTCCCGCTGCGCATCGATACCAACCGTGAGGTGCTCGACCTGGTATCGGCGATCGGGTTCTACGACCTGCCGGTCGACTGGCTGTCGCAGTGGTCGAAACTGGTC
>CANGXU010000201.1 GCA_947457885.1 Betaproteobacteria bacterium
AGGACACGACACGGCGCATCGCCACGGGCCGGGCTGCGGACACGAGGCGGTCCCGCATGGCGACCATCTCGACTACCTCGTCGACGGCCACCTGCACCACCCGCATGCCGGCCACTGCGACCTGCACGGGGCCGTCGCACCGGGCTGAACTCAGCCCTGCCTGGGCACCTTGCCGATGCGCGCCCTCGGGTGCGCCGCGTCGTACGCCTTCGCCAGGTACTGAAAGTCGAGGTGGGTGTAGATCTGCGTGGTTGCGATGCTCGCATGGCCGAGCATCTCCTGGACCGCGCGCAGGTCGCCGCTCGACTGCAGCACGTGCGAGGCGAACGAATGGCGCAGCATGTGCGGATGCAGGTGCTGGCCGAGGCCGCGCTGCCGCGCCCACTGTTCGACGCGCGTGGACACCACGCGGTCGGCAATCCGATCGCCACGCACGCCGACGAACAGGGCATCGCAGCCTGGTTTAGCCATCAGCGGGCGCACCTGCAGCCAGGCATCGAGGGCCTGCAGTGCCTGACGGCCGACGGGCACTTCCCGCGTCCGGCTGCCCTTGCCGGTCACCCGCACGAGCGCGTCCGCGGCGCGCACGTCGCCGAGGTCGAGGCTGACCAGTTCGGCACGGCGCAGCCCGGAGGAATAGAGCAACTCGAGCATCGCGAGGTCGCGCACCCCGGCCGGCGTTTCGGGGATGCCGCCGAGCAGCTGTGACGCCTCGTCCGGGGACAGCACCTTGGGCAGGCGCTTGCCGGACTTGGGCGGCTTCACGCCGATCGCGGGATTGGCGGCGGACAGCCGCTCGCGCACCAGCCAGCGAAAGAACGCGCGCCACGCCGACAACAGCCTGGCGATCGAGCGGCCGTTCAGCCCCTGTCCGTGCAGCCGGCCCGCATAACGCCGGATCTCCTGCGCAGTCAGGCCGGCGAGCGGCGCGTCCCCAGTCAGGCGCAGCAACCGCAGCACGTCGTATTCGTACGCTGCCACAGAGGTGACCGCAAGGCGGCGCTCGGTCGCGAGATAGTCGACGAAACGCTCGAGCAGCCGCTGCGATGCTGCCGACAGCGCCTCCGGCGAGGCATCTGGCAGGGTCGTTGCCGGGTTGGCCGCTGCAGGCGCCGGAAGATCAGCCGGCAAGGCTCCGTCCCAGCGCTGCGGCGACGGTGTCGCCCAGGCGCTTCAGGTAGAGCGTACCCATCTCGGGGTAGAACCGCTGGGGATCCTCGCTCGCCAGGGTGAGCAGCCCGAACGCCTGCCGTCCGCGCAGCGGGATGTAGGCGAACGAATGCAGCAGCTCACCGTCCGCGCCGAACCAGGACGCGCTGTCGAACATCGCGCGAGCGCTGATGTAGGGCTGGGTCAGGCTGTCGGCGAACACGCACGCCTCTTCGCTGATCGGCGAGTACTCGACCGACGGCTCGCCGCCAGATGCGGGCACGGCTGGCGACCACAGCCGCAACTCGACATGCGGCACGGCGAAATCTTCCCGCAGATGGTAGCGGGTGACGTGGATCGCAGCGGGCGCATCCGGTGCGGCGATCAGCGCGACGGTCAGCCGGTGCAGCTTCTCGCTGATCGAGTCGTTCTGCTCGCCGAACCGGATCAGTTCCGCCAGCTTGGCCTCGAGCAGCCTGTTCTTGTCGCGCAGGGTAAGCACCTGGCGCTCGGAGATCGGGATTGCGCGCCCCCCGTGCGGATGCGGGATGAACAGGTTCGCCATCATGTCCGAGTGGAGCTCGAAGAACTCCGGGTGCTCTTGCAGGTAGGCCGCGACCTGGTCCGGATTGATGCCTTCTTTCATCCCTTCCCCCATCCTGTCTCGTTCGCCTGCACGCAGGCTGCGGGCCGCTCGTACGGCCCGGCATCGATCGATCGTTCAGGTCTCGATCGTACCTTCAAACACGGTGACCGCCGGCCCGGTCATGCGCACCGGCATGCCCTCGCCCGCCCAGGCGATCGTGAGCACGCCGCCGCGGGTATGCACGTCGACCTGCGCGTCGAGCAGCCCACGCAGGTTGCCGGCGACGACCGCCGCGCAGGCACCGGTGCCGCAGGCGAGCGTCTCGCCGGCACCGCGCTCGTACACGCGCAGTCGCAGGGTGCGCCGGTCGACCACCTGCATGAAGCCGGCATTGACGCGTTTCGGGAAGCGCGGATGGGACTCTATCTGCGCGCCCTGCTCGAGCACCGGCGCCGTTTCCACGTCGGCCACCACCTGCACGGCATGCGGGTTGCCCATCGACACCGCCGACACCTCGACCGGGCCGCCCGCGAGGTCCAGCAGGTACACGTCCGCGCGAGCCGGGGCGAGGAACGGCACGTCGGCCGGCGCGAGCCGCGGCGCACCCATGTCGACCGTGACGCGGCCATCGTCCTCCAGCCGAGGAGAAATGATGCCCGCCAGCGTGCCGACACGTATCTCGCGCTTGTCGGTCAACCCCTTTTCGCGCACGAAGCGCACGAAGCAGCGCGCGCCGTTGCCGCACTGCTCCACCTCGCCGCCGTCGGCATTGAAGATGCGATAGTGAAAGTCCGTACCCTCGAGCTGCGGCCGCTCGACAACCAGGATCTGGTCGCAGCCGATACCCAGATGGCGGTCGGCGAGGTGCCGCCAGGTTGCCGCGTCGAACGCGACCGGCTCGCGGGTGGCGTCGATCACGACGAAGTCGTTACCGGCGCCGTGCATCTTGGTGAATGCCAGCTTCATCGGATCAAGTTTACATAGTCCCGGTAAACGCAGCGATCCATCACCACCTCGATGCCGGCCTCGACCGCACGCTGCGCCGCCTCCACGTCGACCACGCCGTCCTGCAGCCACAACCGCTTCAGGCCGAGGGCGATGCAATCGTCGACGATCGCGGGCACCGCGTCGGACTGGCGGAACACGTCCACCAGGTCGATGCCTGCCCGCACGGCTTCGGGAATGTCGCGCAACGTCGCGTAGCAGGTCTCGCCGAGGATGGCGGCCTGGCCGGGATTCACCGGCACGATTCGGTAGCCGAACGACTGCATCGAGCGCGATACGCCATGGCTGGGCCGGTCGGGCTTCGGCGACAGGCCGACCACGGCGATCGTACGTACCTCGCGCAGCAACGCACGCAGGTGGTCGGCATCGGGATTGCGGAACATGTACTTCCTCCTCAGTAGGGCGACGGCTCGCCGGGTGGCCGGGTCTTGAACCGCTTGTGCAGCCAGTGGTACTGCGCCGGCATCCCGGCCACCGCGGCTTCGATGAATGCGTTCATCGCCAGCGCGTCGGCGGCATCGTCCGGCTCGCCGGAAGCAGGCACACCTGTCCACGGCGGATGGATCCGCACCCGATAGCCTGCACCGCCCGGCAACTGCTCGGTGATGCACGGCAGGACCACGGCACCGGTCAGCCGCACGATGCGCGACAGCGCAGGCACCGTCGCCGCCTGCACGCCGAAGAACGGTACGAACACCGAATCGCGCGCGCCCAGATCCATGTCCGGCAGGTAGTAGAGCGGCAGGCCCTTGCGCATCGCCCGCAACACCGGCCGAAGGCCCTGCTGGCGCGACACCAGCGTCACCGAACCGAACCGGTTACGCTTTTCGCGCAGGAAGGCATCGAACAGCGGGTTCTTCTGCCGGCTGTACATAGACACCGCGCTGTACTCGGCCGCCAGCCTTTGCGCACCGATGTCGAGCCCGACGAAATGCGGTGCCAGCAGCACCACCGGCCGGCCGGCGTACGCACCAAGGTGCTCCTGGCCGTCCACCCGCACCACCCGCATCAGGCGCTCCCTGCTCGACCACCATGCGATGCCACGGTCGAGCACACTGCGCGTGAACGCCGCGAAATGCGCCCGTGCGAGCCGTCGGCGGTCGGCCTCGGACATGCGGGGGAAGCAGAGCGCCAGGTTGGTCAGGACCACGCGCCGGCGCGCGCCGGCAATCCGGAACAGCGCCAGCCCCAACCCATGCCCGACCAGCGCAAGCAGCCGGAACGGCAGGAAGTGCAGCAGCCAGACCAGCAGCAGGGCGATCCGGGTCCCCATCAGCGGGTGCCCGCCGGATCCTGGGGGGGCGGTGGCGCGCCTGCCGGCCGCTTGTAGCGGTTGTAGCTCCAGAGATACTGCGCCGGGCAGCGTGCAACGACCGCTTCGACCGCGGCATTGATCACGCGTGCCGCCTGCACCGGATCGGCCGGCAGCGGGTCGGGCAGCGGGTGGAACTCGAGTTCGTAGCCGCGCCCATGCGGCAGGCGGCGGGCGACGGCCAACAGCACGGTCGCTCCGGTCGAGCGCGCCAGCCGTGCTGCCAGGGTGATCGTATAAGCTGGCCGGCCGAAGAACTCCGCCCAGACCCCTTCGCCCGCGCCCGGCGCCTGGTCAGGCAGCAGGCCCGCCGCCTGCCCGGCACGCAGGGCGCGCAGCATCGCGCGCACGCCCCCCAGGTCTGCGCTGACCAGTTCGACCTGCCCGCGGCCCCGGCCGGCCCTGACAAGGGGGTCGAGCCAGCCGAGCTTCGGCCGGCGGTACATCACCGTTATCGGCCGTGCGAGGCCGTACCACTGCGGCAGGATCTCGAACGCACCGAGGTGGGGTGACAGGAAAAGGACTCCACGTCCCCGCGCGTGCGCCTCGTCGAGGTGCTGCTGGCCGACCGTCACGCGCACCCAGCGGGACACGCCCGCCTGCGGCTGGAGCCAGAGACAGGGCAGTTCGGCGATGGCGCGCCCAGCCTCGACGATCGCACCGCGCAGGACGCGGTGGGTCCCTGGCGGGTCGCCGAGCCCCGACCGGGCAAGGTTCTCGCGCAGGCGCTCCCGGTAGGTGCGGTCGCAGGCGTACGCAGTCCAGCCGAGCGCGGCGCCCAGCCAGTGCAGCACCCGCAGCGGCAGGCGGCCGAGCAGTCGGATCAGGAATAGCAAAATAGGTTCATTGACATCGGCGTCTGGAGCGACTCTGATATCCTAGCGCCCTTTTTGCCTTCGGCCTTCCCGGTCGCAGGCATATTCGATCCGTATCCGGAGTCCTGCTTCGATCGTTGCAAGCATCGGACGCGCTTCCTGCGCCGGCATCCTTTTCCCTTACAGCAGACGGGTTTCCCACATGAGCGAATTTCTGTTTACCTCTGAATCGGTATCGGAAGGCCATCCCGACAAGGTTGCCGACGCGATCTCCGATGCCGCCCTCGACGCCATCCTGGCCCAGGACAAGTACGGTCGGGTTGCCGCCGAGACGCTGGTGCACACCGGCCTGGTGGTAATGGCCGGCCAGGTGACGACCAATGCCCAGGTCGACTATGCGCAGGTCGCACGCAGGGTCGTGCAACGCATCGGCTACACCGATTCCGACATCGGCTTCGACTACAAGAGCTGCGGCGTGCTGGTCTGCTACGACCAGCAGTCGGTGGACATCGCCGCGGGCGTCGACGAAGGCAAGGGCCTCGACCTCGACCAGGGCGCGGGCGACCAGGGCCTGATGTACGGCTTCGCCTGCGACGAGACACCGGAACTGATGCCGATGCCGATCCACTACTCGCATCGCCTGATGGAGCGCCAGGCCGAGATGCGCCGTAACGGCAAGCTGCCGTGGCTGCGCCCGGACGCGAAGTCGCAAGTCACGATCAAGTACGTCGACGGGCGCCCGGTGGGTATCGACACGGTCGTCATCTCGACCCAGCACACGCCCGATATTTCCCACGAACCGCTGACCGAAGCGGTGATCGAGGAGATCGTCAAGCCGGTGATCCCGGCGGCGCTGCTAAAGGGCGCACGCTATCTGATCAACCCGACCGGCCGGTTCGTCATCGGCGGCCCCCAGGGCGATACCGGCCTGACCGGCCGCAAGATCATCGTCGACACCTACGGCGGCTATTCGCGCCACGGCGGCGGTGCGTTCTCGGGCAAGGATCCGTCGAAGGTCGACCGCTCGGCCGCCTACGCCGGCCGCTATGTCGCGAAGAACATCGTCGCCGCCGGCCTCGCCAGCAAGTGCGAAGTGCAGGTCGCCTACGCGATCGGCGTGGCCAAGCCGGTAAGCGTGCTGGTCGAGACCTTCGGCACCGGCAAGATCGCCGACGAGAAGATCGCCAAGCTGGTCGAGCAGCACTTCGACCTGCGCCCGAAGGGCATCATCCACAGTCTCGACCTGCTGCGTCCGATCTACGAGAAGACTGCGGCCTACGGCCACTTCGGACGCAACGAGCCAGAATTCACGTGGGAGAAGACCGACAAGGCCGCCGCACTGAAGGCCGACGCCGGCATCTGATCGACGCCCGCGCTGCAGTACCGGAACGCCCCGCAGCGCGGGGCGTTCTGCTTTCTGCCTGCCGGATCAGATACGCAGCACGCTGCGCACATCGCAACCGGGCAGGCGCTCCCGCCCGAGCAGCGCCGGCAACTCCAGCAGGAATGCCGCGCCAGCGACCACGCCGCCTGCACGCGCCAGCAGTTCGACGGCCGCAGCGGCCGTACCACCGGTCGCCAGCACGTCATCGACCAGTAGCACGCGGGTACCCGCCGGCAGCGCATCGCGATGGATCTCGAGCGAGGCGGTTC
>CANGXU010000202.1 GCA_947457885.1 Betaproteobacteria bacterium
GGTATTGCCATGGGTCCAGCGTACGAAATCGATGATCGTGGTGGTTCCGCCATGCAGGGCGGCCCGGCTCACGGTTTCCGGCGGATCGGAGAATCCGGCCGTGCCATCGGGGTTCGGCACATGCCACAGGCAGTGCACATGCGGGTCGATGCCACCGGGCATCACGATGCGGTCACCGGCATCGATCAGCCGGCGGGTGGAGCCCGCGTCGTACGTTCCTGCACTGGCCACGGCGACGATCTGCTCGCCCTGGATCGCCACGTCGAAGGCGCCGGTACCCATCGGCGTGACGACTTTCCGTCCCCTGATCACCAGGTCGAGCATCGCATCTGTCCCCTTGTTGCTGTTGTCTGCCGAGCCCTACTCGCTCTTGATGCCGGCGGCCTTGATCACCTTCCCCAGGCGATCGATCTGCGAACGGATGAAACGGTCGAACTCCTCAGGGCTGCTCGATTTCGGATCGGTCCCGAGGTTCTGCAGCCGTTCGCGCACGTCGGGCAACACCACGATGCGTGCGACCTCCTTCGATACCTGGTTGACGACCGCGCGCGGTGCCTTTGCATTGCCGAGCAGTCCGAACCACTGGTCGAACTCGTGGCCGGGCAGACCCTCTCCCACGGTCGGCAGGTTCGGGAACATCGGCGAGCGTTTAGGCGTGCTGACGCCCAGCGCAACGACTCGTCCATCGCGGATGAACGGCGCGGCCACGCCCAGCGACAGCCAGGTGAAGCCGATGCGCCCGCTCATCACGTCGTTCATAGCCTCCAGCGGTCCCTTGTAGGGAATGTAGGGCGCGTTGATGCCGGCCTCGAGGCTGAACATCTCGCCGTTGATGTGTGCGCCACTGCCGACGCCCGCAGAGCCGTAGCTGATCTGTCCCGGCCTGGCCTTCGCCGCGGCGATCAGCTCCTTGACCGACTTCACCCCGAGTTCACGGCTCGCCGCGAGCACATGCGCACCGGTGACGACCTGCGAGATGCCCGCGAAGTCGCGCAACGTGTCGTACGGCAGCTTCGGGAACAGCGTGGCGCTGATCGCGTGCTGCGCCGACACCATCAGCATCGTGTGGCCGTCAGGGTTGGCATTGATCATCGTCTGCGACGCCACCACGCCACCGCCGCTCGGACGGTTATCGACCACCACCTGCTGTCCCCAGGTGTCGGTCATCTTCTGGCCCACGGTACGCGCAAGGATATCGGTCAGGCTGCCGGGCGCGAAGCCGACGAGCATCCGCATCGGCTGCACCGGGAACCGCGCAGCCTCGGCCGCAAGAGCGCCTCCCGCACCCGTACACAGCGCAACCGGCAGGCCGAGGCGCAGCAGCTTGCTCAGCATCGCAGCGGGCAAATCGATCAAGTAAGTGCGGGACATGGTCAGGGGTTCCGGATCAGGTTGGGACGGCCGCGTGATGCGCTCGCGCGCCCATCCAGTGTACCGCCATCGCCGGCAGGCGGCGCCTGCTCACTGCAGCGGGATCTCGATGCCGATCCCGCGCTTCGCGGCCTGCTCAAGCAGCACCGCAGCGACCGCGAGATCCTCCAGCCCGAGGCCCTGCGATTCGAACAAGGTGATCTCGTCGGCCGCGGTGCGGCCCGGCTGGCGTCCGCCGACCACGTCCGACAGGGACATCACCCGTGCCCAGTCGAGGCTGGGAGTCGCGATCAGGTCGCCGCTCTCGATCCGCGCGACCTCGACATCGTCGGCGACGATGCGGGCCGCACGCTGCACCGCCAGCGCATCGAGTTCTCGCTTCTCGGCGAAGTTCGAGCCCGCTGCATTTACATGCACGCCGGGCGAAAGCCATGCCCCGTCGAACAACGGCACCTTCGATCCGGTGATGGTGGTCACCACGTCCGCTTCGCGTACGGCCGCCTGAATGTCCGTGGCCGCGACCAGTCCAGGGCCGCCGCTGCCCAGGACCGCGGTCATCTCGGCGATGAACGACGCCACCCGCTCCGGTGAGCGTCCGATCACGTTCACCCGATCGAGCGACGGGAGCACCCGGCACACCGCCTCCAGTTGGGCGCGCGCCTGCCATCCGGCACCGAACAGCGTCATCACCCGGCTGTCGGGCCGCGCCATGAAACGGGTCGCCACGCCGCTGGCTGCGCCGGTACGGATCTGCGCCAGCAGTTCCGCCTCGAGTACGCCGACCAGCGCACCGGTCGAAATCCGCCAGCACAGCACCTGGAAGCTCGAGCCGACGGTGACGTCCTGGCGCACGATCGGATACACCTTCATCGCCATCAGGTCGAGTGCATTCGAGATCGCACCCATCGCATTCACGGTCACGCCTTTCAGGGCGCCCCGGTGCCGCGACACGTTCACCGCATCGCCGGTCGAGACATCGCGGAACGACTGCTCCACCGCCGGCAGCGCATCCGCCATGGTCAGCAGTTCGCGCACATGGACTTCCTTCAGCAGCGTGGCCATCGGGTTCCTCGTCTCTTTTCAAGTCAGGCTGGAGGATAGCGAAAAACGGCGGCGCTGAAAGAGCGTCACGCAGCCCTGCGATAGGTCGCTGCCAGGGGCAGTCGCAGAGGAACCGGTCGCCCGTCCAGCAGGCGATGCCCGTGCTTGCGAGAGCCTGCCGGCAACGGTTGTGCGTGCAGCCGACATGGCCAGCAACGGCGGTGCGGCCATGCTTTCGATGAACGGAAGCTTCGGCGTGCGTGCCATCTGCACGATCAGTGTCTGGGGCATCAGCCCGACGACGAACCAGCCGGACTGGAAGATCGACTGCTGGGTCCAAGAAACCGACCACGTGCCCGCGCGCGCAAGGCAAGCACGACACGCGCCTTCTGCAAAGGCGTGAGCCTGGCGAAGACGTGGATCCCTTCCACGCGCCTGGACGAGCGCGTGGTCGCTCAGTCGCGCGACTCGCGCATCGAGCAGGAGACGAGCTGCGAATAGCCCGGCACACCACCGGATCACAGCGCTCCGCGACACCCATCGAACAGGTGTGGTGGGACAGGTTGGGGCGGGTGGGGTGGCTGATGGGACTCGAACCCACGACAACCGGAATCACAATCCGGGACTCTACCAGCTGAGCTACAGCCACCACTGACCTGACCAATCCCCGATTATAGCGAGCGTTCTGGTTCTGCGCGACTCCCGTTGCGAACCCGATCCGCCACGCACAGGCGGGGTGCTGGCGTGCCCGGCGCGACTCGAACGCGCAACCGCCGGCTTAGAAGGCCGGTGCTCTATCCGGTTGAGCTACGGGCACCGGTGGCCCCGATTCTACGCGAGTGGCCATCGCATGCCCCGCGCATGCAGTCCGTGCAGGTACGCTCATTGCCAGTCGAGCGCTTGCGGGCGTGTTGAGTTCATGCTATCAAACCCGTTTTGTATTACCACTGGTTGGCGTTGCAAGTCTGTAGCGTGGCGGAATGGCCGCCAGGACATGCAGCGTCCTCGTGAGTCCCGGAGGGATCATGGCGGTCGATTTCCAGAACAAGGTTGCGCCTTACAAGGCCAAGAAGGACGAGGAGTACATGAACGCGAAGCAGCTCGACCACTTCCGCAAGATCCTTGCGGCGGTAAAGGGCGAGCTGTGCCAGGACATCGATCGCACCGTGCAGATGATGCAGGACGAAGCCACCATCTTCGCCGACCCGAACGACCGGGCCAGCCAGGAGTCCGACATGGCGCTCGAGCTGCGCAACCGCGACCGCGAGCGAAAGCTGATCAAGAAGATCGACGAGACCATCGCCCGCATCGATGCCGGCGAATACGGTTACTGCGACAGCTGCGGCATCGAGATCGGCTTGAAACGCCTGGAAGCTCGCCCGACCGCTACCCTTTGCATCGACTGCAAGACGCTCGACGAGATGCGAGAGCGCCAGATCGCCAAATAGGGGCTCGTCACTGCAGGCATGAAAAAAGCCGGGCCAATGCCCGGCTTTTTTCTGAGTCGACGATCGCGATCAGGCCGCTGGCGCATCCGCTGCCGCAGCTTTCATGCTCAGCCGCAGGCGACCCTTCTCGTCGGCCTCGAGCACCTTGACACGCACCGACTGGCCTTCCTTCAGGTGGTCGGATACGTTTGCCACGCGCTCGTTGGCGATCTGGGAGATGTGCAGCAGGCCGTCCTTGCCCGGCAGCACGCTGACGATCGCACCGAAATCGAGCAGCTTGAGGACCGTGCCCTCGTAGATCCGGCCGACTTCGACATCTGCGGTGATTTCCTCGATCCGCGTCTTGGCCAGGGCGCTGCCTTCGGCCGAAACGCTGGCGATCGTGACCGTGCCGTCTTCGCCGATGTCGATCGAGGTACCGGTCTCTTCGGTCAGCGCACGGATCACCGCCCCACCCTTGCCGATCACGTCGCGGATCTTCTCGGGCTTGATCTTCATCGTGATCATGCGCGGGGCGAAGTTCGAGATTTCCTCGCGCGCGGTCGACATCGAGCCGCGCATGATCTCGAGGATGTGCATGCGCGCCTCGCGCGCCTGATGCAGCGCGACGTTCATGATCTCCTTCGTGATGCCGGTGATCTTGATGTCCATCTGCAGCGCCGTGATGCCCTGCTCGGTGCCAGCCACCTTGAAATCCATGTCGCCGAGGTGATCTTCGTCGCCCAGGATGTCGGTCAGCACCGCGAAGCGATTGCCTTCCTTGATCAGGCCCATCGCGATGCCGGCCACGTGCGACTTGACCGGCACGCCGGCGTCCATCAGCGCGAGGCAACCACCGCAGACCGAGGCCATCGAGCTGGAGCCGTTCGACTCGGTGATCTCGGACACCACGCGGAACGAGTACGCGAACTCTTCCGGCGTCGGCAGCACGGCCAGCAGTGCGCGCTTGGCCAGCCGGCCGTGGCCGATCTCGCGGCGCTTCGGCGAACCCACGCGCCCGGTCTCGCCGGTCGCGTAAGGCGGCATGTTGTAGTTCATCATGAAGCGGTCGTGGTACTCGCCCTGCAGCGCGTCGATGATCTGTTCGTCGCGCGAGGTGCCGAGGGTGGCGACCACGAGTGCCTGCGTCTCGCCACGCGTGAACAGCGCAGAGCCATGGGCACGCGGCAGCAGACCGGTGCGGATGTTGATCGGACGCACGGTACGCGTGTCGCGGCCGTCGATGCGAGGCTCGCCAGACAGCACCTGGTTGCGCACGATGCCCGATTCGATGTCACCGAAGATACCCTTGAGGGTCTGCGACGACGGCGCATCAGCCCCTTCGGACAGCGCGGCGATGGTCTTGTCGCGGATCGAGTAAACCAGCTTCGAGCGGGTCTGCTTCTCGCGGATCGCGTATGCCGCGCGCAAGTCGGCTTCGACCATCCCGCGCATGCGCGCAACGAGCGCCTCGTCCCTGGCCGGCGGGGTCCAGTCCCACATCGGCTTGCCGGCTTCGTCGGCCAGCTCGTTGATCGCATCGATCACCAGCTGCATCTGCTGATGTCCGTAGACCACGGCGCCAAGCATCACGTCTTCGGACAGCTCGAGGGCTTCCGATTCGACCATGAGTACCGCTTGCGAGGTACCGGCGACGACGAGGTTCAACTGCGAGGTCTTGAGTTCGGTGAGCGTCGGGTTCAGCAGATACTCACCGTTGGCATAGCCGACGCGGGCGGCCCCGATCGGCCCCTCGAACGGAATGCCCGAGATCGCGAGCGCGGCCGAAGTGCCGATCATCGACAGAATGTCGGAGTCGACTTCACTGTTCGACGACATCACGGTCGCGACGACCTGGACTTCATTGAAGAAACCCTCGGGAAAGAGAGGGCGGATCGGACGATCGATCAGGCGAGAAGTCAGGATCTCCTTCTCGGACGGCCGGCCCTCACGCTTGAAGAAGCCGCCGGGGATCTTGCCCGCAGCGTAGGTGCGTTCCTGGTAGTCGACGGTGAGCGGGAAGAAGTCCTTGCCCGGATCGGCCTGCCGCTTGCCCACGACGGTCACCAGCACCACCGTGTCATCCATGTTCACCATCACGGCGCCATCGGCCTGGCGGGCGATCTCGCCGGTTTCGAGGGTCAGCGTATGCCGGCCCCACTGCAGGGTTTTGCGCACTGGATTCAAGGTCGACCTTTCGAACTCAGTTAAGGCTCATCGTCGATGAGCAGGGAGTTGGGGGATGCGGGAAGAGGTCATCCACGCCCTGACTGCAGCTCGTTCCAGGCGACCTCCGGCGTGGCTTTCGAAGCGTTCGTCAACTGCTGCTCCCTGGCAGCGATCGCGAAGCACCGGCGAAGACGCCCACGCCCCGACATGGCCGCAGGCATCGCGTGCGGCCATCAGGGTCTCTACTTGCGCAGCCCGAGGCGTTCGATCAGGCCACGGTAGCGGGCGAGATCGCGATCCTTCAGGTAATCGAGCAGCTTGCGCCGCTTGCTGACCATCTTCAGCAGGCCACGGCGCGAGTGGTGGTCCTTCATGTTCTTCTGGAAGTGGGAAGTCAGGTCGTTGATGCGCGCGGTCAGCAGCGCAACCTGGACTTCCGACGAACCGGTGTCGGCGGTACCA
>CANGXU010000203.1 GCA_947457885.1 Betaproteobacteria bacterium
GGGGACGCCTCGGATGGTGCCGGTCGCCGGCCGCCGCCGCACGCACCGCTGGCCGAGCGACTGCGGCCAGCGTCGCTGTCGGAGGTGATCGGGCAGCGCCATCTGGTAGGGCCTGGCATGCCGCTGTCGTCCGCGCTGGCCTCGGGTCGCATGCATTCGATGATCCTCTGGGGGCCGCCTGGCGTCGGCAAGACTACGCTCGCGCGCCTGATCGCTGCATCGGTCGAGGCTGACTTCATCGCGCTGTCCGCGGTGCTTTCCGGCGTGAAGGACATCCGCGAGGCGGTCGAGCGTGCGCAGGCCGCGGCGGACGCGGGCCGGCGCACGCTGCTTTTCGTCGACGAGGTACACCGCTTCAACAAGTCGCAGCAGGATGCCTTCCTGCCGCATGTCGAATCCGGGCTGGTCACCTTCATCGGCGCGACCACCGAGAACCCGTCGTTCGAGATGAATGCCGCCCTGCTGTCGCGCGCGGCTGTTTACGTTCTCAAGCCGCTGTCGCACGGTGAACTGCTCGAAGTGGTCGAGCGTGCCTCGGCGGCGCTGTCCCCGCATCCGCCGATCGAGCGTGACGCCCGCGAGTTGCTGGTCGGCCATGCCGACGGCGACGCGCGCCGGCTGATCAATCTGGTCGACCAGGTGGTGGCCGTCGCGCGCGATGCGGCGGTGTCCGGTATCGACGAGGCGTTTGCGCAGACGACGCTTGCCCAGAGCGTGCGCCGCTTCGACAAGGGTGGTGACCAGTTCTACGACCAGATCTCGGCGCTGCACAAGTCGGTACGCGGCTCGTCGCCCGACGCGGCCCTGTACTGGCTGGTACGCATGCTCGATGGCGGCGCCGATCCGCGCTACCTCGCGCGGCGAATCGTACGCATGGCGGTCGAGGACATCGGGCTCGCAGACCCGCGCGCCTGGCGCATCACGCTCGATGCCGCCGACACCTACGAGCGGCTGGGTTCGCCGGAAGGCGAACTGGCCCTCGCCAACGCCGTGCTTTATCTCGCCTGCGCCGCCAAGAGCAATGCTGCGTACAGCGCGTTCAACGAAGCGCGTGCGCTGGTCGCCCAGGACGAGAGCCGGCCGGTTCCGATGCATCTGCGCAATGCGCCGACGAAACTGATGAAGTCGCTCGGACATGGCGAAGGCTATCGCTATGCGCACGACGAGGCCGACGGCTATGCGGCCGGCGAGCGATACCTGCCGCCGGGGCTGGAGGAGCGCCGTTTCTACCATCCCGTCGCGCGCGGCCTCGAAGCGGGTATCGCCGAGAAGCTCGATCGACTGCGTGCACGCGACGCGGCGGCGCGCGGCGATGATCTCCCCGATTCGCAGGACCCTCCGGCCGGGCTAGCCGACTGAACAGCCTGGTACCGTCGTGCCGGCCGCCTGAAGGCAGGGATTGGCGAGTTTCGTGACGGGAGGGGTGCTTATGGCGAGCGACTGCAGCCGCGCGCCTCCGTAACGTCGTGTCTGTCGGGTACCGCCAGTGCAGGCAGGCAAAGCGGCTGCAGCGGCCGGGGCAACCTCCTCCAGCCCCGCTGATGCAGCCTGGTTTCCTGGCGCTGCCGCCTCCGCCAGCGGCGCACTGGCGCGTATCCGGCACCCAGCCATCGGGCGCGGTACCTGCCCTGCCGCCTTGGCGACGGCCCTATACTCCGCGTCCCGCAAGGTTGAATGGACGGCGCACATGGATCTGGGTCTGAAGGGCAAGGTCGCGATGGTCACCGGGGCAAGCTCCGGCATCGGCCGCGAGTCGGCGCGCGTGCTCGCTGCCGAGGGAACGAAGCTGATGCTGGTCGCGCGCTCGAAGGAGAAGCTCGACGCGGTGGCCGCCGAGATCGCCGCGGCGTTCAAGGTCGAGACAGCGGTGTTCGCGTGCGACCTTACCGAGCAGGATGCGGCCGACCGTGCGGTGGCTGCGACGCTGGCGCACTACGGGCGACTCGATGTCGCGGTGTGCAGCGCCGGTGCATCGGCCAACGGCATCTTCTGGGAAATCCCGGACGCCGTCTGGGAAGCGAGCTTCCGGCTGAAGTTCATGGGCACGGTGCGCACGTTGCGCGCGGCGCTCGCGCCCATGCGCGAGCAGAAGTCCGGCCGCATCGTGGTGATCGCCGGCAACCTCGGCCGGCAGCCGTCGCCGCGCGGGCTTCCCAGTGCGTTCGCGAACGCCGCGCTGCTCGCGGTGGTGAAGGGCGCTGCCGATGAAGTCGCCGCGCAAGGCATCTTCATCAACGCGGTGAGCCCCGGCCTGACGCGCACACCGCGCTTCGAGGAGCGTATCGCCGCGCAGGTGAAGGCAACCGGCAAGACGGCCGAGCAGATCGAGCACGAGATGACCGCACCGGTGCCCAGCGGCCGCGTCAGCGAGGCCGACGAGATCGCGCGCACCGTGGCGTGGCTGGCGTCGCCGGTGGCGGGCCATATCACCGGCACCAACGTCACGGTCGATGGCGGCCATACCAAGGGCGTGACCTGAGCCGCCCGGGCCTGCCCTGGCCTGTACCGCAGGACGCCGTATCGGCGGTACAGGCCGGCTGTGAGCGTCAGTGCCGTGCGAGGAAGCCGGTGAGCGCCTTCTCGAAGGCTTCCGGCTGTTCTACGTTGGACAGGTGCGACGCCTCCGGGATGATCACCATTTCCGAACCGGGTGCCGCAGCATGCATCGTCTGCGACAGCGCCACCGGCGTGCCGGCGTCCTGCTCGCCGACGATGATCATGATCGGGCACTTGATCGTGTTCAGGCGGGCGGTGGTGTCGATCCTGGGCAGGGCCTCGCAGCAGCCGGCGTAGCCGAGCGGCGGGGTCGAGCGGATCATCGCGGTCACCTTGTCGATGCGCGGGTCGCCCTTCGCACGGAACGGGTCGGTGAACCAGCGCGAGATCGTGCCGGCGACCAGCGGCTCCATGCCCTGCGCGGTGGCGGTCTTCACCCGCTCGGCCCACATCGGGATGGCTGCCTCGGGGTAGCGGCTGGTGGTGTCGCACAGCGCGAGCGTGCGGCAGGTGCCGGGATACTTGAGTTCGAGTACCTGGCCGATCATGCCGCCCATTGACAGCCCGACGAAGTGCGTGCTGCCGATCTTCAGTGCATCGAGCAGAGCCTTGGCATCGTCGGCCAGCTCATCGAGCGTGTAGGCGGCCGCAGGTGCCTCGGTCAGGCCATGGCCGCGCGTGTCGTAGGCGAGCACGCGGTACTGTTTCGACAGCGTCGCGATCTGTGCGTCCCACATGTGCAGGTTGCAGGCAAGCGAGTGCGAGAGCGTCACCCACGGTGCGCTGCCGGAGAGGTCGCCATGCAGTTCATAGTTCACTTCGATGCCGTTTGCCTTGATCTTCACGCGGTCCTCCGGTAAATGACTGTGCCAATGCCTGCGATCCTCAAGAGTATAAGCGAAGCGTCCGGCCGCCCCGCCCGCGGTCCGTCCCCCGCGCGCACGGCCGTCAATATCAGCGAAGAGCGCGGCCTGCGCCTGATGCACCTGGGCGACGACGCAATCCAGAGCCGGATGCGCATCGACCGGCCGGATGAGCTCTCGCTGGCCTACACGCGCGCCATGATGGGCGGGTTGATGTTCATGCCCCGGGCGCGCGATTTCCTGATGATCGGGCTGGGCGGTGGTTCGCTCGCCAAGTTCATCCATCGACGGCTGCCGCGCGCGCGCGTGACCGCGGTCGAGATCAATGCCCAGGTGCTGATTGCTGCGCGCACGATGTTCGGCGTGCCGAGGGACGGCAAGCGCTTCACGGCACTGCTCGGCGACGGCGCCAGGGTCGTGCGTACGCTAGAGCCTGCGTCGTACGATATCGTGCTGCTCGATGCCTACTGCGGCGGGCGCCAGGTGCCGGCGATCACCCAGCGCGCATTCTATGAACGGGTGCGGGGCGTCCTGCGCCCCGGTGGCGTGCTGGTGGTCAACTGCATCGCCGACCAGCCGGAACTGCGCGGCTACCTCGACAACCTGTGCCGTGCGTTCGGCGGCCGCGTCTGGGCGGTGCCGACTCCGCCGGACGACAACCTGGTGGTTTTCGCGCTCGGACCTTCGGTCGAAGAGCCGACGATCGAATCGCTGCGCCCGCGCGCGGTCGACTGGCAGGCTCGGCTGTCGCTGCCGTTCCGGCGCTGGATGCGCGACCTGCGGGCGGTGCCGCACAGCTCGGAACTGCGGCGTATCCCGCCGGCACGGCGGGCACCCGCGCCCCGACCCGGCCGCGCGGCCGCGGGCCAGGGCCGACGGTGACGCGCGTCCACCACCCTGCCACGCACTGGGTGCTGCTTGCCTGCCTGGTGACGATGTGGAGTACCACCTATCTGTCGATCAAGGTCGCGCTGCTCGGCTTCGATACGCTGACCGTGATCGCAGCGCGGCTGGTGCTGGGCTCGCTGGTGCTGCTCGGTATTGCCGCGGCAGCCGGCAGCCGGCTGCCGCGCACCCGGCGCGAATGGGGCTGGATGCTCTGGCTCGCGCTCCTGGGCAACTGCCTACCGTTCTTCTTCATCACCTGGGGTACGCAGCATATCGACAGCAGCCTTGCAGGCATTCTGGTCGCCGTGATGCCGCTAGGCGTGCTGGTGCTCGCGCACTACGCGTTGCCCGGCGAACGCATCACCCGGCGCAAGGCGGCCGGCTTCGTGCTCGGCTTCACCGGCGTGGTGGTCCTTATCGGTCCGGACGCGCTCGACCTCGGCAATACCTCGCTGCTGCAGGTGCTCGGACAACTCGCCGTGCTGGGCGGGGCGCTGCTCTACGCCGCCAATGCCGTGTCCGCGCGCCGGATGCCGCGGATGGATTCGATCAGCGTGGCGCTGTCGACGCTGCTGATCGCGACCGTGCTGATGGTGGCCTGTGCATTCTGGTTCGAGGATCCGTTCGCCGCGACGCCGCCGCCGGAAGCGGTCTGGTCGGTGCTCTGGATGGGCATCTTCCCGACCGCCGTGGCGACCATCGTCTATTTCCAGCTGATCCGCATGGCCGGGGCGAGCTTCATGGCGCTGACCAACTACCTGACCCCGGGCATCTCGGTGCTGCTGGGCATGGTTCTGCTGGGCGAGCGGCCGGGCTGGAACGCCTTCGCCGGCATGATCCTGATCCTGGCCGGCGTCGCGATCGCGCAATCGGCCTGGAAACGCCGTCAGGCTTGAAAACAGCCTCAGCCAGCCCCAGATTCAATTTCGAACGGGAAACTGCCGTTAAGGCAGCACCGCCCGAAAACAGTCCCGGATGCTCCTCGCAAAGGTGACGACGATGAACCTGGTCTACAACAGCGAAACGTTCTATGTCCTCGAGTACCCGGCTCAGCACGGGTACGAGCTGGTGAACAAGCACACGGGCCGCGGTGCGTTCATCCAGGGTGAAATTGCCCTGCATTTCCGCAACTCGATCACTGACGCCGCGAGCCGGGACGACTCGGTCGAGAACATCGACGAGTTCCTGGAGAACTTCCAGCCGCTGATGACGCTGCCGGTGGTGATGCACTGAGGCTGTAAGCCCGGTGCATGCCCCGGGCGAATGAGTTCAGTGCCAGTCCTGCATCGCCTTCATCACGCGCTGGCGCTTTTCCTCGACATCCTTCGCGAAGCCGGGGTTCTGCTGCTCGACGAAGTGGATGGCGAGGCTCACCTTCAGCACCGCGACGGCGAGGCAGGCCCCGAGATCGTCGAGGTCCGGGCTGGCCTTGGCCAGCGCAAGCGCCTCGGTCGTCTCGTCCATCAACTGGTTGAAGGCGGATTCGTGTTCGCCGGTCAGTACGGTCGGCATGGTCTGCACCTGGGCAATATCGAGCGGCGGATGATACCGCAGGGGCCCGCGCGCTTCGTCAGAGCCGGATGCGTTCGATCCGCAGCCCGGGGGTCTTCAGCAGGCGGGTGAGGATGCGCAGCGGCTGCGGATCCGGCTGCAGGTTGCCGTCGGCAAGGCCTCGCGCGCGCGCGTCGAGGTCGGCCAGTGCGTCGGCATCCTCCACGCTGCCCAGGTAGTGCGGGCCCTCGAACACATGCAGTTCGGAGCGACCATCGACATCGGTCTCGCGGAAACCGACGCGCTCCTGCGTTACCGTCGGCGTCGGGCGCGGCAGTCGCGAAAGGGCGGTGAGCGCGCGTCCGAGGTGGGCTGCCTCCGTCTCCAGGCCTGGCGCGTGAGGTTGCCCGGCGCCCAGGCATTCGCGTCGCGCAGCAGCGGCGCACGGCGCAGCGCAGCCGCTTGCCGGCGCTGCCGGGCGCCCGGTGCCATCGCGCGCCTGCACGTCTGTGGGAGCCAGACCCAGGCGCGGCAGGCACAGGCGGTGTTCGCGTGCGAA
>CANGXU010000204.1 GCA_947457885.1 Betaproteobacteria bacterium
CGTAGGACTGCTTGTACACGGAAGGGTTGATGGCGATCGCGCCGAGGTCGGCCAGCAACAGCGTCTGGCCGTCCGGCGTGGCGCGTGCGACGATCTCCGCGCCCACGTTGCCATTGGCGCCCGCCCGGTTCTCCACCAGCACCGCCTGCCCGAGTGCCTCGGACAGCTTCGGCGCGATCTGCCGCGCCAGGATGTCGGAAGTACCGCCGGCCGCGAACGGAACGATGAAACGCACCGGCCCGTTCGGGAACGACTGTGCGGACGCCGGGATGACCGTACCGGCCGAAGCGGCGAAGGTGGCTGCAAGCGCGACGCGCGCGTACCTGTCGATGGACATGCGTTGTTCCTTCGCTGGAAGGCCCTGTGGTGGCCTATTCGATCGAGAGCTTCGCCGCCGCTATTGCGGCCTTGAAGCGGTTCCATTCGTCGCGTATCAGCGCGGCGAACTCCGCCGGCGTCGAGCTGGCCGGATCGGCACCGGCACGCAGCATCAGCTCCTGCGTCTCCGGCTGCTTCATCGCGGTGACCACGGTCGTGTAGAGCCGGTCGGTGATCGGCCGCGGCGTGCCGCGCGGTGCCATCAGCCCGACCCAGCCGGTCGACTGGAAGCCGGGCAGCGCGGACTCGCTCATGGTCGGCAGGTCAGGCGTCTGGTTGGTGCGCTTCGGTCCCGCCGTCGCGAGGCCGCGCAGCTGTCCCGAGCGGATGAACGGCAGCGTCGCCGCCAGCGGGGTCAGCGTGAACTGGGCCTCGTTGGTGACGGTTGCGGTGACCGATGCACCGCCGCCCTTGTAGGGCACGTGGATCGCGTCGGTACCGCTGGCCAGCAGGAACTGCACGCCAGCGAGGTGGCTCTGCGAACCCGCGCCGGCCGAGGCCATGTTGAGCCGGCCGGGCGAGGCCTTGAGCAGGCCGATCAGCTCCTTCGTGCTCTTCGCCGCCACCGACGGGTGCACGACCAGCACGTTCTGCGTGATCGCGAACAGCGACACCGGCACGAGGTCGGCGAACGGATCGAACGAGAGCCTCTTCTGCAGCAGTGGCGCGATCACCTGGGTCGCGGTCGCGGTGCCGAGCAGCGTGTAGCCGTCGGGCACTGCACGAGCGGCGATCTCCATGCCGATGATGCCGCCGGCACCCGGCCGGTTGTCGACCACCACCTGCTGGCCGAGCAGGTCGGCCATGCGCATCGCAAGCACCCGGCTGATCGTGTCGTTCGACGAGCCCGCGCCCTGGGGCACGAGCATGCGTACCGGTCGCTGCGGCCACGCCGACTGGGCCGATGCATCGACTGCAGCAACGAACGCGAGAAGCGTCGCGCCGATGCACGCGATCGTGCGGGTGCCGTGCGCATGTGCGCCGATGCCGGCCTGTCGGCCCATCTGCTTCCTCCGGTGGTGCGCTGCAACGCCTGCGCGCATTGCGCGGCCGTTGTCGTTGATCTAACGTGGTCACGTTATCACACAGCTCGAGGATGTCCATGGCACGCCTTTCCTACGTCGATCCCGAAACCATCACCGACCCGCAGATCCGCGACTGGTACGACAAGGCGGTGAAGGCTGGCCATCCAGGGCCGGAGAACCAGGCGATCCGCGCGCACCAGCCCGACGTGATGCGCTCGTTCACGCTCACGCGCGAGATGCTGTTCGACGGCGATGCCGGGCTGCTCGAGCGGGACCTGAAGGAACTCACCCGTGCCTATGTCGCGTTCACGGTCGAATGCGCGTACTGAAGCAACCAGGGAACCGCGCGGTCTGCGCGGGACGCGAACAGCCGGATGGCCGAACTCATGGCCTACGAGAAATCCGCCCGCTTCACCGAGCGCGAGAAGATCGCGCTGCGCTATGCGGACGCGATCATGTACGACCCTGCGCAGGCCGACGATGCGATGTGGGCAGCGCTGAAGGGCGAATTCACCGAGCCTGAACTGGTGGAACTCGGCTACTGGATCGGCTTCACCTTCGGTGGGCAGCGCTGGCTGAAGACGCTGTCGGCGAAGCAGGGGGAACTGGCGGCGTTCCTCGACAGCCGGCCTGCCAGGGCGGGGTAGGCGGGGACCCCGGTCGACCCGGCTTCAGGCCTCGCGAGCGGGCGCTGCCATCGCTACTCGATCGCGAGCTTCGCGGCGGCGATCGCAGCCTGGAATCGTGTCCATTCCTCGCGGATCAGGCTCGCGAATTCCGCCGGCGTACTGCTCGTGGGGTCGGCGCCGGCGCGCACCAGCAGTTCCAGGGTCTCGGGCTGCTTCATCGCGGTCGTGACCGTGGCGTAGAGCCGATCGGCGATCGGCTGCGGCGTGCCGCGCGGCACCATCAGCCCGACCCAGCCGGTCGACTGGAAGCCCTGCAGAGCGGACTCGGCCATCGTCGGGACGTCCGGCAACTGCGTGCTGCGCTTCGGTCCGGCGGTCGCCAGCGCACGCAGCTGGCCGGAGCGGATGAAGGGCAGCGTGGCGGCCAGCGGCGTGAGCGTGAACTGGGCCTCATTGGCGACCACGGCGGTCACCGATGCACCGCCGCCCTTGTACGGCACATGGACGGCTTCGGTGCCGCTGGCGATCTGGAACCGGACGCCGGCCAGGTGGCTCTGCGAGCCTGCGCCCGCCGATGCCATGTTCATCCGGCCGGGGGAGGCCTTCAGCAATCCGATCAGCTCCTTCGGGGACTTCGCCGCGACCGACGGATGCACGACCAGGACGTTCTGCGTGATCGCCAGCAGCGACACGGGCACCAGGTCCTTGAACGGATCGAAGGTCAGCTTCTTCTGCAGCAGCGGCGCGATGACCTGCGTGGCCGTCGCGGTGGCAAGGATCGTATAGCCGTCCGGCACCGCACGCGCGGCGATCTCCATGCCGACGATGCCGCCCGCGCCCGGCCGGTTGTCCACCACCACCTGCTGGCCGAGGAGGTCAGCCAGGCGCAGCCCGAGCACTCGGCTGATCGTGTCCGCGGACGAGCCGGCGCCTTCCGGAACGATCATGCGCACTGGCCGCTGCGGCCACTGCTGTGCACCAGCGCCAGCTGCGCATGCGAAGGACGCGATCGCTGCGAGCATCGCCAGCCGCGTGCGTCTGTTGCGAAAGCGTGTGCGGCTGGCCAATGCCTGGTCCATGCGATTGCGGCCCGTGCGCGCCGCGTTACTCCGCGACCAGCTTCGCCGCCTTCACCGCCGCACCGAAGCTCTCGAATTCGCTGCGGATGAACTTGCCGAACTCCTCCGGCGTGCTGGTCACCGGGTCGGCGCCTGCGCGGATGATCAGCTCGCGGGTGTCGGGCTGCTTCATCACCTGCATCATCAGCGCGTAGAGCCGTTCGTTGACGGCCTTCGGTGTGCCGCGCGGTGTCATCATGCCTACCCAGCCGGTCGACTGGAACTTCGGCAGGCCCGACTCCGCGAGCGTCACCAGGTCGGGCAGCTGGCTGCTGCGCGCCGTGCCTGCAGTGGCCAGCGCCCGCAGCTGGCCGGAGCGGATGAACGGGATGGTCGCCGCGATCGGCGTGAAGGTGAACTGCGATTCGTTCGCGACCACGGCCGCCACCGAGGCCCCACCGCCCTTGTAGGGTACGTGGGTCGCATCGGTGCGCGCCGCCAGCATCAGTTGCACGCCGGCCAGGTGGCTCTGCGCGCCGGAACCGGCCGAGGCCATGTTGTACTTGCCCGGATTCGCACGCAGCAGCGCGAACAGTTCCTGCGGCGTCTTCGCCGGCATCGACGGATGCACCACCAGTACGTTCTGGGTCGTGCCGTACAGCATGATCGGCTCGAAATCCTTGAACAGATCGAAGCTGAGCTTGCGGTGCAGATGCGGGGCGATCACGTGGTTCGCGGTCGACGTGGCCATCAGTGTGTAGCCGTCGGGCACTGCACGTGCGGCAATGTCCATGCCGATGATGCCGCCTGCGCCTGGCCGGTTGTCCACGACGAACTGCTGGTTGACGACCTCGCCGAGCTTCATCGCGAGCACGCGGGCCAGCTGGTCACTGGAGGCGCCCGGGCCGTTGGGCACGATCACGCGGACGGGACGCTGCGGCCAGTTCGACGCCTGGGCATGTGCGGAGCCGGGAGCGGCGCCCGCGCCAACGGCGCCCAGGGCTGCCATCGCGGCGGTGCCGAAGATCGCCTTCCGGCGGGGAAACTCCGGGGTGTGCATCGTGCTGCTCCTCCTGGATGACTGCTGCGCGACCGTTCGTATGGACGAATCGTCGCAGATAAGTTCTGATGGATCAGTCAGGAAATTACCATACTGACATGCGCTGCGGTGCGGTACTGCACAGCTAACCGCTCGCGCCGGTGATCGCCCGCGCCACGGCATCGCCCATCGCCTGCGTGCTCGCACTACCGCCGAGGTCGGGCGTGAGCTGTCCTGCTTCGGCGATCACCTGAGACATCGCCGCCTCGATCAGCGCCGCGGCACGCGCCGCCTTCGGCTCGCTGCGCTTGCCCGCCAGCCACTCCAAAAGCAGCTTGCCCGACATGATCATCGCGTACGGATTGGCGATGCCGCGGCCTGCAATATCCGGTGCCGAGCCATGGGTCGCCTGCGCCATCGCCAACGTCTCGCTGGCGTTCACGCCCGGTGCCAGGCCGAGGCCGCCGACGAGGCCGGCCGCTTCATCGGTAAGGATGTCGCCGTACAGGTTGGTGGTGACGATGGTGTCGTACTGCTGCGGCTTCATCACCAACCTCATCGCGAAGGTGTCGACGATCACTTCCTCGAACTCGACGTCGGGGAAGCGCGCGGCGACCGTGCGGCATTCGTCGGCGAACAGCCCGTCGCCGTATCGGTACACGGTGTTCTTGTGCACCGCCGTCACCTTGCGCCGCGGGCGCCGGGCAGCCGCCTCGAACGCCGCCTCGGCGATCAGCCGGCTCTTGAGCTTCGTGGTCACGCAGATGCCGATCGCGCTGTCCTCGGTCGGCATGAATTCCCCGTAGCCCATGAACAGGTTGCCGTCGACCTTGAAGCCCTCGGTGGTCTCGCGCAGGAACAGCAGGTCGATATCCTTGTGCACCGAAGGCAGGTTCGAGTACGAGCGGAACGGCTTGTAGTTGGCGAACAGCCCGAAGTGGGTGCGGAACAACGGGTGCGGGTTCAGCCAGGTCGGGTCGCCCTTCGGGTACTCGCGATGGCCGATCGGGCCGAGCACCCAGCCGTCGTAGGTGGCGAGCGTCTCGAGTGTGCCTGGCGGGACGGTGTGGCCGGCGGCCGCATGCCCCGCGCGCGAGATCGGCATCGGTTTCCAGTCGATCTGCAGGTCGACTGCGGCCGCGGCCTCGCGCATCACCTTCACGCATTCGGGGACGACCTCGCGCCCGATGTCGTCGCCTTCGAGTATGGCCAGTGTGAGCATCTACTGTCCGTCTGTCCCCGGCTGGTTTCTACTTGCCTTCGTATCCCGCGCCGCGCGCGAACCAGGCCTTGGTCGCGACGATCTGCTCACGCTCGTCGAACGAGGCCATGTCGTCGGCCATCGTCGAGGCCTCGCCGTGGGTCTTGAGCACCGCGAACACCCGCTGCATCGCACGGATCGCCGCACGCTGCGCGTCGGACGGGATGATCTCGATCTTGTAGCCCATGCGCTCGAGGTCGGGTGCCGATACCAGTGGCGTCTTGCCGCCGAAGAACATGTTGATCAGCAGTGGCTTGGAGAACAGCTTCGGGATCTTCTCGATCTGCTCGAGCGTGGTCGGTGCCTCGATGAACAGGACGTCGGCGCCCGCCTCGTCGTAGAGCTTCATGCGCTCGACTGCGGCATCGAAGCCCTCGACCGCGATCGCATCGGTGCGGGCGATGATCACGATGTCCGGGTCGGCATCCTTCGCCGCCTTGAGTACCGGCACGAAGTCCTTCGCCTTGACGATCGACTTGTCGTTCAGGTGCCCGCAGCGCTTCGGGAAGGTCTGGTCTTCGAGGTGCACCCCGGCCAGGCCGATGCGGGCGAACTGGCGGATCACCCGATAGGCGTTCAGCGCGTTGCCATAGCCGGTGTCGGCATCGCCGATCACCGGGCAGTCGACCGCGTCGCAGATCTCGGACAGCCGCTGCACGATCTGCCCCGGGTCGATCAGGTTGATGTCGGGCACGCCGGTGGAGCGGGCGATGCCGCCGCCGGTGGCATACAGCGCCTCGAAGCCGGCCATGCGGCCCAGCCGTGCCGACATGCCGTCATAGATGCCCGGTGCCACGATCATGCCGGGACGCGC
>CANGXU010000205.1 GCA_947457885.1 Betaproteobacteria bacterium
GCTGGCCGGCGGCGCTCGGCACAACCGGTCGTTCCGGCTCACGCCAGCGCGCCCGGTCGGCTCGGCGCTGCTGATCCACGGGCTGACCGACTCTCCCTATTCGATGAAGGCCCTCGCGGACACGCTTCATGCCCGTGGCTTCGAGGTCACCGTCCTGAGGCTGCCCGGACACGGCACGCTGCCGTCGATGATGGTCCGGATGTCCACTCGCGACTGGGCAGCTGCGGTGCGCATGGCGGCTCGCGATGTGGCGGCGCGCACGCCTTCAGGCCGGCCGTTCTACATCGGGGGCTACTCGACCGGCGGCACGCTCTCGCTCCTGTACGCACTCGATGCGCTCGAGGACAGCACCCTGCGCAGGCCCGACCGGGTGCTGCTGGTGTCGCCGGCGGTCGCGCTCACCCAGGTCGCCCGTCTGGCTGAGATCATCGACCTGTTCAGCGTGGTACCGATCCCGGTTCTGGAGAAGGTTCGCTGGCAGCAGGTGATAGCCGAGTACGACCCGTTCAAGTTCAACTCGTTTCCGGTCAACGCTGCGCGCCAGGTCAACCGTGCGACCCGCTCACTGCGCCGGGCCCTCGCCAGCGCCGTTGAATCAGGGCGTATCGCGCAATTGCCACCGGTGGTCACCTGGCAATCGGCGGTCGATGCTTCAGTCGGCGCAACCGGTGTGGTCGACTCGCTGTACGCACGCCTGCCCGATGCAAGGCATCGGCTGGTGATGTTCGATGTCAATCGCAGTGCGGTCATGAATGGCGTGCAACGCCCGGAAGCCGGCGCGCTGATCGCACGACTGCATCAGATGCCGCGCGCATACACGCTCGACATCGTGAGCAACGCCCGCACCGGTGACGAACGGGTGGACCGGGAACGCACTACTCCCGACGGTACCCGGACCACGCAGGAAACCGGGCTCTCCTGGCCGGCCGGTCTTGTGTCGCTCAGTCATGTCGCGCTGCCGTTCCCGCCCGATGACCCGGTGTACGGCTTCATCGCCGGCAGCGGGCGCGAAGGCATTCCGAGCATCGGTTCATGGCTGGTGCGCGGGGAGACCGGGGCGACGACCATCGCGCTCGGGTCGCTGACCCGGCTGCGCAGCAACCCGTTCTGGGCATTGATCCAGGCCGACGTCGATGCAATGGCCAGCGCGGACCTCGCCGTACCGACACGGTGATGCCGCTGCGGTTGTATACGCGTCCGTTGCAAGGGAGGCCTCCGCCCACTTACCATGCACGCGTCCGACCATACCAAGCTGGAGCCTGATCCCATGCCCCCACCCCGCACCCTGCTCGTCACCGGCGGCGGTATCGGCATCGGCCGCGCCAGCGCGCTGGCCTTTGCGCGCGCAGGCTGGCACGTCGTCGTCACCGACATCCTTGAAGTCGAGGGCCGTGCCGTGGCCGCGCAGATCGTCGCCGACGGCGGCAGCGCCAGCTTCGCGGCCCTGGATGTGCGCTCCACCGCGCAGGCAGACGCCGTGGTAGCCGCGGTGCTCGCCGAGCGCGGGGCCATCGACGCCCTAGTGCTCAATGCCGGCATCGCGCACAAGGTACCGCTGGCGCAGCTGTCGGACGAACGCTGGGACGATACGGTGGATATAGACCTCAAGGGCATGTTCCGCGTAGCCCGTGCGGCGCTGCCGTCCATGCGCGCGCGCCGCACCGGCGCCGTCGTGTGCCTGACGTCGCTGATGGGCGTGGCGTGGGGCTGGACCGAGCACGTCCACTACTCGGCGGCCAAGTCTGGCGTCATCGGCTTGGTGCGCGGCCTCGCGGCCGAGGTGGCCTGCGACGGCGTGCGGGTCAATGCTGTGTCGCCGGGGTATGTGCGCACCGCGCAGCTGCTGTCGGCCGAGCATTCCCTGGGCCCGGAAGGCGTCGAACTCGCGGCCGCGCGCGTGCCACTTGGGCGCGTAGGCGAACCGGAGGACATCGCCGACGTGATCCTCTTCCTCGCTTCGGACGCGGCGCGCTACGTCACGGGCCAGGTCATCGTGGCCGACGGTGGCCTGGCGATCACGCCGCAGTAGTCAACTGCACGTTTCGACATCTATCGGCGCCTGGCCTGAACCCAGTTCAAGAAGTCGGCAGCGGGCATCGGTCGCGCAATGCCATAACCCTGTGCGCTGTCGCAGCCCAGACTCTTGAGCTTGACCAGGTGCTCGGTGCTTTCTACGCCCTCGGCAATAACCGAGCGCCCAAAAGCCCTGGCCAGTGCGATGACACCCTTGACTATTGCAACATCATCGTCGTCGACAAGCATGTCGCACACGAAACTGCGGTCGATCTTCAATGTCTCCGCAGGTAGATGCTTGAGGTGCGTGAGCGACGAATAACCTGTGCCAAAGTCGTCCAGCGCGAAAACGATACCTGCCGATTGGCATTCACGAATCACCTTCGATACCCGTTGGGTATCGCCGAGGGAACTGGTCTCCAGGATCTCGAACACCAATGCACCGGGTTTAGGTATCGGACATGCCGTCAGCAGATCTCGCACTCGATTGACAAAGCTTTCCTGCTTAAGGTGGTAGGCACCAATGTTCACGCTGATTACCAGATCGTGCCCCGTACTCTCCCACTCAGCGAGCTGTGTGAGCGCAGAAGCAATAACCCATTCGCCGACTGCAACGCTCGCAGCGTGATTCTCGATGGCCGGCAGGAATGCGCCGGGCAACAGCAATCCGTCCTCGGGGTGCTGCCAACGGATGAGCGCCTCGGCCCCAACGATCCGTCCGTCATGCAAGCTCAACTGCGGCTGATAGTGCAGCACAAATTCAGCGTTCACCAATGCCTGCTGCAGGCGTTCCAACGTGGCACTGGCAGTTTCCAGGGCGATGTGCTGCGCCACATCAAAGAACTGGTAGCGGTTTTTCCCGGCCTGTTTCGCTGCATACATTGCTTGATCCGCATGCCTGATGAGATGCTCCGCCTCGGCATCATCCTGGGGATATACCGTGACCCCGATGCTGGCTGATACCTGCAGCCAGGCATCTCCAACCTGCACCGGTTCAGCGGTGACTTCAAGCAGACGATCCAGTATCGGGTAGCTTTGGGTCGGCGTCTCCAGGTCAACCAGAACCACGACGAACTCATCGCCGCCTATCCTGGCAATGGAATCGCAATCGCGAAGTGCCGATCGCAATCTTTCAGCCACTGCCGCCAACAGCTGGTCTCCAGCAGCATGCCCGTGCTTGTCATTGATTTCCTTGAATCCATCCAGATCCAGGAATCCGATGACCAACATGCGCTGATGTCGTTTGCAACTCGTGAGAGCCTGGCTTATTCGGTCGGCCAGCAGAACCCTGTTCGGCAATCTGGTCAGAGAGTCATAGTTCGCGTTGTACTCGAGTTGATCCTGAAAACGCTTCTGCGCGCTGATGTCGTGCAGTGCGCCGACGTGGCCCGTGTCAATCGCAACCAGCGTGAGCTCCGTCCAGACAGTATGCCCAGAGCAGTGAACAAGCCGAAGCAGGGTCTTGTGTCCTGCAGTTTTCGCTCCGGCACTCTGCAAAGCCTTGGCAAACGCGGCGCGATCATCCTGCAGGACATGTTCTTCAAGCGAATGACCCATCACCTGCTGGAGCGGAATACCGGTCAGAAATGCCCACGCCGGATTCAGGAAAACGACACCGCCCTTCCTGTCAAGCTCGAAAACAACATCAGACATCAGTTCGAGACGTCGGCGCATGCGCCCATCACTCTCAACGAGGGCCTCCACCAGCTGGTTGGTGGCTGCGACCTGAATATCGTTGAAAAGGGAGTCAGTTGCCATTGAAGGTCTTCAGAGACGCATCAGGTGAGATACATCTCTACCCAAGACAGATTCAGACTTCAGAGCTGGAAACCACAGCGCCGTAAAGCGGGAACACACTGCTGCAAAAATATGACTGTTCAATCGTGGTACGAGCGGAGGTGCAGTCAGAAAGTACCTTCACGCTGTATCCACGTTCGTAGGCGGCGCGACCGGTCGAGTCAATGCACAAGGATGTCACCATGCCAGCCAGCAATACCTCCTTGATGCCTCTGGACTTCAACTCATCATCCAGCAACGTGTCAGAAAACGCGTTGAAGCCGACCTTGCCCTTGACGTACTGGATGCGATCGCCGAATGCCTTAAGCTCGGGAATATCCTGGGCTCCGGGGGTTCCGGATGCAAACGCGCCAGATTCCTTGATCGCGTGAAGGATTCCAACCGGACTGGCTAACGCGCGATAGTCCGGTGTCAGCACGATCGGGGTCGAGATGATGCTGACTTCAGTGGGCACAAGCCGGCCGATCAATGCCAGTGTGTTGGCCAGGACTTCATCGACGCGCCCAGGCTCTTCGACCACACCGCGCAGGATGCCGTCCTTTGCGAAGTAGTCATTCTGATATCCAACCAGAATGAGGGCGGTGTGCTTGTAGTCCATTTCGCGTTTCCTTCCTTTGTTTCGACGCGCCCGGACATCCGGGGCCGTGGAGTCGAGAGTCGGGCGGCCATTCTGAGGGCTTTCGGTGCCCGTTGTTATGCCAAGCTTGTGGGGGCTCGTCCAGTGCAGATTCGATCAACGACGAAATCCATCAACCGGCATGAAGCGCACCCTGGACACCAGCCTGAGTTTCCCGCTTCAGCAAGTATCAGCCGGGTAGAGTCAGGACGGCCTCCAAGGCGTCGCCCAGGTGCTGCCACACCAAGCGCATGCGGCTGCTGCGGCGCAGATCATCGTGGGCGCACAGCCATACCTCGTTGGCGAAGCCGACCTGACTGGCCAATACCCGCCGCAGCCCGGGCCGAGTCGCCGCGATGTGATTGAACATCATGCCGATACAGGCCCCACTCTCGATCGCGGCCTGCAAGGCCAGCACCGCATCGCTGCGCCAGCGAAACTGCAGCGGCCGATCGGGCGCCGCTCCACGCAACGATTCGCTCAGCCGCATGGGCATACGGTCGAAACCGGCGAGCACGCCACCGGGCGGGATCTCGAATCCGACGGGCTCTCCGAAGCGGGCGAGGTAGGATTCGTGCGCGTACAGACCCATGTCCGCTCGGCCAAGCTTTCGGACGATGATTCCGTCCTGCTGTGGCCGGAAGAAACGCACTGCGATGTCGGCATCGCGGCGCAACAGGTTTTCGCTCTGGTTGGAGACCGACAGTTCGATCTCGAGTTCTGGGTGCGCATTGAGCAGCGGCGCCAGGATCTGCGGCACGACGTGATGCCCGTAGGCCTCTCCCACCGCGACCCGCACCAAACCTGCTACCTGTTCGGTATCCTCGCCGAACAGCCGCTCGGCGTCGCGAACGGCCTGGTGCATGGGCGTGATGGCGGCGTACAGCGCGTCTGCCCGGGCGTTCGGCTTGAGCCGGCCGGGCAGGCGTACGAACAGGGTCTCGCCCAGGCTCTCCTCCAGTTCACGCAGGTGGCGGCCCATGCTGGGCTGGGTGGTGACCAGTCGCTGTGCGGCACCAGTAAGGGTGCCGGTCTCGTAGATGGCGATGAAGGAGCGCAGGAGGTTCCAGTTGTCCAGCAGCGGGCCGGGCGAGGGCTGGACAGGGGTGGTGTCACCGGGGAAGGTGCGGATAGGCATGGCATGTATTCTTGCATGGCAGGCATGCTTTGCCGAGTCTGGTGACTTCGGTGGGTGATGGCCAAAGTGTCGGCTGGGCCGGCAAGTCGCAGGCCCCTACCCCGATGGAGTCGCCATGTTCGCCATGTGTCCCCCTGCCTCCCGCGTGCGCCTGCGGCTGTCCTTGTCCACGCTGATACTGGTTGCCGGCCTGGCGCTGTCCGGCTGTGCCAGCGTGGGCAGCCCGCCACAGAGCAGCCTCAGCGAAGCCGAACAGCTGACCGCCCAGCCCGACGGCACCCGGGCCTGGCGGGCTGCCGAAACGACGGTGTCGGCGTTCCATCTGCCGGCAGACGCCCTGGCGATCGGCGCCTCGATCAAGCTCGACGACGAACAACGAGTCGCGCTGCGAAAGGCCTTTGTCCAGACGCTTGCGAAGGAGTTGCAGGAAGCCGGGCTGCGGCAGGTCGACACGGCCGGACCGGACGCGGTGCAGGTACGCGCCACAGTCACCGCCGTGGAACTGGCGAGCCCGGGACTCAACGCGGTCACGACCCTGTTGCTTCTGGCGCCGCTGTCGCGCGGCGGAGTATCACTCGACGTGGAAGCCGTTGCCGGCACCTCCCGGATCGCGGCGCTGTCCTTCAA
>CANGXU010000206.1 GCA_947457885.1 Betaproteobacteria bacterium
CGCGACCGGCTGCGGCAGTTCGTGCTGGAGAACCTCGGCTGGAAGATCGCGCGGGTATGGTCGACGGACTGGTGGCGCGATGCCGAGGGAGAAGTGGACAAGCTCGTGGCGCGCCTGCGCGACAGCGAGGTGCAAGCGCCATAGGGCTGGTCCTTTCGACGCGCACTGGTTTCCTGGAAACAGTGACGGCAGCGACTGCCCGACGATGAGCATGCTGCCGTTGGTGACCAGGCGGCACTGTCCTTACCCGCGGCTGGATCGATGACGACGCTCAGTGAGACAGCGAGGCCTCGATCTCGGCAAAGGTCCGCGCGACCTCCAGCGGCTGGGGCTGCACGCCGGCCACCGGGCCGAGCTGGCGTTCTATCTGGGTAGCCGAGAACACGCCGCGCACCGCCTGCGCGCCATCGGAAAGCACCTCCACCACCAGCGCATGCTGGCGGCCCGAACCGCGCAGGCTGGCGAGTACATGGCCCACGCGCGCATGCAGCACATCCTCGATGCGGAACGCCTCCAGCCGCGTGCGCGGCGTCATGATGTCGCGCACCAGCAGTTCCGAGACCGGCACGGCATTCTGCCGTGCGGCGAGCACCGGCCGCTCGCCGAGCATGTCGTTGAGCGTCACCAGGCCCTCGATGCGGCCGGTGATGTCGACGCAGAAGAGCATGCGCACGCCTCGGTTGCGCATGCGCTCGCGAGCGTGCGCGACCGAGTCGCCCGCACGCACCACGACCGCGGTAGTGCGGCGCAGGTCGGTCATCGAATCCAGCGCCGGGCTTTCGAGCGTGACGCGATCTGGAAGCACCTGCGCCGGTTGCAGGATGCCGGCACCAGCGAGGACCGTGACCACTGGCAGGGGGTTGAACTCGTAGAACATCGCGATCTCCCTTGGGGAAGGGCGCCGGGGCGGTGGCGCCGGGACCACGGCCGCGGGTGCGCGACCGTGAAGCAACAGCGACATGCTGCGCCCTGAAGGCTTACGACGACCTTTCCGCGCAACGAGTCGTCGCTCCCGGCCGGGCCACTACTGCGGCCGGATCCCCGCAGCCTTCATCACCTTGCGCCACCTGGCCAGTTCGGTGCGCAGGTATTCGCCGAACTGCTCGGGCGTGCTGCCGATAACCTTCCCACCAGCCGCCTCCAGGGCCGCACGCAGGTCGGGCGCCTCGCGCAGCATGGATACGATCTCGGCATTGAGCCGCTGCACGATCTCGCGTGGCGTACCGCTGCGCACGACCACCGCATGCCAGGATTCGGCGGCGAAGCCCGGATACCCCTGTTCCGCGACCGTCGGCACGTCGGGCAACGGCGCGAAGCGGCCGGGCGAGGACACCGCGAGTGCACGCAGCCGCCCGGCCTTCACCTGTTGCACCATGATGATCGGGGTCAGCATGCCCATCGACACATGGCCAGCCATGATGTCGCTCGCAGCCGGGTTGTCGCCCTTGTACGGCACGTGGGTGAGCTTCATGCCGGCGGCCAGGCTCAGGTACTCGGCCACCAGATGCGTTGCGGTGCCCTGACCGGTGGTCGCGTTGGTGAGTTCGAGCGGCTTCGATCTTGCCAGCCGCACCAGTTCCGCCAGCGAGCGCACCGGCAGCGAGGGGTTCACCACCAGCACGAACGGAAAGGTCGCGACCAGGGTGACCGGCGCGACGTCCTGCAGGGGGTCGTAGACCGGCTTTTCCTGGCCTGCCGGGGTCGTGGCGAGCACGCCGGCCGCGCCGACGAACAGGGTGTACCCGTCGGCCGGCGCCTTGAGCAACGCTTCGACGCCGATCATCCCCGCAGCACCGGGCCGGTTCTCGACCAGCACCGGCCTGCCGAGTGCGTCACCGAGCCGTACGGCGATCATGCGGCCGGTCGTGTCGACCGCGCCGCCCGCCGCGAACGGAACGATCATGCGCAAGGGCCTTGCCGGCCACCCCGCCGCGGGCGCCTCGGCTGCCAGCGCGAACGACGACACACCCGACGACAGGGCTGCGACAGGCAACAGCCCGACGGTCAGCAGTGCGCTTCGCTTCATCTTCATCCTCCCCGAGCGGCGGTGCTTCGGACGGCACCGCGCACCACACTCAAAGGTACTGGCGGTACCAGTCGACCGTTTCTTTCATGACGACCTCGAACACCTCGGCGTTGATCTCCTGGTAGACCTCCTTGTGGTCCATGCCCGGGATGATGAACAGCTTCTTCGGCTCGCCCGCCTTCGCATGCAGCGTACGCCCTTCCTCCACCGGTACCATCGTGTCGCGCTCGGTGTGGATGAACAGCGCGGCACGCGGCGAGATCCGGTGCACCACGTCCTCCGGACGGAAGGTCATCGCGGCATCCACGCTCTCGAGCGGATAGCCTTCCGGGTACTGACCCTCGTAGCGCTGCCCTTCGGCATAGGCATCGGCCTGGCGCTGGGTGATGCCCGGCCCCTGCGGGAACAGCACCTGGTAGGGGAGCCGCTTCGACTGCCCGGTCATCACCCGGCGGATACGGTCTTCCTTCAGCTCGTCCATCAGCCTGAGCATCTCCCAGGTCGGGCGCTTGCTGCGCGTCCAGCGCTCGCCGTTGGCCGGGCCCGCGACCTCCACCACGCAACGGACCCGCTCGTCGATGGCCGCTGCATAGGTGACCGTCGCTCCGCCGAAGCTGACCCCGAACAGGCCGACCCGGGCCGGATCGACCTCCGGCCGCTGCTGCATGAAGGTGACAGCGTTGACGATATCGCTCACCTGTTCCATCGGGATGTTCCGCGTGCGCACGCCTTCGCTGTCGCCGAAGCCACGGTGATAGAAGATCAGCGCCACGTAACCGTGCGCGATGAGGTGGCGGGCGAAGGCCGGCATGTAGACATCCCGGCGGCCCGAGTTGCCATGGACGCAGATCACCGCGGGGCGCCGCTCGCCTGGCGCGAGGCCGTCCGGCACGTAGATGCGTGCCGAGATCTTCAGGCAATCGCTGTAGTAGAACAGGTCTTCTTGCACGGCAACTCCTCCAGTGTCGATGGAGAAGATACGACAACTGGCTGACGGCTGTTGCGGCAGGCGCCTGCGCAGAGCCAGGTCGAGGCAGGCGGCGCCGCAGGCGCTCAACGCATGCTGGTACGGCTGGACATCACTCGTCCGAACGGGACGATCCCTTCCTTGTCGCCTGCAGGATGGCTGAGGTCAGGTGTGCTGGCGGTGCTATAAGTGCCGACAGGCGCAGGATGCACGCGAGGCACTGGTCGCAACGGGCGACGTGGCGGACATCGACGAAGAAGTCGGAAGGTACACGCAAGCGCTCGTCGAGCGCACAGGCAAGCAGGGCCTGCAGCGCGTCGCCGGCAGGATGGCGCGCCATGGAAGCGCGATGGCTGGCCGATCCGGTTCCGCGCTGGTAGTAGACGGCCGCATCTGCGGTCGTCGCCTCGGGCGCTTCCACGGCCAGCTCGTCGATGATGTCCAGATCCGGCTGCAGCGGCACACCGCGCAACAGGCCCGCCATCAGCGCGAGATCGAGCAGCGCCTCGCGGCATGCCCGGCATCCCTGGACATGGAAGCTTTCGACGGTCATGCCGCTGCCCTGCGGGTCGTCGAACAGCAGCGCGTCCAGCTCGGCGGCATCCAGATGGCCGCGCGTCTCCACGCGCTACCTCGGCAGTGCGGTCATGCCAGCAACCACGGGCGTTCGCCCAGCCTGGCCGACAGGCAGTCGCGCAGCGCACGCGTACCCCGCGACACCCGCTGCGCCGCGCTGGCCTGCGACAGACCGAAGATGGCGGCGATCGATCGTTGGTCCAGCGCATACTGAAACCGGCCAGCGACGGCTTTCTGCTGGCGCGGCGGCAGCTTGTCGTACCCTTGGACGATGTAGTCCCGCAGTTCGGCAAGCAGCGGATCGGCCTCGGGGTCGTGATCGGCAGGGGGAACACCCGATTCAAGGTCCTCGTGCTCGGTATCTTTCGTGGGGAACAGATCATGGGCCGGACGGAGCCGGCCACGCGCGAACGACAGTGCTTCGTTGTTCACGACCTCCCGCAGGAAGCGCTCGACGGCCGTGCCATGCCACAGGCGCAGCCGCCAGCAGTCATTCTCGAGCAGCCTCACGAAGACCCTGCGGGTCACGTCTACGGCATCGTAGTGCCCGAGGCGGGCGTCGCGGCAGGCGCTGCAGTAGATGAAGCGAACATACTGGCGAACGAAACGATCGATGCCGTCGGGATCGCTGGAGATGACGGCTTCGATCAGGGCGCGGTCGGCGTCTGGATCAGAACGGGTAGGCATTCGGCCGGGGACGAAAGTTTGAGCAACCGTGACATAATGCACTGTTTTCGGCTCGAATGTGTGGTTAACACATAATCGGCGGGTTTCGGACCGACTTAAGCCTGACAGAGCGGTTCCGAGGCTGACGAACAGGCAAGGGATCCCGGAACAGGTTGATGAAGGCTTGTGCGGTGGCTCGCGAACCCGGTACCGAGAAGGTCGTCGGCGTTGGCACGATCGATGCCGGATCCGACATGCGAGTGCAGGGTTCGCGTCCACCACCACGCGGCCGTCCGCTCGTGTACGCCGGGCGAATGGCGTTGTAGAGGACGGACAGCAACGCCCTCGGCGTGCCTGCAGGGGCCTGTCGAAAGGGTCATCGCGGTGGAGTTCGAGCGCCCCGACGCCAGCGGCGTGCGAGGCCCGCACGGGCAGTTCGATGAAACCACTGGGCTCGATAGCCGCCGCGAGTTCATGTGGGTCAGCCGCCAGTCTGCCTGGGCGCGCCTTGATCGCCGCTTCCCAGATCGAAGCGGCCGCTACGTAGATCTCGTCTGCGGCTTCGATCAGACGGCGTGCCGCCGGCTTCAGCAGCGGTGCGCGGCGCCGCGCCTACTCGAGCGTGGCGCCGGCGAACTTCACCGCATCGCCCCACTTCGTCCACTCGACCCGCAACATGTCGGCGAACTCCTGCGGCGTGCTGCACCACGCATTCGCATCCATCGCATCGAACTTCGCGTTGAAGCCCGCGTCCCTGCACGCCGGGCGAATGGCGTTGTAGAGGACGGACAGCAATTCCTTCGGCGTGCCTGCCGGGGCGACGAGCCCGTTCCACGTCGACACGACGTAGCCCGGGAAACCCTGTTCGGCCACGGTGGGCACGTCCGGCATCTGGTCGAGCCTCTTCTCGCTCGACACGCCGAGCACGCGCAGCTTGCCGCCCTTGTAGTAGCGCAGCACCTCGGACACGCTGCCGAACACCATGGGCACGTGACCGCCCATCAGGTCGGCGATCGCCGGAGCGACGCCCTTGTAGGGCACGTGCACCATCTTCAGTCCCGCGCGCTGCAGGAACAGCGCCATCGTCAGATGCGCGGCTGACCCGTTGCCAGACGAGCCGTAGACGAGCTGGCCCGGCCGTGCCTTCGCGAGCGCGACCAATTGCTGCACGTTCTTCGCCGGCAGGCTCGGATGTACGGCGAGCGCGAAGAAGCTCGTCGAGATCACCGAGATCGGCACGAAGCTCTTGAATGGGTCGTAACGGACCTTGCCCATGTGCGGCACGATCGACATCTGCGCGAGCGAGGCCATGAACAGGGTATGGCCATCGGGCGGGGCCTGAGCGACGAACTCGGCGGCGATCGTTCCGCTCGCCCCGGTGCGGTTCTCGACGGTGACGGGCTGCCCGAGCGACCGGGCGAGCCACTCGGCCGAAAGGCGCGCGACGCTGTCGGTGCTGCCACCGGGGGCGAAAGGCACCACGATGCGGATCGGCTTGTCGGGCCAGCCGGCATGCGCGGCGGGTGCCCCGCCGATGGCGGCGAGGATGGCAACCGCCACGGTCGTCGTGGCAGCGTGTCTCGCTGCGCTCATCGGCCCAGCCCAGCTGCCTTGACCGCTTCGGCGTAGACCGGCTGCTCGGCCTTGATGATCGCGGCCATCTGTTCCGCGGTGGAGCCGATGGGTTCGACGCCGAGCTGTTCGAGCCGCTCGGCGATCGCGGGTTCGCGCGCCACCGACTGTATCGCCGCCGACACCATTTCGATGACCGCGCGCGGCGTCTTCGCCGGCGCGAGCATGCCCTGCCATGCGGTGATCTCGAAGCCGGGAAGCACCTCGCCCACCGACGGGATGCCAGGCAACTGCTTCAGCCGCTGCGGCGTCGACACCCCGATGACGCGGATGCGCTCGTTCTTCGCGTGGCTCATCACCTCGCCGGA
>CANGXU010000207.1 GCA_947457885.1 Betaproteobacteria bacterium
AAGGTCGATCTCGTCCACGTCGCCTACAAGGGAGGCGGCCCGGCGGTGACCGACCTGCTCGGCGGCCATGTTCCGATGATGTTCTCCACCCTTCCGTCGGTGATGCCGCAGGTGCGCGCCGGACGACTGCGCGCGCTGGCCGTGACCGGTGCCAGGCGATTCCCCGCATCGCCCGACATACCCACGATGATCGAGGCAGGCATCGCAGGCTTTACCTTCAGCGGCTGGAGCGGCCTGTTTGCACCGGCAGGCACGCCGCGCGAGGTCCTGCTGCGGGTGGCGGAGGAAACGGGCAAGGTACTTCGGGCCCAGGGCCTGCGCGAGAAACTGTTGCTGCAGGGCGCGGAGCCGGTCGGAAGCACGCCGGACGAGTTCGCGGCGTTCTTCCGCGCAGACCATGCGCGGTGGGGCGCGTTGGTGAAGCAGAACGGCCTGAAGGCGGAATGATCGGGTGCACCAGGTGCCGCGCGCCAGCGGGGGATACCAGCCGGGGGCAGACCCCAACGTCCGTCAGCGGGCGACCTTCGATAAATCGTGTCTGGCCCGGATTTACTCGAGGCGGAACTGGTGGGCGTAGGTGAATTCGTCGAGGCGGGCGGTGTAGCGCACGCCGCGGCGCATCGCCCAGGAGGCGAACTGGTGGTGCAGCGGGATCACTGCGTGGTCGCGCATGGCGATCGCCATCGCTTCGCGTGCGATCGCGTCGCGCTTCTTCGGATCCACGTTGGACAGCGATGACTGCACCAGGGCATCGACCTTCGGGTTGCTGTAGCGGCCCCAGTTCCAGGTGCCCCAGCCGGTCTCCGCATTGGGCGTCCCGACCAGCGTGCGCAGCGCGAAGTCGCCGGCGTTGGAGCCCCAGCCGAGCAGTGCGAAGCTGAAGTCGTGCTTGCGCGCGCGGGCGAAGTAGACCGCCACAGGCAAGGTCTCGACCTTCACCGCGATGCCGATTCGCGAGAGCATCTGCGCGACCGTCTGTACCACCTGCTCGTCGTTGATGTAGCGGTCGTTCGGTCCGTGCAGCGTCATGCCGAAGCCATCCGGCCAGCCGGCCTCGGCCAGCAGCTTCCGCGCGGCCACCGGGTCGTAGGCATCCGGCTTCAGCGTCGGGTTGTTGCCGAGGATGCCGGGCGCGACAATGTTGGTGGCCGGCGTGGCCAGTCCTTCCATCGTCTTCTCGACCAGGGCGCGCCGGTCGATCGCCATCGAGATCGCCTGCCGCACCCGTGCATCGCGCAACGGATTCTTCTCGAGTGGACGTCCCGACTTGTCGTACACGAACGGCGACTTGTCGCGCGAATGGTCGGGATGGAAGAACAGCGTGCGCCACGACGCGCGCTGCTCGACCAGGAACTTCGGATTGCCGCGCAGCTTCGAGATGTCCGCGGTGGGCACGGTCTCGATGGCATCGACGTCGCCCGACAGCAGCGCCGCCATCCGTGTCGGATCGCTGGTGATGATGCGCAGCGTCACCCGCTCGAATGCGGGCTTCAGGCCCCAGTGCTGGTCGTTGCGCAGCAGCTCGACCGCATCGCCCCGGCGCCAGCTCGAGAAGCGCCACGGCCCGGTGCCGATCACCGCCTTGCCGGTGTTGAAATCGTCCGTGGAAGCCGACTCGGCAACCTTGCGCGAGACGATGAACACGTTCGACAGGTCGAGCGGCAGCGGACCATATGGCGTCGCGGTGCGCAGGCGGATGGTGTAGGGGTCGACAATCTCCTTGCCCACCACCGGCCGCGTGAACGCCGTGAACGGACCGGGGCTCTTCACCAGCTGCGACGGCCGCTCGAGCGAGAACATCACGTCCTCGGCGGTCATCTCCTGCCCGTTGTGGAAGCGCACGCCGCGGCGCAGCCGGAACTCCCAGGTGGTCGGGTCGAGCGCGCGCCAGGATTCGGCCAGCGCCGGCTGCAACTGGCCGTCGGCATCGACCTGTACCAGCGACTCGAATACATGCCGCGCGACCGTATTGTTCGGTGCCGCATTGAGGAAGTGCGGATCGAGCGAAGTGACATCGCCGGACAAAGCCAGGCGCAGCGCCGAGGCGCTGGCCGCCGGCGACGACCATGCCCAAAGCACGAGCACGGTCATCGCGGCCAGCAGCAGCGCCGCCAGCGCGCGCGTTCCCGCGCCCTCGCCGGCCACGGCCAGCGCCTCGCCGCGCCGGGCGCGGTCGTGGAGCCGCCACGGCGAATATCCGCTCGCCGTAAGGTGCTGGGACAGGAGCATTGCGGTCATCGTCGATCCATCAGGGTTTCATCACCACCAGTTTGCCCGCTTGCGCAGCCCGGCAAGTGCGATCCGTGCCTCGTCCACCACCTGCCCTGCATCGACGCCGACCAGCCGTCCGCTGCGCTTGAGGATGCGCCCGTCCACCATCACCGTGTCGACGTTCGACGGCTGCGCAGCCTCGACCAGCAGGTGCGCCGGATCGGTGAAAACGCCGATGTTGATCGCACGGGTATCGACCATGATCAGGTCCGCACGCTTGCCCGGCACCAGCGACCCGATGCGGTCGGCCATGCCCATCGAGCGCGCACCTTCGATCGTCGCCAGTTCGAGCACGCGCCGCGCTGGCAGCTGGAACTCGTTCTCGGTGCGCGCATTCTCCGCGTTCTGGGTCACCTTCATGATGCCGAACATGTCGGCATTGCCCGAGAGCGCGGTGGTGTCGACCGACAGCCCCATCGGGATGCCGGCCTCGAGGAACCGGCTGGTCGGCGGCACGCCGAAACCGATGCGCAGTTCGGTGTAGGGCGAGATGCTCACCGATGCGCCGGATGCAGCCAGCGCCTTCACTTCCTCGGGCGTCACCCATACCGCATGGATCGCCTGCAGGTCGGCGCCGAGCAGCCCGTCCTTCGCCAGTTGCGCGATGCCGCCAGCCCGGGCACGGGAGTTGTTCAGGTGCACCGACACCGGCAGACCGAGCCGGCGCGCAGCGGCCACGTCCTCGCGCGTGGCCTCGGCCTTGATCAGGCCGGTGCCGCCGGTGGAGACCCCGCGCCAGGCGACGCCCAGCGACAGCAGGCCACCATTCGCGTGCTGCGACCAGTCGGCGCGCAGCCGTTCGAGGTCGGCGATATCCATCGGCGCATCCACCGGATGCCCCTGCATCGTCCCGTACGAAAAGCGCCCGCGCAGCCCCGACTGCTGCAACCCGCGCAGCGCTTCGCGCGCATGCTGCGGCGTGCGGATGTTGTGGCACCAGTCGTGCACGAAGGTGATGCCGGAGAACACCGCCTCGGTGCTGGCGAGACGCGCGCTGTGATACATGTCCGAGGCCTCGTACACCCGGCCGATGCCGAGCGCGGTCGGGAAGTAGCCGTACTTCTTCTCGGCACCCGACATGCTGCGCAGGATGGTGTTCCAGATGTGCCAGTGGGTCTCGACCATTCCCGGCATGACGATCATGCCGCGCGCATCGATCACCTGCGCGCCGGGCGCCTGCAGGCCGTTGCCGACCGCGACGATCGCACCGTCGCGCACATGCACATCGGCAGCGGGCAGGTCACCCGTCTTGCGGTCCATGGTCATCACATGGCCGCCACGCACCAGCCACTCGCCGCGTGACGGCAGGCCGCCGCCGGTAGTGGATGTCGTCGCGCAGCCGGCCACCGACAGCGCGCCGAGCGCGGCCGTGCCGCCGAGCAGGCGGCGGCGCGAAACATCGGGCTGAAGTTCAGTGCGGGTCATGCGGTCTCGTATGGCGTCCATGCAGCTCCCCCGGGGATGAGTTGTCTCGTTTCTTCTGCTGTACCGCGCAGCGGACGAACGGCGGCGCCCGGTAGCGTAGCCGATTGCCTCCGCGCACGCTGCGCCGCAAGGGGCGATATCCTGTCTGCCGTTACCGATGCCGACGATGGAGTCGCCGATGCGTACTTCGTTGCACCCACCGATGCGCACGGCAGTGGGCTGTGCCGTGCTGCTGGCGTTCGCCGTACCAGCCATCGCGCAATCCTTCCCGGCCAAGCCGCTGCGCCTGATCGTGCGCGCCCCGCCCGGCGGCGGCGACGACCTGCATGCCCGTCTGCTCGCCGGCCCGCTGGCCAAGGTGCTCAACCAGCAGGTGATCGTCGAGTACCGTCCCGGCGCGGGCGGGCTGGTCGCCTGGGAGTTCACCGCCAAGGCGCCTCCCGACGGCTACACGCTGCTGCTGGCGGCCTCCGGCCTGGCCGGCATTCGCAGCCTGCGGCCCGAGATGCCGGTCGACCCGTGGAAGGACTTCGCCTGGGTCTCGAAGGTCGGCACTTTCCCGCTGGTCTTCTATGTGAACAATGCCTTGCCGGCGAAAAACCTGAAGGAGCTGATCGCGCTCGCACGCAAGCGACCTGGCGAACTCAATTACGGTTCCTCGGGCGTGGGCGCGACGCCGCACCTCGCAGCCGAGTACTTTCGCGGCGCGGCGAAGATCGACATCAACCACGTGCCGTTCAAGGGCTCCAGCCAGCTCTACATCGACGTGATGGCCGGCCGCGTCGAGATGGGCACCTCGGTGCTCGGCGGCACGATCTCGTTCGTCCGCTCCGGCAAGCTGCGCGCGCTGGGCGTGACCTCGGCGACTCGCTCGCCACAGCTGCCCGACGTACCCACCGTATCCGAGGCCGCTGGCCTGCCCGGCTTCGAGTTCACGCCGTTCTACGCGATCGTCACCCAGGGCCAGACGCCGGGGCCGATCGTGCAGCAACTCTCGGCAGCGATCGGCAAGGCACTGAACGTGCCCGAGCTTCGCGACAGCCTGCTTCAGGCGGGCACGGAGCCGGGTGCGAACACGCCCGAGCAGATGCTTGCGCTGGCGAAGCATGCCGCCGGGCAGATCGACCGCATCGTCAAGGCCGCAGGCATCAAGGGAGGCGACTGAACACCATGGCACGCATCGCAATCGGCGGTTTCCAGCACGAGACCAACTGCTTCGTCCCCACACGAACCGACTTCGCCTACTTCGCGGCCCACCGCGACCGTCCACCGCTGGTGCGCGGCCCGGAGGTGCTGCAGTGGCTGTCCGACACCAGCTTCGCGCTCTCGGGCTTCCTGAAGGAGATGGGGCCTGCGCACGACTACGCGCCGCTGATCTGGACCAGTGGCGGTGCCGGTGGCTACGTGACGCGGGATGCCGTCGAACGCATCGCCGGCGAGATGGTCGGCATGCTTTCGCAGGCGATGCCGGTGGATGCGATCTACCTCGACCTGCACGGCGCGGCGGTATGCGAGGACTTCGAGGATTGCGAGGGCGAGCTGCTGCGCCGCATCCGCGCCGCGATCGGGGAGACCGTACCAGTGGTCTACAGCCTCGACTACCATGCCAACGTCACGCCGGAGATGGTGCAGTACGCCGATGGCGTCGAGGCCTACCGCACCTATCCGCATGTCGACCGTGTCGATACCGGCGAACGTGCGGCGCGCGTGCTGAAGCAGGTGCTGGCGCGTGGGCGCCCGGCAGGGCGCGCGCTGCGCAAGCCAGCCTTCCTGCTGCCGCTCAATTCGCAGTGCACGATGATCGACCCGTCGAAGGCGATCATCGAGCACTCGGCACGGCTGGAGCAGGGCGAGGTGCTGAGCGTCGCCTACCTCGCCGGCTTCCCGCCGGCGGACCTGCACGACTGCGGCCCGTCGGTGGTGGCTTATGCCTGGACCCAGGCCGCCGCCGATGCCGCCGCCGACGCGCTGCTGAAGGACATCGAAGCGCGCGAGGCCGAGTTCGCCCAACCGCTGCTGCAGCCCGACGAGGCCGTGCAGCAGGCGATGCGCATCGCCGAGACCGCGACACGGCCGGTGGTGATCGCCGACACGCAGGACAACCCGGGCGCCGGCGGTACCGGCGACACCACGGGACTGCTCGCCGCGCTGGTACGCAACCATGCGCGCAAGGCGGTGCTCGGGTTCTTCTTCGATCCAGGGTCGGCTGCCGCTGCGCATGCGGCCGGCCAGGGCGCCGACGTGACCCTCGCGCTGGGCGGGCGCTTCGGCCCTGAAGGCAGCGATCCCTATGAGGCGACCTTCCATGTCGAACGCCTGGGCGATGGGAAGTTCACCACTACCGGCCCTTCGGTCGGCGGCCGCCAGGTCGACCTCGGCCCGATGGCGCTGCTGCGCATCGGCGGGCCCGAGGGCGTCGGC
>CANGXU010000208.1 GCA_947457885.1 Betaproteobacteria bacterium
CAGCGGCAGCAGCAGCAGGCCGCTTTCGTTCGCGCTCGAGCCGTAGCCGAGCTGCAGGTAGATCGGCAGGAAGAAGATCGTCGCGAACAGGCAGGCGGCGAAGCAGGCGATGGTGATCGACATGTCGATGGCGCCGCGGATGCGCAGGATCTCGATCGGCAGGAAGGGCTGTGCCAGCCGCCGCTCGCGGCGATAGAGCCAGGCGCAGAGCAGGACCGCCGCGCCGAACAGGGCTGCGCTGGTCGGCGACAGCCATGCGAAGCGGTGGCCGCCGAAGGTCAACCAGACGAGTCCGGCGGATGCCGTCAGTGCGAACAGCAGCATGCCGGTCCGGTCGTCGACACCGCCGCTGTCCGGATACTTCACGCCGCGCGGCAGGCGCAGCACCAGCCAGGTGGCCAGCAGCACCAGCGGCAGGTTCGCGGCAAACAGCCAGCGCCAGCCGACCTGGCCGACGATCAATCCGCCGAGCACCGGGCCGGCGACGCTCGACAACGTGAAGATGCTCGCGAAGTAGGCCTGGAAGCGCGGCCGTTCGCGCGGTCGCACCAGTTCACCGATCAGCGCCTGCGCCATCACCATCAGTCCGCCGCCGCCCAGCCCCTGCAGTACCCGTGCGAGGACCAGCTGCAGCATCGACTGCGACAGCGCGCAGGCGAGCGAGCCCGCGGCGAACACGGCAAGTGCGACCAGCAGCAGGTCGCGCCGGCCGTAGCGGTCGCCCAGCCGGCCGTAGGTCGGGACGGTGATGGTCACCGCGAGCAGGTAGCCGAGGGCGATCCAGCTCGCGTCGCGCAGTCCGCCGAGGTCCGAGGCAATGGCCGGCGTCGCGGTCGCCAGCAGGGTCTGGTCGACTGCGGCCAGGAACATCGGCAGCATCAGCGCCGTGAACAGCCGCAGGAATTCGCGGGTCGATACCTTGCGGTCCTCGTCCGCTGCCGGCGGTTGCGGATCGCTCATCGCCGCCCGCTCAAGGCGTGAGCCATGTGCCCTGCCAGCGTCCGTCGTGCAGGTCGAAGCGCGCGCGCCGCTTGTGGATCGCGTGCACATGGAGCCAGTCGATCGATTCGATCTTCAATGCGACGACGCAGAAGTGGACGAACCCGGCGCCGCTTTCCGCCTCGCTCGGACGGCGACGCTCCAAAGGGGCCTGGAGTCCGGTCGTCGGTTCGTCCGATGGCGAGCCGGGGGGCGGCACGAGGTAGCAGCGCTTCGCAGACGGGTTCGTCGCCTGCCAGGTCGACAGCGCCAGCGCATCGCCGCGATGCAGGGTCGCCACGGTGCGCAGCCGCAGCTGTGTCTTGCCCGCCGGATCGTAGGCATGCACGGCGGCGCGCGGATCGTCCATCAGCTGGGTCACCAATCCGCCGCGCACGTCCGCGTTGAAGCGCAGGATGGCCGCCGCGCGATCCACGTGGCGCAGCGTGACGGTGCGCACCTGCGGGCCGTCTGCCGACAGCGTCGCCACCGACGGCGCATGGCAGGGCGACCGGCGGTCCGACGCGCCATGCTCGAGCATGGCCCATGCATGCGCCTCGACCCCGGACAGGTCGAACAGGAAATCCGTGTCTGACCCCGATTCCAGGAAATCAGGGTCAGACACGGATTCGGAACCGGAACCGGAACGGGCACGTCCGCCGGACGCGCCAATCGCATGCACCTGCGCGTTCACCCGACGCCCCGCCCCGCCGCGCTCAGCCGCAGGCGCCGATCGCGCCGCACGCCGTGCAGAACTCGCAGCCGTCCTTGCGGATCACCGCCATGTTGCCGCATTCGGCGCACAGCTTGCCGGCGACCACGGCGCTCGCCTGGGTGTACCCCGGCGCGTTCGCCACCGGCATCACCCCGTCGTCCTCGGGCATCTCGAGCACACCCATGTCAGACAGGGGCAGGCCGCGCTCGTCGAGCACGCCGAGCATCGCGTAGCGGTGGATGATCAGGCGGGCGATGTAGGCGACCGTGCTCGGGTAGTTCTCCTGGCGGTCTTCGCCGGGCACGCGCGCCATGAAGTCGCCCAGTGGCTCGGCATACGACAGCAGCTTGCGCAGCTTCATGCCGATCCATGCCGGGTCGATCACCCGCATGTCGAGCGACAGCAGCTTGCACAGGCCGTCGAGCGCACGCGGATACGAACCTGCGAGCCACATCGAGTACGGACGGCGCTGGCCGTTGGGCAGCACCAGCTCCTTCAGCATCAGCACGAAGTCGTCGCCACTCGCGCCGTTGTAGACGTCGACGCTCCAGCTCATCGTGCCGTCGGTGCCGGTCTTGGGCTCTTTCTTCGTGAACAGGGTGTCGAGCACCGGGGTGCCGCCCGAATGCTCGTCAAGCGCGCCGAGTTGCTCCACGCGCCAGCGCACGATACGCGCGAACGCGCTGACCATGCTGGGCATGCGCAGCGGCTTGCCGTCGGGCGGCAGCGCGCAGTCGAAGGCGTCGTCGCCCGGGGTCTTCGAGAGCATGTCGAGCTTTGCGCGCAGCCAGCCGGTGTCCTGTGCGCGCATGTCCATCGACAGCGTCTTGGCGACGGCGCCCAGGCCGCGCGGCTGCTCCGCACCGTTTACCCAGACCTCGAACGGATGCGACTGTTCGCCTTCCACATGGCCGACGAAGATCGCGAAGCTGCCGGTCGGCGACTCGACCATGAACGTCCACGACGGATTGCCGGCAGTGAGCTTGGGGCGGCCCGGCCAGCGCAGGCTGGCCAGTGCCGGCTGCGGCGCGGCATCCAGGCGGATGCGCCGGTCGGCGTCGCTGGTGTCCAGGTCGTTCGGTGCGTCGTTGGGCGCCGTACCGGTGCCCGACGAAGTCGATGGCGTCACCGACAGCACGCTGCCGAGCACGGCATTGGGCCGGTAGGTGGTGATGCCCTTCAGGCCGGCCTTCCAGGCTTCCATGTAGAGGTTCTGGAAGTCTTCGTAGGGGTAGTCCGCCGGCACGTTGACGGTCTTGCTGATCGCCGAGTCGACGAACGGTGCGACGGCGGCGACCATCTTCATGTGGTCGAGCGCGGAGATCTCGAGCGCGGTGACGAACGATTCCGGCAGTGCATCGACGTTGCCGCCGAGGTGCCGGTACAGCCGCCACGCATGGTCTTCCACGTCGTAGACCTTGTGCGTGTCGTCGGGCATGCGCTTCTTGCGCTGGTAGGTCCAGGAGAAGGGCGGCTCGATGCCGTTTGACGCGTTGTCGGCGAACGCCAGCGAGATGGTGCCGGTCGGCGCGATGGACAGCAGGTGGCTGTTGCGCAGGCCGTGCTTGCGGATGCCCTGCCGGACGTCCTCCGGAAGCCGCGAGGCGAACGACGGCTCGGCCAGATAGCGCTCGGCATCCAGGGCCGGGAAGGCGCCCTTGTCTTTCGCGATGTCTACCGAGGCTGCATACGACTCGTCGCGCATCGCCTGCGCGATCCGCGCTGCCATGCCGCGCGCCCCTTCGGTATCGAAGCGCAGCCCGAGCATGATCAGCGTATCGCCCAGGCCAGTGAAGCCGAGCCCGACCCGGCGCTTCGCGCGCGATTCGGCGTACTGCTGCGGCAGCGGCCAGACGGTGGCGTCGAGCACGTTGTCGAGCATGCGGATCGCCGGCCGGACAACGCGGCCGAACGCCTCGAAGTCGAAGCGGGCCTGCGGCGTGAAGGCTTCGCGCACGAACAGCGTGAGGTTGACGCTGCCCAGGCAGCAGCAGCCGTAGGAGGGCAGGGGTTGTTCACCGCAGTTGTGCACGTAGAGGCCGTTGGCGTCGAAGGCATGCACGCCCGGCACATTCACGTCGTAGACCGGCTCGATTCCGTCGGGCTCGATCGAACGGATCGTAGCGACGAAACGCTCGCGGTTCGCACTGCGCCTGTAGGCAGCGAGCAGTTTCGCGAGGGCAGCCTGCTTGTCGCTGTACGCGAAGCCGACCAGGTCGCCGAAGCGGATGACGTTGTCGTTGGAGATGACCAGTTCATGCTGCGCGCGCGTCGGATACGCCGACATCGCTCCGTGGCCATCGGGCAGCAGACGCAGCCCGGCGGGCCGACGCTCGCGATACAGCGTACTCACGATGCCGAGCCGTGCCAGCATCCGCTGCGCAGCCCGAAGCGTCGCCTCGTCCGACTGTGCCAGCCGGATGCTGATGCCCTTGGCCTGGCTGCCCTGCACCGACCCGTCGGCGTCGAACAGCCCGCGCAGGAAGCCGCGGCAGAACATGGAGGAACCGCGCTCGATCTCGGGCGTGATCGCCTTTGCACCCGGGAACATGCCGAACGAGGCGGCCAGGTCGCGCAGCGCAGTCGACTTGAACCGCCAGCTGCTGCGGTCGGGGACTGGCATCCAGCCCTGGTGATCGGTGCGCTTGCGCAGCCCGGTGGTGGCATCGATGACGGCGCTCATCAGCGAGCGTGCAGACAGGCCGGCCGCAGCCTGGCCACCGACGACCCGTGCGGCTGCGGCGTCCCACACCTCCAGCACTGCCGTATCGGCCCTGAGCGTACCGTCGCCCAGCAGGAATCCGAGCAGGAACCCTTCGTCGGCCGAACCGCGTCCGGGCCAGCCCGACAGCGCGCGATGGTCATGCACGACGATGCGGTCGTCCGCGGCGAGCGCGGCGGCCGGGACCCATTCCGTTTCGCGCACGTCACGCGTCATGCGCTTGACCCGCAGGACCTGGTGGTCTTCGGTCAGTCGCATCGTCAAGCCCTCGGCTGTCGTCACCGCCAGCACCGGTTTCGTCCCTGTCTCGAAGAAGCCCTGCGGGCCGGTCGCCCACGGACGTCCGTCGACGACCAGGGTCTGTGGCTCGCCGATGCAGTCGCGCACCTGCCGCGGGCCGTCGACCGTCATCGTCCAGGTGTCGCCGGTCACGCACGGATTGGTCGCCTCGATTCCCTCGCAGTAGGCGAGGTTGTTGTCGCTGTTCATGCGGTCGATGAACACCACGCCCGGTTCGGCATGGTCGTAGGTCGACTGCATGATCTGCTGCCACAGGTCACGCGCGCGCACCGTGCGGTAGATGTACGCGCCGTGCGGGTCCTGCGCTGGCGTATCGTCGCCCTGCCGGCGTGGCGGCGCCTTGTGCACCAGCGACCATTCGCCGTCGGCTTCGACCGCGCGCATGAACGCGTCGGTGACGGCGACGCTCACGTTGAAGTTGCGCAGGTCGCCGTGGTCTTTCGCATGGATGAAGTCTTCGATGTCCGGATGGTCGCAGCGCAGGATGCCCATCTGCGCGCCGCGCCGCGAACCGGCGGACTCCACCGTCTCGCACGAGCGGTCGAATACCCGCATGTAGGACACCGGGCCGCTCGCATGCGAATCGGTACCCTTCACATGCGCGCCCTTGGGGCGGATCGAGGAAAAGTCGTAGCCCACGCCGCCACCGCGGCGCATCGTCTCGGCCGCCTGCATCAGCGCGACATAGATGCCCGGCTTGCCGTCGACCGTCTCGGATACCGAATCGCCGACCGGCTGCACGAAGCAGTTGATGAGCGTCGCCTGCAGGTCGGTGCCGGCGGCCGAGTTCACGCGCCCGCCGGGGATGAAGCCCTTCTCGAGGGCTTCCATGAATACCGGTTCCCAGAGAGCCGGATCGCTTTCGATCGCGGCCAGCGCGCGGGCGACGCGCCGGCGGACCTCGTCGATCGACTGCTCTCCGCCCTTCGCGTATTTCTCGAGCAGCACATCGATGCTGACCTGTTGCGGGGGGAGGGAAAGGTCGGAATCGTCTGGTTTCATGCGCGGGCTCTCGGCGTCGGGCTGGGCACAGCTGGCTGGGTTCAAATCATACGCGCGAGCGGCTCGCGTGTCGGCACCGACTCACCGACCGGGCCGGGCTGCAAAGCAGGATGTCATGCCGCCCGACCGCTGCAGCGACGGCAATCCGTGCGACGCTCTTTCAGCGGGCCCTGCCGCGTGAGCGGGGCTTGCCCCGATCGGCATACAGCCCGCCCGAGGGCGCAGAAGCCGGCGCCGCCGTACCGTACCCGGCCGGGCCGCTTCGGGCCGGCTGCGCCGAAGCGGGAGAAGCCATCCGCGGCTGAGCGTGGGCTGCCGGGCGCGCGGCCGCAGCATTGCCGTGGCCGCGGCCCGCACC
>CANGXU010000209.1 GCA_947457885.1 Betaproteobacteria bacterium
CACGAACTGGTCAATGAGTTCCTTCGGAATGGACGGCATCCGCGCCGCTGCGGCCTCGGCCGCCTTCGTGGTCTTCCTGCTTGGCATACATGCTCCTCATCGTCATGATATGCCTCGCACACAAAATTTCGGACACCCTCCAGATGCAAGACTCAAGACCTGACCCCCACACCCACGTCGCAGATGCAAGACTCAAGACCTGACCCCCACACCCACACCGCCCACACCGACCCGGTCCCACCCCACCTTCAGTCGAACTTGAGTCCGAGTTCCTTCACCACACGTCGTGTGCTGGCGAGCTGCTCGGCGATGAACTTCGCGAACGACTCGGGCGTGTTGGCGACGCCCTCGGCACCGACTTCCAGCAATTGGCGCTGCACGTCGGCCATTCCGACCGTGTCATGCACCGCCTTGTTGAGCCGCTGCACGACCGGCTTCGGCAGTCCGGCCGGACCGAGCAGGCCGAACCACCCCGCAGCAGCATAGTTGACGCCAGATTCGCGCACCGTCGGCACGTCCGGCAGCAGCGCGGAGCGTGCCGCCCCGCCGACCGCCACCGCGCGCAACCGGCCCGCCTTGACCTGCGGGATGCTGCCGGCCATCGGTCCGAAGTAGAACTGGGTCTCGTTGGCGACCGTCGCCGCGACAGAGGGCGCACCGCCCTTGTACGGCACGTGCACCGTGCCGTTGGCGATGCCCGCGGCACTGACGAAAAGCGCGATCGCGAAATGGCTGGTGGACCCTGTGCCGCCCGACGCATAGTTGAGCGTGTTCGGCTTCGCTTTCGCCAGCGCAACCAGGTCCTTCACGTTGCTGACCGGCAGCGTCGGGTTCACCACAAGCAGGTTCTGCGAGATCGCGAACAGCGAGATCGGCGTGAAATCGCGCACCGGATCGTACGAAAGCTTCGGCGAGATCACCGGCGAGAACGAGTGCGTAGAGATCGAGCCGGCGAGCAGCGTGTATCCGTCGGGTACCGCGCGTGCAGCGATCTCGCCACCGATGGTGCCGCCAGCGCCGCCGCGGTTGTCGATCACCATCGGCACGCCGAGTACCTCGGCGAGCTTGTTCACCACGATACGCGCGATCACGTCGTTCGCGCCGCCGGGCGGGTTCGGAGAGACCAGCCGAACCGGGCGTGACGGATAGGGCTGCTGTGCCATCACCGTGGCTGGCACCGGCAGGGCCAGCGCCGCCACCAACATGGACGCGCCGGCCAAGGCGCGTCGCGCGCTGCGGGTTGCAATGCGTTTCATCGAGCTGTTCCTTCAGGTTTCGAGCGGCAGGCGCACCGCCTGTCCCGATCGGGCCGACCGCTCCATCGCGATCGTCGTCTCCAGGTTGACCAGCGCCGCGTCCGGGCGGCAGTGCGGCGTGTCAGCGCCGGTCACCAGCGAATCGAGCCAGCTACGCGTCTCGTTGCCGAGCGGCCCCCAGAAATCGCCCAGCGCCCAGTCGCCGGCGGTGTTGCTGCCGAGGAAGGCGAACGGCACGCCGTGGTCGGGTACGTAGGCGTGCGGGATGCCCTTCTCGGAATAGATCAGGTGGTCCATGTGGTCGTCGTCGATGATCATCGTGCCTTCGGTACCCAGCAGTTCGACCCGGTCGGACTGGCCCAGCGTCGGGTACTGCGCGGGCAGCGCGTAGCTCACGCCGAAGTTGATGACCGCACCGTCGGCGAAGGTGACGATGGCCCAGGTCACGTCGTGCGCGCTGTAGCCGGCCTTCTTGAAGATGCCGTGCTGGCCGCGCGCGACCACTTCGACCGGACGATTGCCTTCCAGGAACCAGCACATCAGGTCGACGTAGTAGGTCAGCACGTCGAGCACCGGCGTGGCATGCGGGTCGCGCTTGAGGATCGAGAACGCCTGGGCGCGCGAGTTGTAGACGCGCGCGAGGCCGCCGACGACGGTACCGAGGCGGCCGTGGTTCATCTGCTCCTTCGCGCGCAGAAAGCATTCCTTGAAGCGTCGGCTGTAGCCGATGCGCAGGTTGCCGTTGTTGGCACGGATGGCATCGACGATGCGCTGCGCGTCGGCGAGTTCGAGCGCGATCGGCTTCTCGACCAGTACCGGCTTGCCCAGTTCGAGCGCACGGATGATCGGAGCCACATGCTCGCCTTCAGGGGTCGACACGAACACCGCGTTCACCTCCGGGCGCTCGATCACCTCGTTGTTGTTGCCGCTGCAGAAGTCGGCGGCGGCGGTCTTGCCAAGCGCCTGCGCCCGCGACGGATCGAGGTCGGAGATCGCGAGAAAGCCGACCGACGGATGCTTTGCTGCGAGGCGCGCGCGCAGGGTGCCGATGCGTCCGGCACCGATGACGGCGACGCCCAGGGGCCTTGTGCTCAACGGGTCCTCCTTGATGTATGGGCTGGGCGCGATGATACGCGCCGGGCAACAGTGCCGCGTCTTGCGCTGCGCTCCGGCGACGACGATGCCGCCCGCCGTCTCGGTTGACCGGTCCCCTCGAGCGCGTCAACATCACCGCCGAGGAGGAGCACACGCAATGACGATCTCCCGGACGGCTTCGGCCGCAGTGGATGCCCGCACGACCGCCGCCGCGGCAACGGCCACGGCCGCGATGATGCTGCTCGCGACCGGCCTGCCATCGACCGACGCTTCAGCACAGGCCTTCCCTGCCCGCCCTATACGCCTGATGATCCCGGCCTCGCCTGGCGGCCCGGCGGACATCGTCGCGCGCATCGTCGCGCAGAACTATGGCGAGGCGATCGGCCAGCCACTGGTGGCGGACAACCGCGCCGGTGCCGGCGGCGGCATCGGCGCGGAGATCGTCGCGCGCAGCCAGCCCGATGGCTACACGGTGATGATCAGTCATTCCGGTCCGCTGGCGATCGAGCCGCTGCGCCAGTCCAAACCGGCCTACGATCCGCTGCGCGACTTCACCGCCTTGTCGCTGGTTGCCGAGCAGGCCTATGTACTGCTGGTGCATCCGTCGGTGCAGGCGAAGACCGTGCAGGAGCTCGTCGCGCTCGCTCGCGCGCGCCCGGGAAAGATGAACTTCGCCTCCGGCGGGCCGGGCACCGGCATCCACATGGCGGCCGAACTGTTCAACCTGGTGGCCGGGCTGAAGGTCGTACACGTGCCGTACAAGGGCGCAGGTCCCGGCATGGGCGCGCTGATCGGCGGCGAGGTCGACCTGATGTTCAACGGCATCTCGTCGGCCCTGCCGCAGGTACGTGCCGGCAAGCTGCGCGCGATCGCCATGGCCGGCACGAAACGGTCGAACCTGCTGCCAGAGCTGCCGACCATCCAGGAGGCCGGCTTCCGTTACGACACCAGTGGGTGGTACGGATTTGTCGGTCCAGCGGGCCTGTCCGGGCCCGTGGTGGCACGCCTGAACGACGCGCTGGTGAAGACGCTGGCGACACCGGAGGTGCGCGACCGGTTCGCGAGCCAGGGCATCGACGGCATCGCATCGACGCCGGCGGCCTTCGCAGCCTTCCTGCGCGAGGAGACCGGGAAGTGGCGCAAGGTGATCGACGCGTCGGGGCTGAAGGGCGACTGAACAGCGGGCGATCCAGCGAAGCAGCAGCAGGGCACGCATGACGATGCGCGCTAGAATGACCTGTCGACCGCTTCAGCCTGAACACTTGCCGCCAGCAGAGGAATGCACGCCATGACCCTTTATGTCCGCTCCCTGTTCGGTGCCTGTGCGGCCCTGACCGTCCTGGCCACCAGTGCCGGGGCCGTACGGGCGGCGGCAGCCGAGTTCCCGAGCAAGCCGATCCGCCTCATCATCCCGTTCGCCACCGGCAGTGCTACCGACGTCTCGGCGCGCCTCTTTGGAACCGAGCTCGCGAGGCAGATGGGCCAGCAGGTGGTCGCCGACAACCGGGCCGGTGCCGGCGGCGCGATCGGCATGCAGGCGCTGGCCAGTGCTGTGCCCGACGGCTACACGATCGGCTACGCGGGGCCGGGTCCGCTCTCGATCAATCCTGCGGTGACGCCCGGGCTGCCCTACAACGTAGCGCGCGACTTCCAGCCGGTGTCGCAGGCAGTCGAGGCGGCCCTGGTCCTGGCGGTGACGTCGGCGCTGCCGACGAAGGACCTCAAGAGCCTGATCGCGCTTGCCCGCAAGCGCCCGGGTGAACTCAGCAACGCGTCGGCCGGTACGGGCACCATCGGCCATCTTGCCGGCGAGTACTTCAAGATGCTGACCGCCACGAACATCCTGCACGTGCCCTACAAGGGCGGCGGGCAGGCCACCGCGGACGTGATGGCCGGGCATGTGCAGATGCTGTTCGATCCCCTTACCGGCGTGGGCGTGCACCTGCAGTCGGGACGGCTGCGCGCTCTGGCGGTCACCGGGCGGACGCGACTGGCCGCGTTTCCCGATGTGCCGACGGTGGCCGAGGCCGGCGTCCCCGGCTATGAGGTGATGACCTGGGGAGGCATCCTCGCGCCGGCCGGGATTGCGCGTCCGATCCTCGACCGCCTCAACGCCGAGATGCAGCGTGCAGTGAGATCGCCGAGCGTGGTCGAGCGCTACGGTGCCCTCGGTGCGGTGCCGGTAGCCGGTACGCCCGAGCAGTTCGCGGAACTGATCCGGAGCGAGACCGCCAAATGGGCCAAGGTAGTCAGGTTCGCGCAGGTGAAGGCGAACTGATCCTTGCGCGCTGTGCCACCCTCGGTGTCTTCGCGGAGCACCCCTCGACCGGATGTCGCAGCGATCGAATCCCTGTTCAGCCGTGAGCGGCTATGGCAGGCGTTCCTGGACATCGAGGCGACGCTGGCGGAGGTGCAGGCAGAACTCGGCATGATCCCGCCGCCGGCGGCAGTCGAGATCCGGCGCAGGGCGAACCTGGCGACGATCGGCACGGCAGCGCTCGCCGCGGACATCGCGCGCACCCGCGCGCCGATCCACTCGATTGCACGCGCGCTGGCAAAGGCCTGCGAGGGCGATGCGGGGGACTTCGTGCACTGGGGTGCCACCACCCAGAACCTCACGCAGACCGGCCGTACCCTGCTGATGCGCGAGGCACACGACGCGTTGCTCGTCCTGCTGGGCGACATCCTCGCCCGCATGGCCGGGCTCGCCGAGGCCAGCGCCGGGATGCTCGCAGCCGGGCGCACGAACCATCGGCATGCGCTACCGATCACCTTCGGACTGAAGGTGGCCGCTTGGATCGAGGAACTGCTGCGCCACGTCGACCGGCTGCGCGGCGTAGAGCCGCGGGTGTTCGTCTCGCTCTGGGGAGGCGCCCTGGGGGCGATGCACGCGTTCGGCGAACACGGGCCGGAGATCAACCGGCGGCTGTCGCAGCGCCTCGGACTGGCGCCGCTCGCGGTGCCCTCGCGCGCCGGCACCGACCACGTGGCGGAGTATGTGATGCTGCTGGCGCTGCTGGGCACGACGTTCTCGAAGATCGCGCGCGAACTCTATGCGCTCATGGCCGACGAGATCGACGAGGTGTCCGAGTCGCTCGGCGAGGATGTCGTCGGCTCCAGCACCATGCCGCAGAAAGTGAACTCGAAGGTCGCGGTGCAGGTGATCGCACTCGCCGCCCGGCTGCGCAGCCAGGTGCCGCTGGCCTTGGAGGCCATGCAGCCCACGCATGAAGGCGATGCTGCCAACAACCAGATGATGTACGGGCTGATGGAGGGCGCAGGGCCGCTCGCCTATGCGGTTGCCTGGGAGATGGACCAGTTGCTCGCCTGCCTGAGACTGCATCCCGACCGGATGCTGCGCAACCTCGAGCGCTCGGGCGAGGCAATCACCGCGGAGAACGCGATGATGCTGCTCGCGCCAGCACTTGGCCGGGGGGCCGCACATGACCTGCTCCACCATGCTCTGGACGAGGCGCGGGCCGCGGGCGACCCGCTCGTCGACCGCCTGCTCCAGGACGCGCGCGTGCGCCGGTCGGTCGACGAAGCGGCGCTACGCGCGGCGCTGGATCCCGCTGGATACACCGGGCGCAGTGCCGAGATGGCGCGCGAGATGGCCG
>CANGXU010000210.1 GCA_947457885.1 Betaproteobacteria bacterium
AGCGAGATACGGCGGCGGTCTTCGTCGATCTCGAGGATCATGACTTCGACTTCCTCGCCGACCTGCACGACGCGGCCCGGGTTGACGTTCTTGTTCGTCCAGTCCATCTCGGACACGTGCACCAGCCCTTCGATACCCTGCTCGATCTCGACGAACGCACCGTAGTCGGTGATGTTGCTGACCTTGCCGAACAGGCGGGTACCCGACGGGTAGCGGCGCGAGATGCCAACCCACGGATCTTCGCCGAGCTGCTTCAGGCCCAGGGAGACTCGGTTCTTTTCCTGGTCGAACTTGAGCACCTTGGCCTCGACTTCATCGCCGACCGCCAGAACTTCCGAGGGATGCTTGACCCGGCGCCAGGCCAGGTCGGTGATGTGCAGCAGACCGTCGATGCCGCCGAGGTCGACGAACGCGCCGTAGTCGGTGATGTTCTTGACGATGCCCTTGACGACCGAACCTTCCTTCAGCGTCTCGAGCAGTTGCTGGCGCTCGGCGCCCTGCGTCTGTTCCAGCACGGCACGGCGCGACACGACCACGTTGTTGCGCTTGCGGTCGAGCTTGATGACCTTGAAGTCGAGCAGCTTGCCCTGGTAGGCAGAGGTGTCCTTGACGGGACGCAGATCGACCAGCGAGCCAGGGAGAAAGGCGCGGATACCGTCCATCATGACGGTCAGGCCGCCCTTGACGGCACCGTTGACCATACCCTGCACCACCGAGCCGGTATTGTGCGCATCTTCCAGCGCGAGCCAGGCGGCCAGCCGCTTGGCCTTGTCGCGCGACAGGCGGGTCTCGCCGTGGCCGTCCTCCAGCGATTCGATCGCCACGCTGACGAAATCGCCGGCCTGCACTTCGACTTCACCGCGGTCGTTGTGGAACTCCTCGACCGGGATGTAGCTCTCGGACTTGAGTCCTGCGTTGACGACCACGTAGTTGGGGTCGACACGGACCACCTCGGCGGTGATCACTTCACCCTGGCGCATTTCCTTGCGCAACAGGCTTTCTTCGAACAGGGCGGCGAAGCTCTCCGGCGGATGCTGGGAGATGACGTTGGAGACGGCGGAGGCAGCGGCAGAAGCGGTGGCGGTTGACATGCGGTAGGTGACCTGTGTTTTCTGTTTCCGGGTTCGCACCGGGGTGGGTAAGGAGAAGAATCCGGCCCTGTCCCGTGACGGCACCCGGTTGCGGCGAACACGCGACCGGGCGACAGGGAGTGCTCCGTTGCGCCGCTGGTTCGCCCCCGGCCTCACGCGGCCCTCGGCAGCGGGAGACCCGCCTGCCACATGACCCGCCGTCAATCCTGGAGCGTCGAACCACCAGCGCCGCCGGAACGGCCGGACGCCTGAACACGCACGGCGATGCGGTACCGTTCCAATACGATCGAAACGACCTGTTCGATCGTCAAATCGTCGGAATCGAGGACAGCCTCGGGTGCGCCTGCCTGCAGAGGAGCGACTGCGCGTCCCGAATCACGGGCATCACGCATACGCAGATCATGAAGGATTGTTTGAAGGTTAGCAGGTAATCCCTTTCCCATCAACTGCTTATAACGGCGCTCGGCGCGCGTTTCGGCAGTGGCGGTGAGGAACACCTTCAGGACGGCGTCCGGGAAGACTACGGAGCCCATGTCGCGGCCATCCGACACCAGTCCGGGCGGCTCGCGGAAGGCGCGCTGGCGATCGAGCAGCGCATCGCGCACCGCCGGATGGGCGGCGACGATCGATGCCGCTTCCGAGATCGGCTCGGCACGAATCGCATCGCCGACGTCCTCGCCCGCCAGTTCGATCCGACCTTCCGGAAACGCGACCGGCAGGCTCGCCGCAACCGATGCAACGCGTGCCGCGTCGCCGGTCGGCACGCCGGCACGCAGCGCAGCCAGTGCGGTCAGACGGTAGAGCGCGCCGCTGTCCAGGTAGTGGAAGCCGAGCGCCAGCGCCACCCGCTGGGCGATCGTGCCCTTGCCGGAAGCCGTCGGCCCGTCGATCGCGATCACCGGTACTGCGCCGGGCACGGGCGCATTCATGCCGTAACCGACGCGAACACGTCGAAATAATCGGGGAAAGTCTTGGCCACACAGTCGGGATCGTTGATTCGCACCGGCACTCCGCCCAGTGCCGCGAGCGAGAAGCACATCGCGATACGGTGGTCGTCGTAGGTATCGATCGCTGCCCCCGGCCGGAGCGCCACTGGCGCCTCGACCCGCAGGTAATCCGCACCGGCCTCGACGATGGCGCCAAGCTTGCCCAGTTCGGTGGCCATCGCATGGATGCGGTCGGTCTCCTTCACGCGCCAGCTTGCGATGTTGCGCAGCGTGGTCGGGCCGTCCGCGAACAGGGCCAGCACACCGAGCGTCATCGCGGCGTCGGGGATCCGGTTGCAGTCGAGGTCGATGCCGCGCAGGCGCCCCTGCGGCGCAGCGGCTTCGATCCAGTTGTCGCCTACGTCTACCCGTGCGCCCATGCGGCGAAGGGTATCGGCGAACGCGACATCGCCCTGGATGCTGGACCGGCCGACACCGTTCACCCGCACCGGCCCGCCACCGATGGCCCCGGCCGCCAGGAAATACGACGCTGCGGATGCATCGCCCTCGACATGGACGGTACCGGGCGACCGGTAGCGCGCGCCGGCTGGCACGGTGAAGCGCAGCCAGCCGTCGCGCGCGACCTCGACGCCGAACCGCGCCATCAGCGCGAGCGTGATCTCGACATACGGTTTCGAGATCAGTTCTCCTTCGACCTCGATCACCAGTGGAGCGCCGCCGGCATCGGCCGGCGTGCCGAGCAACGGCGCGGCCAGCAGAAGCGCGGTGAGGAACTGGCTGGACACGTCGCCACGCACCCGGATCGGGCGCCGGGCGACCAGCCGGGCCGGATGCAGTTCCAGTGGCGGGTAGCCCTCGTTGCCCAGGTAATCGATGTGCGCACCCAGCGCGCGAAGGCTGTCGACCAGGTCGCGGATCGGACGCTCGTGCATCCGCGGCACGCCGCTCAGCCGGTAGTGCCCGCCGACGGCGGCCAGCGCCGCGGTAAGCGGCCGGAAGGCGGTGCCGGCGTTGCCCAGGAAAAGATCTGCCTCGCGCACCGGCAGGTTGCCACCACAACCTTCGACCATGGCCGTCAGGCCACCGCCCTGCTCGCTGCCGTCGCCGGACTGGACGACGCCCACACCGAGCGCATCGAGCGCGTCGAGCATGCGGGCGGTGTCATCCGAGCGCAACAGGTCGAGCACGCGCGTGCGTCCCTCGCTCAGTGCGCACAGCAGCAGCGTCCGGTTGGAGATGCTTTTCGACCCGGGCAGCCGGATCGTGCCCGCCGCGCGCGACAGCGCCGGCAGGTCGAGGTATTCGCGTCGTACGGCGTGGGCCATGTCGGATCCTGTGCGGTCGGCACGCCTCAGTCGCGCGGCCGGGCGCCGGCGTTGAGCATCGCGGTCAGCCCCTCGCGCGCCACGCGCGCAGACTCGAACTCGCGCTCGAGCGCGGGCCCGTCGCCCATGGCGATCAAGTGGCGCAACTGCGCAAGGCGTGTGCTGAACGTGTCGATCTCGTCGCACAGGGCGTCACGGTTTGCCAGGCAGATGTCCCGCCACATCTCCGGATTGCTTGCGGCGATGCGGGTGAAATCGCGGAAGCCGCCGCCCGTCAGCGACAGCATCGCTTCGGCCTGCGGCCGCCGAGCGATCTCGTTCATCATCGCGAATGCCAGCACATGCGGCAGGTGGCTGGTCGCGGCCAGCGCCATGTCGTGCATGGCGACATCCATGCGCAGGGTCTTCGCACCGGTGAGCTGCCAGGTCGCCCGCACGCGCTTGAACGCGAACGGATCGGTCTCCTCGATCGGCGTGATCACCACCGGCCTGCCTGCGAACAGGTTCGGCCGGGCCGCAGCTGCCCCGCTCTTCTCCGCACCGGCGATCGGGTGGGCCGGCACGAAGCGCGGCAGCGCCGTGCCGAGAGCGGCGCGCGCATACAACACTACGTCGCGCTTGGTGCTGCCCGCGTCGGTGAGCACGGTATCCTTCCCGATGCGCGGCGCGATAACTGGCATTACCTCCGGCAGCTGACCGACTGGCACCGCGAGCAGGACGAGATCGCATCCTTCGATTTCGTCCCACCCCGTCGCGATCTGGTCGATCACGCCCATCCTGCGCGCGGTGTCGAGATTGGCGCGGCTGCGGCCGAAGCCGACCACGGTATCGGCCGCCTTGACGGTCTTGAGCGCCAGCGCGAACGAGCCGCCGATCAGCCCGACACCGACGATGCCGACGCGCCTGAAGCGCAGCGCCGACACACCCGAAGCGCCGAAGCTCATCGCGCGTGCCCGCACGGAACACCGGGCAGGCCGGCGGTGACGGTGCGCAGCGCATCGAGGAAGCGCTGGTTCTCGTCGCGCGTGCCGATCGAGACCCGCAGGTACTCCGGCATGCCGTAGCCGGCTATCGGACGCACGATCACGCCCTGCTTCAGCAGGCGGTCGAACACCTCGGCAGCCGGGCCGACGCGGAACGACACGAAGTTCGCGCACGAGGGGATGTAGTCGAACCCGAGGGTGCGCAGGCCATCGGTCAGCTGCTTCATCCCGGCGAGGTTGACCTCGAAGCTGCGCTCGAGGAAGCCCGGGTCGTTCAGCACCGCGACCGCACCGGCCTGGGCCACGCTGTTCACGTTGAACGGCTGGCGGACCCGGTTGAGCAGGTCGATCACCGCGGGCGAGGCAAGGCCGAAGCCCACCCGCAGCCCGGCCAGCCCGTAGGCCTTGGCGAGGGTGCGCGACACCATCAGGTTCGGATGCTTCGCGAGCCAGGCGATGCTGTCGTAGCGCAGTGCCTTCGGCAGGTAGTCGGTATAGGCTTCGTCGAGCACCACCAGCACGTCGGGCGGCACCGCCGCGATGAAGCGGGCCAGGCTGGCGCCGTCGATGAAGGTGCCGGTCGGATTGTTGGGGTTGGCGAGGAACACGACCCGGGTATCGGGCTCGATCGCAGCCAGCATCGCATCCAGGTCATGGCCGAAATCGCGCGCCGGCACTTCGATGCCACGCGCACCGGTGGCCTGAGTGACCAGGGGATAGACCGCGAAGGCGTGCTGCGCATAGACGGCGGAACTGCCCGGCACCAGGAAGGCGCGCGCGGCCAGTTCGAGGACGTCGTTCGAGCCGTTGCCGAGCACCACCTGCCCCGGATCGACGCCGAAGCGGTGGCTGATCGCCGCCTTGACCTCGAAGCCATTGCCGTCCGGATAGCGGGTGACCTCGGCCAGCGCCCGGGTCATCGCGGCCAGCGCCGCCTCGTTCACGCCGAGCGGATTCTCGTTCGACGCGAGCTTGACGATGCCAGCCTCGTCCAGGCCAAGTTCGCGTGCAAGGTCGGAAATCGGCTTGCCGGGCTGGTAGGGGGCGATCGCCTTCACATGGGCGGGGGCGCGGTCTTCGACACTCATGGGATGCTCATTGACTGCTGCAGGGTTGCGGGATGCCGGGAGCGCTGGGCACGCCGTGCCGGCGGCCAGGGCCGGCCGCCGGCCGGCTCAGCCGCGCGCGGCGGGGTAGGCGCCGAGGCGCTTGACGAAGGTGGCGCGGGCCTCGATCTCGGCCAGCGCGCGTGCGACATGGGGCTGCGACGGATGGCCCTCGATGTCGACGAAGAACATGTATTCCCAGCGGCCGGTGCGCGCCGGGCGCGACTCGAACCGCGTCATGCTGACGCCGTTGGTCGCCAGCGGTTCGAGCAGCCCGTGCACGGCGCCGGGCTCGTTCCTGGCCGCGAGCACCAGCGACATCTTGTCACGGCCCGATGCCGCGACATGCTCGCGCCCGATGACCAGGAAGCGGGTGGTGTTCTGCGGCTCGTCCTCGATGTTCTCGTGGCGCACCGCCAGCCCGTAGCGCTCCGCGGCCGCACGGCCGGCGATCGCGGCCGACCCGGGGTCGGCC
>CANGXU010000211.1 GCA_947457885.1 Betaproteobacteria bacterium
GGAGCGGATCTCCGAGCTCACGCTGTTCACCCGTGCGGACGGCACCTACGGGCACAATGACCCGCGCGAACCGGCGGTGCGTCGGGCCGCGAACCGTGATCGACTGCTGGAGATGCTGGCGGCGATGGATGCCCGCGGCGGCCGGCCAGACATCGTCCTTGCGCAGAGCTGGTCGACGCTGCTCGACCCTGCCGGCTTCGATGCCGCGCGCCGGATGGGCGCGCTGGTGATCAACCTGTCGCTCGATGACCGCCACCAGTACCGGGGCAGGCGCGACACGTTCGGCTGGTCAGGCACGCTGGACCTGGTCGGGCACATCGACCTCGCTCTGACCGCCGCGCCGGAGTGCGTGCGCTGGTACGAGGCCGAGGGTTGCGCAGCGCTGTACTTCCCCGAAGCGAGCGATCCGGACATCTTCCATCCGATCCCCGGCCTGCCCAAGCTGTACGAGGTCTCGTTCGTCGGCGGCCGCTACGGCATCCGCGAGCGCACGGTGGGCGCGCTGCGCCGCGCCGGGATCGAGGTCGCCGCCTTCGGCAGTGGCTGGGAAGGCGGCCGCATCGATAACGAAGCGATGATCCGGCTGTTCGCCCAGTCAAAGGTGGTCCTCGGCGTGGGCACCATCGGCCACTGCACCGATTTCTATGCGCTGAAGCTGCGCGACTTCGATGCGCCGATGTGCGGCAGTGCCTACCTGACCCACGACAACCCGGACCTCGCCGCGCTGTACGACATCGGCCGCGACATCGCCACCTACCGCGATGTCGATGAGTGCGTCGACCGCGCGCGCGCGCTGCTCGCCGACGACAATTCGCGCGAGCGCATGGCCCATGCAGGCCGCGCGCGCGCGCTGCGCGACCATACCTGGGACCGCCGCTTCGGCGAGCTGTTCCGGCTGCTCGGCGTCACCGCCTGAGATGTGCGCGATCCACGGCGCCGTCTCTTACCGGGGACCCCTCGATCCGGTGCGTCTCGCGCAGGCGCGCGACCGGCTGGCGCATCGCGGCCCTGACGATGCTGGCATGTGGCAGTCCGTGGACGGGCGGGTCGCACTCACCCATCGTCGGCTGTCGGTGATCGACCTCACGCCCGGCGGCCACCAGCCAATGCTCGATGAAGATGGCCGCCTGGCGATTGTCTTCAACGGAGAGATCTACAACTTCGAGGCGTTGCGCCAGGAGCTATCGGCACTCGGCCACGCTTTCCGAAGCCGCAGCGACACTGAAGTCCTGCTCGCCGCCTGGCGCGCCTGGGGGAGTGCCTGCCTGTCGCGCCTGAACGGCATGTTCGCGTTCGCGATCCACGACCGCGGCGACGCCACGACGCCGGCGCGGCTGTTCCTCGCGCGCGACCGCGTCGGCAAGAAGCCGCTCTACTACCGGCACGACAGCGACGGCTTCGTCTTCGCTTCGGAACTGAAGGCGCTGCCCGGCCCGCACGCCATCGACCTGCGCGCACTGAACCACTACCTGGCGCTCGGCTACGTGCCGGGTGCCGGCTGCATCGCCAGCGGCGTGCACAAGCTGCCGCCGGCGCACTGCGCGATCCTCGAGATCGGAACCCGCCGCCTGGAGACCAGGCGCTACTGGGCGCTTCCGCCGCACCAGCCCATCACCGGGCTGACGATGCAGGACGCAGCCGACCGCGCGCAGGCACTGCTCGAGGACAGCATGAGGCTGCGGATGGTCAGCGATGTACCGATCGGCGTGCTGCTGTCCGGCGGGCTCGACTCTAGCCTGGTCACGGCGCTGGCGGCCCGCGTCGGCAGCGGCCGCATCCGGACCTTCACGTTCGCACAGCCCGGCTCACCGCTCGACGAGGCCGCACGGGCCCGCCTGATCGCACGCCACTTCGACACCGAGCACCATGAGCTGACGGTGGAGACTCCCTCGCTCTCGCTGCTGGAGCGGATGGCGCCGCTGATCGACGAACCGCTGGCCGACTCGTCACTGATCCCGACATGGTTGGTCTGCGGGCTCGCGCGCACCGAGGTCACGGTCGCGCTGGGGGGCGACGGCGGCGACGAACTGTTCGGCGGCTATGGCGACTATGCCCAGGCCCTGCGCGACGAGCGGCGTATCGGCTCCGTCCCGAAGCCGCTGCTGCGCGCGCTCGCAGGCATTGCCGCAGCGCTGCCGGCCGGCGTACGTGGCCGCAACCGGCTGGCCGCCCTGCGCGACGGTGCCGGCAAGGCGATCGTCTGGGGGTCCCCCTACTTCGACACGACCCTGCGCCGGCGCATCCTGACCCGCGATGCACTGTCGGCACTCGCTGCGCAAACGACCGACAGGCAGGGAGGGCTGCTCGAACCCGAGGCAGGGCTGCTTGCCCTGTCCGAGGGCAGCGATGGCATGATCGACGCAATGACCCGCACCCACTTCGGGTCGATCCTGCCCGACGACTTCCTGGTGAAGGTCGACCGCGCAAGCATGGCGCATGCGCTCGAGATGCGCTCGCCGCTGCTCGACTACCGGCTGGTCGAGTTCGCGTTCCGCGATGTCCCCGACGCGCTGAAGGCGAGCCTGGCTGGCACCCGGTTGATACAGCGTGAGCTGTCGCGCCGCCTCCTCCCCGCGGACGCGGACTTCACCCGAAAGCAGGGCTTTTCGATCCCGATCGACGACTGGATGCGAGCCGATGGCGAACGGCTCTTCGAGCAATGGTCGCCGCGGCTGCCACCGATGATCGAGCGGCGCGAACTGCGATCCCTGCTCGACGGCCTGCACGCGGGCAGGACTAATGGTGCGCGCCTGTATGCGCTGCTGGTACTGGCGATCGCCAACGACAACCTGGGGCGCGCTGGCGCGCCACTCGACACATGCCTCTGATCACTGTCTGCATTCCCTGCTACAACCGGGCAACGGTGCTGCCGGCACTGCTCGACACCGTACTCGGCCAGTCGTTCGACGACTTCGACGTGCTGCTGCGCGAGGACGGCTCGCCGCAGCGCGACGCGATCCGCGCGGTGGTCGAGGACTACCAGCGCTGCTACCCCGGGCGCATCTGCTACATCGAGAACGACCGAAACCTCGGCTACGACGGCAACCTGCGCGCGCTGGTGGAGGCCGCCAGCGGCGAGTACTGCCTTTTCATGGGCAACGACGACCTGATGTGCGAGGGCACGCTCGCGCACGTGGCGGCGGTGATCGACCGGCACCCAGGGCTGGGCGTGCTGGTGCGCAGCTATGCAGCTTTCGACGGGACCCCCGACAACATCGACCAGACGTTCCGCTACTTCCCGGACGAGCGCGTGTATCCGGCTGGCGCGGATGCAGTCACGGTCGCATTCCGCCGATCGGTGGTGATCCCCGGCATGGTGCTGCACCGGGCCGATGCGCTGGCGGCGTCCACCGACCGCTTCGATGGCGTACTGCTCTACCAGCTGTACCTCGTCGGACGCATCGCCGCGCACCGGCCGGTGGTGTTCACTCCACAGGTGCTGACGCTCTACCGTAACGGGGGCGTACCTGACTTCGGCAACGCCGAAGCCGAGCGCGGCAAGTTCGTACCGAAGGAACACACGCCGGAGTCATCGCTGCACTTCATGCAGGGGATGGTCGACATCGCGCGCCATGTCGAGGCGGTCGAAGGCATCGCGGTCCACAGGCGCATCGTCGCCGACATCGGGAACTATTCGTACCCGATCCTGGCTATCCAGGCCGACAAGCCGCTCGGCGTGTTCCTGCGCTACAGCCTCGGCCTGGCCCGGCTCGGCCTGTGGCGCTCGCCACTGTTCCCGGTGTACTTCTTCGCGCTGCTGCTGCTCGGCCCGAAGGCGAGCGAGGCGCTGATCCGCTGGATCAAGGGCTGGCTCGGCTACACGCCCGCCTTCGGCGATGCGCGTGCGCGAAAGTCGCGCAACGGGGGTACCGGCTGAGATGCGCATCCTGGTGGTCGGCGACTGGCACAGCGAGTTGCACGAGCAGGCGGTGTTCGACGCGTTCGTCGAACTCGGCCATCAGGTCGAGGCGTTCGCTTGGCATGCGTACTTCGAGACCGGCGGTGACAGGGGATCGTTTCGTTCACTGGTCGTTCGGGCCCAGAACCGCTTGCTGGCCGGACCGGCGATCCGGCACCTGAACCACGACCTCATCGCCGTTGCGCGCCGTTTCGTCCCGGAACTGGTTTTCGTGTATCGCGGCACCCACCTGTGGCCAACCACCATCGACGCGTTGCGAAAACCGGCCAGCACGGGCGCTGCACCAACCGTGGTGCTTGGTTACAACAACGACGATCCTTTTGCACCGCGCCAGCCCGCGTCGCTCTGGCGGCACTTCCTCGCAGCGGTACCGCGCTACGATGCGGTGCTGGCCTATCGCGAACACAACCTGTCCGAATACCGCGATGCCGGGGCGCGCCGGGTGTACTGGCTGCGCAGCTGGTTCATGCCAGCTCGCAACCATCCCGTACCCCTCGACGCCGACGCAAAGGCACGCTTCGATTGCGACGTCGTCTTCGTCGGGCACCATGAAAACGATGGACGAACGGAGATGCTCGAGGCTATTGCGACCGCCGGGATCGACCTGAAACTGTTCGGCCCAGGATACGAATGGGATGCGATACTCGCGCGGTCCAAGGCTCTCCGCCATCTCTCGCCGGTCAGGCTGGTCTGGGGCAGCGAATACAACAAGGCCCTGTGCGGCGCAAAGATCGCCCTCTGCTTCCTGTCGAAACTCAATCGTGACACCTACACCCGCCGCTGCTTCGAGATTCCGGCGTCAGGTACGCTGATGCTCTCCGAATACTCCGACGACCTGACGACGCTCTACGCGCCCGGGGTCGAAGCCGACTACTTCCGCAGTTCCGACGAACTCGTCTCGAAGCTTCGGCTATACCTGAGCGATGAGTCCCTGCGAGCGCAAGTCGCCGCAGCCGGCGCAACCAGGGTGCGCGAGGATGGCCATGACGTGGTGTCGCGCATGCGAAAGCTGCTCGACTGGGTCGCGACGTGGAACCTGCCGGACCCTCGCCGATGAGCCGCAGCAGCGGGCGCCCTCGGCTGCAGGCAGGGTATCCGCTTGAGTCCGGCACGATGCGGTTGCTGCGACGACTGGGCATGGATCGGCTCGCGTGGGTACTGCGCCGCGCACACTGCCCAGTTCAGAACGACGCCCTCGTGCTTGAGGTCAGGTCGGGCGGCGATCCCTGCCGCAACCGCCGCCTAGGTCTGGCCATACTGCTGCGCTGCCCTGGCCGCTTCCACGAATCGATGGAGGCTACTCGCGACAAGATATGCTGCACGGCCTGCGATGCCCGCTACGACGTTCGGGATGGCGTCCAAGTCATGTTTCCACCAGGCACGCGACAGCCCGTGGCCGCCTCATGATGCGCTGGCTGATCGATACCGCAACGCTGACGCTCGGCCGGCTGCGCCGTGGCCGGCGCGTCCAGGCCACTGCCGATCCGGTCGACGGCAAGGTGAAGGTGAACCTCGGCTGCGGCCTGGCGGTCGCGCCCGGCTGGATCAACGTCGATGCCAGCCTGAACGCGGTGCTGGCAAACCTGCCTCGCGCCCTGCTGCCGCTGGCCTACCGCCTGTCCGGATCCAACCGCTACTACACGCGCGAGCAGTACATCGGCCTGCTGTCCGGCCACCGCTTCGTGCACCACGACCTGGCGCACAGCCTGCCGTTCCCCGATGCCAGCGTCGATGTGGTCTATTCGTCCCATTTCGTCGAGCACCTGTTCCGCGACGAGGCGATCGTGCTGATGCGCGAGTCGCTGCGCATCCTGAAGCCGGGCGGTCTGGTGCGCATCGCCGTGCCCGACCTGGCCTGGGCGGTCGACTGCTACCGGCGTGGCCACAAGCGCGAGATGCTGGAGCAGTATTTCTTCGTCGAGGACCGGTCGAGCTTCCTCGCCCGGCACAAGTACATGTACGACTTCGACCTGCTGCGCGAGACGCTCGAA
>CANGXU010000212.1 GCA_947457885.1 Betaproteobacteria bacterium
CCTCACGGTCGTTCCTCGCGTGCATGTTCGGGGATGCGGTCGGTCGGGCTGGTGCCCGCTACAATCGTACATCGATCATCAACGGACCCTCCATGGCTACCCGAAAGACCCCTGCCAGCCTGCCGCAGGGCGCGGTCACCGCGCTGCTGCCGGTCGAGATCCAGCCCGGCAACGTGCGCTACGCCCCCGGCATCCGTGCCGGCCGCTGGGTGTTCGCCACCGGCCACAAGGGCACGGCCGACTTCACCAGCGGCATGGCACCCGAGGTGGTCGATGCCGAGGCGCCGCGCCATTCGGTACCGAAGTACAAGAAGGAGGCGCGCCAGGTGTTCGCCAACTTCGCGAAGGTACTCAAGGCCGGTGGCAGCGACCGCGCGAACGTGGTGCGCGTGGACCAGTACTACACCGGTGGTCACGTGGTCGATGCGTACCATGAGGTCCGGCGCGAGTTCTTCCGCGGCCATGTGCCGCCGAGCACGTCCAACCTGCACCAGAAGTTCCTGCTCGACGGGCAGGACATGGAAGTGCAGTTGATGGCGGTGGCCGCCGACAGTGGCTTCGCGCCGACGCAGCACCGCCCGGCCAACCTGCCGGTGCATGCAACCTCGGGCTACAGCCCGGTGCTGACCTGTGGCGACCATGTGTTCATTGCTGGCCAGACCTCCGAGGCGCTCAAGACCGAGGAGGGCCCACTCGACCCGGCCGCGCGCATGCCGGCCGGCCACCTGTGGAAGGGCACGCCGATCAAGCTCGAGGCGGGCTTCACCATCGAGCGCAAGCTCAAGCCGGCGCTGGCCGTGGTCGGCAACACGCTGGCCGACGTGGTGAAGGCACAGGTCTACCTGCGCGACATCGACGACGTGCCGGCGTTCAACGAGGTGTGGGCCGAGCAGTTCGGCGGCGACATCCCGGCCACCACGATCATCACGACCTCGAACCCGGGCTTCATCTGCGAGACCGGGCGCATCGAGATCAACACGATCAGCCTGAAGCACGGCGGGCGCACGAAGAAGAAGGTGATCGATGCCGGGGTGCCGGTCGCGTTCGCCGGCCATCCGCAGGCGGTGCGTGCCGGCGACCTGCTGTTCCTGTCCGGCCTGATGGCGGTCGATCAGCGGGGTGCACTGGCGCCGGACGTGCGCATCGATCCGCGCCAGCCGTGGTTCGGCACGCCGGCCGAACTGCAGATGAACCGCATCCTCGAGCAGGCCGAGGCGATCTGCCGCAAGGCGGGCACCTCGCTCGCCAACACGGTGCGTGCGCAGCAGTTCCACACCGATCTCTCCGGCTTCCACCCGGCCTGGCGCGCGTGGCAGAAGCACCTGCCCGGCCACTACCTGCCGTTCTCGGCGATCGAGGTGCCGGCGCTGGCGGTGCCGGGCGCGGTGGTGATGCTGGACCTGTGGGTGTACGTGCCGTGACAAACGGCAATCACCGGCACCCTTCTTGCTCGAACCCGGACACTTCACCGTCGAGGATTGCCATGAACCGTCATTCACCGTCCCGTCCTTCGAACCTGCCGCGCCTTACCCTGGTCGCCGCCGTGACCTCCGCGTTGCTGGCCGGCCCCGGCCTCGCGCTCGCCCAGCCGGCCGACCCGGCCGCGGGTTACCCGTCGCAGCCGATCCGCTTCATCATCCCGGCGACCGCTGGTGGCGGTACCGATGTGGTCACCCGGGTGATCGCCAAGTACATGACCGAAGCCTGGAACTCCCCGGTGCTGGTCGAGAACCGTGCTGGTGCGGGTGGCGTGATCGCCGCGCAGTACGTGGCCACGCAGAAGCCCGACGGCTACACCTTCCTGGCCATTCCCAGTGCGTTCGGCGTGCGTTCGGCAATCGATCCGAAGCTGCCCTACGATCCGCTGAAGGCATTCGTCGGCGTCGGCCAGACGGCGCGTTCGCCGAGCTTCATGGTCGTGTCGCCGGCGCGTGGCTTCAAGACGCTGAAGGACCTGGTCGCCTTCGCCAGGGCGCAGCCGCAGGGCGTTGTGTACGGGTCGGCCGGTGTCGGCAGCACCGCGCACCTGCATGCCGCGGCGACCGCGCACCTGGCTGGCTTCAAGGCGGACCATGTGGCTTACAAGGGCACGCCGGAAGCGGTGAACGATGCGATGAACGGCCGAGTGCTTTACGCATTCGCGCCCGGCCCGAACGCGCTGCCGCTGGCGCGCGAAGGCAAGCTGCAGATACTGGTCACCAGTTCGGCCGCGGGCACGAAGTACATGCCCGGCCTGCAGTCGCTGGCGCAGGCTGGCGTACCCGGTTACGAGAGCGAAGACTGGTTCGGCGTGCTCGCGCCGGCCGGCACGCCGCTGGCGATCCGCGAGCGGGTCTCGAAGGAGATGGCGCGCATCCTGGCGCTGCCCGATGTACAGGAGCGGTTCAGCGCGTTCGGCGCCGAACCGGTATCTTCGTCGCCTCAGGTATTCGACGCGTTCGTGCGTGACTACATCATCCGTACCCGCAAGCTCGCCGAGCAGATCGGCATGAAGCCGGAAGGCTGAGGAGGACACGATGTTCGAGCATCCCGACCATGCGCGTGCACTGGCGCTGATCACCCCGGAAGCGGTACGCGACACCCTGGTCGAGATGGTCGACATCTGCAGCCCGACCGGGCGCGAGGCGGCGCTGGCCGAGTACATCGTCGCGCGGCTGCAGCGCTCGGGCATCCGCTCCTACCTGCAGGAGGTCAGCCCCGGCCGCCCGAACGCGATCGGCGTGCTCTCGGGCACCGGCAACGGTAACAACCTGCTGTTCACCGGGCACATGGACACCTCCTCCGATGGCGACGAAGACTACCTTCCCGCCGAGGGCTTCAAGCCGAAGGCGATCGTGCGCGACGGCTGGATCTGGGGCCTGGGCGCGAACAACATGAAGAGCGGCCTCGCCTCGGCCATGGTCGCGATGGAGGCGCTGGCGAGGGCTGGCGTGAAGCTCGAAGGCGATGTGCTCTACGGTGGCGTGGTCGGCGAGACCGAGAAGTGCCAGGTCGAGGAGTTCCGCTCCGAGGCGCAGTCCGGCTATGGCATCGGCACCCGCTTCATGGTCACCCATGGCGTCACCGCCGACTATGGGCTGCTGTGCGAGCCGACCACGCTGCAGGTGTCTACCGCCAATATGGGTGTCACCTGGTTCCGCATCACCGTCGCCGGCACGATGAGCCACTCGGCCTGGTCGAACCGCCCGGTGGTGGTCAATGCGATCAACGAGATGCATGTGCTGCAGTCGATGCTGTTCGACTGGGCGAAGCAGTACAGCGCCAGCCACGAATACATGGGCGAGCGGCCGAACGTCACCTTCGCGGCGATCCGCGGCGGCCTGCCTTGGCGGGTTTCACGCAACCCGTGGGAGTGCAGCCTGTACCTCGACGTGCGCACGATCCCGGGTACCACCACCGACGACCTGAAGCGGTCGCTGCGGCCGGTGCTGCGTGCGTTTGCGCTGGCGCGCAAGTGTGCCGAGCCGATCATGGATGCCTATGTCAGCGATCCACCGACCGACATCGGCGAGTCGCCGCTGATCAGCCAGGTGGTGATGGCGGCGCATCGCCATGTCACCGGCACCGACTCTCAGTTCATCATCCGCCGGCCGGGCGCGGACGCGGTGCATCTGAGCAGCTACGGCGTGCCGACGCTGTGCTACGGGCCGGGCGGACGCAGCCATCCGGACGTCAAGGGCAGCCAGATGCATGCAGTCGGCGAGCATGTGAGCATCGATGACCTGTATACCGCCGCAAAAGTGTACCTGGCGACGGCGTTCGAGGTGTGCGGGAAGCCGCGTAGCTGATGCGTTGAACGCAGCGGTGCACTGCGGGGGCGAACCGCTGTCGACGCCTTCAGGGCGCGCTATTCGACCTTCGCGCCGGTGGCCTGCACCACCTTGCGCCAGCGCTCGATCTCGCTGCGGATGAAGGCCGAGAACTCCGCCGGCGAGGATTCGGTCAGGTCCATGCCCTGCGCCATCAGCTTCTGGCGCACGCCTGGATCGGCGATCGCCTTGCGGAACTCGCCGTTCAGTTGCGCGACGATCGGCTCGGGCGTGCCGCCGGTGGCGGAGAAGCCGAACCAGCCGCCGACATCGAAGCCGGGCAGCCCGGTCTCGGCGAGCGTGGGCATCTCGGGCACGGCTGCCATCCGCTTCGCGGAAGTGACGCCGAGCGAACGCAGGCGGCCAGCCTTCACCGATTCCAGCACCACCGGCACGCTGGCGAAGGCGATCATCGTCTCGCCCGAGAGCACCGCGGTGGCCGAGGCCGGCGTGCTCTTGTAAGGTACGTGCACCAGCTTCGTCCCGGACATCATCGCGAAAAGCTCGCCGGCCATATGCTGCGAAGTGCCCGACCCGGCAGACGAGAAGGTGATCTCACCGGGGCGCTTGCGAGCGAGGGCGATCAGGTCCTTCACGTTCTTCACCGGCATCGACGGATGCACGACCAGCATGTTCGGGTTGGTCGCGAGCAGGATGATCGGCGCGAAGTCCTTGATCGGGTCGAAGTTCAGCTTCGCGTAGAGCGAAGGATTGATGCCGTGGGTGCTGATGGTGGTCAGGAACAGCGTGTAGCCGTCGGCCGGCGAACGGGCGGCGACCTCGGCGGCCACGTTGCCGCCGGCGCCGGGGCGGTTGTCGACCACCACCGGCTGGCCCATCTGGCGCGACAGCGGATCGGCCATCACGCGCGAGATGATGTCGCCGACCGAGCCGGGTCCGATGGTGACCAGGATGCGCAGCGGCTTGGACGGGAACTTCTGGGCGAAGGCATCCGGCGCGGCGGACAGCGCGCACAGTGCCGCGGCGACTGCGGCAGCGGCGGTCGAAAGACGGGTGTCGGGCGTGAACGGGATCATCGTCATGTGTGCTGGAAGGGAGCGGGTGGGGTCAGGTCTTGATTTTCGGGTGGGGTCAGGTCTTGATTTTTGCATCTGGGGGGCAACCACGGCTTGCGCTGGATCAAGGCAGGGCTGTTACTTGCGTGTGATCCTCTGCGGATATTTTCGCGGCGCGGCAAATCCTGTGCAAGGAGGGTGCAATGAACGCTCGGATTCGATGGATCGTACCGGTGACGCTGGTGGTTGCACTGGCTGCCGCAGGCACCTCGGCACAATCGCAGGTTAAGCTGCAGCAGGGCCGGTCGGGACAGGTGTCCTGGGTGGCCGGTGGCACGAGTACCGCCGAGGTCGATGCGCTGGCAGCGCAGGAGAAGGGCCACGCGCTGAAGCTGATCTTCACGCTGACCGCCGGCAACTATCTCGCTGGCGTGAACGTGAAGGTGCGTGATGCGAAGGGCGCGGTCGTGCTCGACCAGGCGGACACCGGGCCCGTGCTGCTGGCGAAACTTCCGCCCGGAACGTACACCGTGACCGCCATCTCGGACGGCCGGGAGCAGGTGCGCAAGGTGCAGATCGGTACGGTCATGCGCACCGAGTACCTGCGCTGGCCGGCAACGGACAAGGACTTCGCCCTCCCCGCGCAATGACCCGAGGCGTTGGGGTCCGCCCCTGGGGTCAGACCCCAGGGTCTTGCTGGAGACATGCGTCCTGGGTCAGGTCGTGCGTACCGGTCGCGGTACGAAGCCTGGCCCGAGCGGGAACAGGCGCACGCCGGCGCGCAGCCGGCGGAACGCGTACTGCGTGGTGTCGACGATGTGGCCACCGGGGGCGAGGGCGACCAGCACGGTCTCGGCGATCGGCTGGAAGTCGGCGCGGAAATGCACGGTGCTCTTCAGCGCGAGGATCTTCTGCTCGGACGGTTCGATGCCCAGATGCCGGAACGGTGACTGGTCGTGCGCCTGCATCCGCTTCGTGGTGACCACGATGCCGACGCCCTCGGGCCCGCCGATGCGCAGCAGCGCCATCGGGCCGAGGTCGACCTGGCGGCCGCCGACCGAAGGGCCGGTAGTGGTGAAC
>CANGXU010000213.1 GCA_947457885.1 Betaproteobacteria bacterium
ACCTCCTCCGGCCGGTCGTCGGCCCTGCCACCTCCGCCGCCCGGTGGTCCGGGCGTGCGGGCCATGCACGGCGCGCGGCTAGTCCGCGCGCAGCTTCGCATCTCTGATCAGTCGGCCGAAGCGCGCCAGGTCGTCCTTCAGCAGCGCAGCGAGTTCCTCCGGCGTGCTGCCGACGGTCTCGCTGCCCGCCGCGATGAACTTCTCTTTCACCTCGGCACGCTGGAGATAGCGCACCACTTCGGCATTGAGCAGCGACACCACCGGGGCAGGCAGCCCCGCCGGACCGAACAGCCCGAAGGTCGCCACCGCCTCGTAGCCGGGCAGCCCGGCCTGCGCCATCGTCTGGAGCTGCGGCGCCATTGCCGTCGGCTTCGCGCTGGTCACCGCCAGTGCACGCAGCTTGCCCGACTGGATGTGCGGGATTACGGTCGATGCATTGTAGAACAGCACCTGGATCTGCCCGGCGATGAGATCGGTGACCGCCTGCGAAGGATTCTTGTAGTTGATACGCGGGATGTCGACCTTGGCCATCGCATTGAACAGTTCGGCCGACAGGTGGTTCGATGACCCGGCAGCACCCGAGCCGTAGTTGAGTTCGCCCGGGCGCTTGCGCGCCAGCGCGAGCAGTTCCTTCACGCTCTTCACCGGCAGCGCATTGGGCACCACCAGGATGTTCGGCGACATCGTGACCAGCGATACCGGAGTGAAGTCGCGCTGCGGGTCGTAGGGCACGTTCGGCTGCAGCAGCGGCGCCAGCCAGAGCGTGGAGGCCGACAGCAGCAGCGTATGGCCATCGGGCGCGGCGCGCGACACGATCTCGCCGGGAATGGTGCCGACCGGCCGGTTCTCGACCACGAACGGCTGCCCGAGCACCGGCGCGAGCCCCTGCCCGATCAGCCGCGCGGCGAAGTCGCCGCCACCGCCGGTGCCGGGCACGACGATGCGCACCGGTCTGGACGGGTACGACTGCGCGGCGGCGAGGTTCGATGCAAGCGTCGCCACGCCGATCAGGGCGGCTGCGACGGTTTCCTTCGTACGGGCGGATCGTGCCATCGGGCCTCTGTCTGCGTTGTACGGTATCCGGGCTGCTGCCACCGCCGCTCAGGCGGCGGGCCGGTTGGCCTTCGCGTACTCGGCGATCTGCGCCTCGTCCATGCCGAGCCAGTCGGCCAGCACTTCGGCGGTCTGCTCGCCGAGCAGCGGCGCTGCGGTCACCGGCACCGTCGACTCTGACATCTTCACCGGCCAGCCGGGCATGCTCATCTTCCCGCGGGTCGCATGGTCGATGTCGGCGAACATGCCGCGCGCACGAAGGTGCGGATCTTCCATCAGTTCCTGCGTGTCGAGCACCGCACCGGCCGGGACACCGGCCGCCTGCAGCGTCTCCATCGCCTCGACCTTGGTGCGCGTACTGCACCAGGCACCAACCAGCGCATCGACTTCCTTCGCGTTCTTCGCGCGGGCACCGGGCGTCGAGAAGCGCGGATCGTCCTTGAGGTCTTCGCGCTCCATCACCTTCAGCAGCCGCTGCCAGTGCCAGTTGCCCGCACGCGTGGTGTAGACCATCACGTAGTCGTTCGGCCCGCCGGGCTGGCACAGGTAGAGCTCGCTCGGCGCGGCTGCACCCAGCGAACTCTGGTTGCCGGACCGCGCGACCGGCTGCCCGGTCATCAACTGACCGGCGAACACGATGCGGTTGAAGTTGATCACGGCGTCCTGCATCGACACCTCGATGCGCTGGCCGCGCCCGGTGGCATGCCGCTGGTTCAGCGCGGCGAGGATGCCGACCAGGCAATGCAGCCCGGCACCGGTGTCGCCCACGTGCGGACCGGGCCGCATCGGCGGACCACCGGCATCGCCGGTGATCGCGAACGCGCCACCGGTGGCCTGCGCGATCATGTCGAAGCTGAGGTAGTTCGCGTACGGTCCGTCGGGCGCGAAGCCCTTGATCTGTGCATAGATCAGCCGCGGGTTCACCCGGCTCACCACGTCGTAGCCGAAGCCCAGGCGCTCGATGCCGCCTGGCGACATGTTCTCGATCAGGATGTCCGCCTTCTCGACCAGGCGCATCAGCGTCGCCTTGCCCGTCTCGGACTTCAGGTCGCAGACGACGCTGCGCTTGTTGGCGTTCATCAGGATGAAGTAGTAGGAGTCGAGCTTCTTGTCGTTGGTCGACGCGTAGCGGCCGCTCTCGCCGCTCGGCGGCTCGATCTTCACGACATCGGCGCCGAGCCAGGCGAGCGCCTGGGTGCACGACGTTCCAGCTTCATACTGCGTGAGATCGACGACCTTCAGGCCCGACAGCGCGGCGCCCGTGGATGGCGATGCCATTGCATATCCCCCAGGAAAGACTCGATGCGCGTATCGCGCGATGTTGTTTGCGGCGAGTATAGCGGTCAGAAGATCAGCGCAGCGATGCCAAGCACGCCCAGCCAGACCAGCAGGCTGCGCCAGACCATCGCCGCCGCACCATCCATCTGGCGTACCGCGACCGCATACGAATCAGCGTCCCAGCCGGCGCCGTCGAACGTATCCACGGCGCCAGCGGCATCCTGGGCCGGCATGCGCTCGGCCTCGTCCGCGGACGCGTTGGCTGCCATACCCAGCGCACCCAGTGCCGCCGCCACCATCAGCGCGCGCGGCTCGCCCGGGCGCTCGCGCGTCGCCCCCTGCCATCCCTCGACCGCGCCGGTGAAATCGCCGACCAGCGCGAATGCCCCCGCAGCCAGCCGGGCAGGCAGTGCATCCAGCCAGCTCAGGGCCACCGACGACACCACGGCAAAGCCCGGATGCAGCGACGATAACGGGGCGGTGCACCAGCGCGGCGCGACCCGGTCGGCCGCGCGATAGAGCACCGCGCCGCTCGCCCCCGGCAGCAGCACGAACCAGAACAGACCCCCGAACAGCCAGCGCCCCGCTTCACCGATGCCGCGCTCGATCGCCTGCCGCGCGATCGTCTCCGGCGTGGTCGCGGGCATGGCGCCACCGGTCGGTGCCAGCGGACCACCCTGCCATTGCGCGAGCGCGGCACCGGCGAGGTCGAGCCGGCGCGCGGCCAGCCCGTCGCGTACTGCCGTGAAGCGATGGCTGAACAGCCGGAACCCGAGCGTGAAGTACAGCACCGCCACAATGAACAGGAAGCAGAGAACGCCGCCCAGCAATCCGAGCGCCGCACCGATCGACCAGGCCAGCAGCGCCGGCAGGCCGACCACGAGCGACCAGCCCAGCCATGCATGCCACTCGCGGCCGCCGTCGAGCCGCTCGGGCAGGCCGTCGATCGCGCCACGCAACAGGGCATCGATGCGCTGCAGCGGCCAGTAGGTGGCCGGTCGCCACTGCTCGAGCAGCAGCGCGAACACAACGGAGATCACGTCCATCGCGCGCTCCGCCCGAGGCTGCGCCGCCAGCTAGCGGCGCAACCTCAGGTAGATCTCCGGAAGCTTCGCGGGCAGGCTGCCCACGTCATCCAGAACGAGGTAATGGCCACGCCCGAAGATCTGCGGCAGGTACTGGTTGGCCAACGTGTCCACGGTGATGCAGAACGGATGCACGCCCGCGTTGACCGCTTCCTTCACCGCCATCCGCGTGTCCTCGTGCAGGTAGCGCCGGTCGCCGCCGTCGTCGTAGTCTTCGGGGCGGCCGTCGGACAGCAGCAGCAGCAACCGGCGCGGCGTCTGCACGCCTTCGAAGCGGTGCACCGCATGGCGGATCGCCGCACCCATGCGCGTGGCGAGCCTTCCCGACAACCCGCCGACCGTGGCGCGCACCGTGTCGTTGTACGGCTGGTCGAAATCCTTGATGCGGTAGTAGTTGACGTTGTCGCGGTACTTCGAACAGAAGCCGGCGATCGAGTACGGATCCCCGACTTCTTCCATGCTCTCGGCGAACAGCATCACGCCGGCCCGGATGGTGTCGACCAGCCGGCCATTGCCGTCGGCTACGGTCTGCATGATGGAGGTCGACAGGTCGGCCAGCAGGGTTACCGCGACATCGCGGTTGCGGATCGCGCGCCGCTTGTACACGCGCGCCTCTGGCGAGCGGCCGGCCGCGCGCTCGGTGACATAGCGGATCGCAGCCTCGAGGTCGAGGTCGTCGCCATCCATCTGCCGGGTGAGCGGTGCCGGGCGGGTCGGCTTCTGAGACTGGATCGCCTTCTTCAACCGCTTCAGCGTGCCGGCATGGCGGTCGGCGAGGCGCTGTGCCTCGGCCGGGTTCGACTCGGCCAGCACCTTCTCGGCCACCCAGGCCCAGTCGGCCTTGTAGCGGTTCTCGCGGTAATCCCACTCGGGATACGGCAGCCCGCGGTCGGGCCCGTTCGCCTTGTTCGCCTGCTGCTGCGCGCGCTCGCCAGTCTTCGTCTCGCCCGAGCCCTTGCGGTTGGCGGCCGACTGCGCATGCGCCGCCGCGCCGCCGCTGTCGTCGGCCTCGGCATCCTGCGGGCCTGTCTCCTGCTCGACCGATTCGCTGTCCTCGTCGGGCTCGCCCTCGCCTTCGCCCGATTCGGATTCCTTCTGCTCGCTGCGTTCGGCCTGGCTGCCCGGCCCCTGCGCGGCCTTCACCTCGCGGCCCAGGTTGGGCGAACGTCCGGGCAGGTAGGCGTCCTGGACATCCTCGGGCGTCCCGGGATGCCCCAGGTCGACCAGCACCGGCAGCAGCAGCCGCGCGATCCGGAAGGCATCGATCACGGTCGCATCCGGTTCGAGCAGCCGTGCGAGCAGGTCGGCCACCGGTGTCGGCAGCGGGTGCGGCCGTCCCAGCGCGAACTGCAGCGTGGACAGCGCCAGCTGGTAGTAATCGCGGGCGATGCCTTCGGGCATCGCGACCAGCGCGGCGAGCCGCGCCATCCGGCGCAGATGGGTCGGTGCGATCATGGCGATCGCGTTGTCCACGCGCAGGTCTTCGCAGATGTCGAACAGCAGCTTGAAGCGCACCACGTCGTCGCCGAACTGCGCGATCAGCGGCTCCCAGGAGATCGCGCGCGCCTCGGTGATCTCGGCATCCAGCCCGAGTTCCGAGAACAGGCCCTTGAGCGGCGCCACTGCATAGGTGCCGAACTGCAGGTGGCCAGCCACGTGCAGCACCCCGAGCACCGCGTGCTCGCGGTCGGGCAGCGTCACCGGGGCGAGTACCACCCGGCCGTCGGTCTCGACGAACGGGCGGCCCTTGTCGGGTGCCCAGCCGCTGTCCTGTACCTCGACCGCCTCGCCATACCAGGCGGTCAGCACCATCTTCAGGAAGCGTTCGTTCTGCTGCGCACGGAAGCCTGGCAGATCGTCGAGCAGCAGGCGCAGGCTCTCCTCGGACTCGAGGCGAAAATACGCTTCGCCGCGGAAACGGTCGGCGGTCAGCACGTCGATGCCGCGCCGCGCCCAGGGCGCGATCGCTCCGGCCCCGAGCAGCGCACGCACGCGGATCGCGCCGGGCAGGAAGGTCGCCAGGCCGAGCCTGCGGGTGGCGAACAGTTCCTCGGCAGGGGCGCTCAACTGCTCGATGCCGGGCACACCCTGGCGCCCGGCGAGGTCGCGCACCGGGGTGCTGAAGTAGGCGTTGCCGCTGTCGGCATGGCGCGCGCACCAGGCGAAACCGATGTCGGCCCAGCGGATCTGGCCGATCGGGCCGAGCGCGCCATAGGCATGGCCCAGGTTTGCCATGAAGCCGTCGATCGCCTTCCACGAGCCCTGAAGGTCGAGGAAGTGCAGCACCTGGCGCGTCCAGGGCAGCACCGCGCCGCACGCCGCGATCGCCTCCGGCGTGCCACGGGTGAACGCGCGGCCGGCATCGCGATCGAACTCGAACAGCCGCCGGCAGGCGGCGAGCCATTCCAGCGCCTCGGCTTCGCCGGTGGATGCCAGCACCGAGGGCAGCGCCGAGGACGCATCG
>CANGXU010000214.1 GCA_947457885.1 Betaproteobacteria bacterium
CCATCGAACGCGTGCAGGTGTTCCTGAAGGCACAGGCCGCGGCCGGCATCGTCCCCGATGCCATGCGCTGCGGCGTCACCCGCGCGCTGCACATCGTCAACAGCGAAGCCGAGCGCCGGCAGGCCTATGCGCGCCGCATCGAGACGCTGAAGAAGATCGGCGAACTGGCGAAGAAGCCGCTCAACCTGCAGCCGGCCACCTTCGCGGATGCCGGCATCGCCAGAGACGACGCGGCGCTGATCGGCACGCCGGAGGAGATCGGCGAGCGGCTGCAGAAGCTTGCCGACGGGGGCGTCGAGTACGTCCTGCTGACCAATGCGACGGCCAGCCGCGAGTCGCTGGTGACCTTCTCCGAGAAGATCATGCCGCATGTGCGCAGCCGTGCGCCGGCCGCCGCGCGCGCCGCCGCCTGACCGGGCCGAACGAGGAGCATCGATGAGCAGCAACGCCGGCACGCCCGCCTTCAGGGACGGCTTCGTCCATACCAACGGCCACGGCCGCATGCATTACCTCGAAGCCGGGAGCGGCACGCCTCTGGTACTGATCCATACCAACGGCGGATCCGCCCACCAGTATGCCGGCGTGATCCCGGCGCTTTCGCGCCAGTTCCGCGTGATCGCCTGGGACATGCCGGGCCACGGCGATTCCGACCCGGTCACGCGGCACTACTCGATCGCCGACTACTGCGCGGCACTTGCAGCCTTCATGGACAGCCTGTGCATCCCGGCCGCGCATGTATCCGGCTGCTCCTGCGGCGGCACGATCACCATCGGGTTCGCCGCCGGCCACGCTGCGCGCACGCTGTCGGCGGTGGTCGTCGAGACGCCGTTCAGGACGTTCGACGAATGGGGTGCGCGCTGGGCGCATACCGAGGCCAACTTCTGCATCCCGACCCAGGGCATCGACGAAGTGCGCAACCGGGTCGCGCGCGTCGACGACGCCCTGCTCACGCGCTGGAACATCGACCGCAACAAGGCTGGCGGCAAGCTGATGATCGACGTGATGTGGGCGATGCGCGGCTTCGACGCCCAGGCCGGGCTGGCCGCGATCACCCGGCCGGCGATGGTCCTGTACGGAGCGAAGGGGCCGACCATCGCGATGCGCGACCGGGCCGCGGCGGCGGCACCGGCGATGCCGATCGAAGCACTGCCGGGTTCCGGGCATTTCCCGATGCTCGACGAGCCGGAGGCCTTCGCCGCCACGCTCGCGCGCTTCTGCGGCGGGGCCTCGCGCTGACCGTCGCGGCGTGCTGCGCGACGGGCTGCCAGGAACGCTGATGCAGCTGCTATCGGCGGCGGCCAGATGAACAAGCTGCTGGGCATGCAGGCCTTCGTCAGCGTGGTCGAATGCGGCGGCTTCACCGGTGCCGCCCGGCGGCTCGGCGTGTCCGTGTCGGCGATCACCAAGAACGTCGGCCGGCTGGAAGCCGAACTGGGCACGCAGCTGCTCGCGCGCACCACGCGCCGGGTCAACATCACCGAGTTCGGCCGAGAGTACTACGCGAGTTGCCGCAAGGTGTTCGGCGAACTGGAGGGCGTCGAGAACGCGCTGCGCCAGTCGCAGGAACAGCCCAGGGGGAAGGTCAACCTGCTGTGCCCGGCGTTCTTCGCCCGCGTCAACCTGCTGCCCAGGCTGCATGAGTTCAATGCGCTCCACCCCGATATCGAGATCGACGTGACGCTCGGCGACCGCCATGCCGACCTGATCGACTCGGGCATCAACCTGGCGGTCGTGGTCGGCGACCTGAAGGATTCGCGCTTCGCCAGCCGGCCGCTCACGCGCGGCCCGCGCGTATGCTGCGCGACGCCGGAATACTTCCGGCGCCACGGCATGCCGCAGCGGATCGACGACGTGATGGCCCACAACTGCCTGGTGAGCCGGACTGCGCTGTGGCAGTTCCGCGAGGACGGGCGCACGGTCGAGGTGGCGGTCAAGGGCAACCTGGTGGTGCGCAGCGGCGACGTGCTGCGCGAGGCGACGCTGTCCGGCCTGGGCATCGCGCAGTCGAACTGGTGGCTGTTCCGGCAGGACCTCGCGGCCGGGACGCTGGTGGAATGCCTGAAGAAGCACCGGGTGCCGGGACGCTCGATGTCGGTGGTCTATCCGCCGACGCGTTTCGTGCCGCGCAAGGTCCGTGTCATGATCGATTTCCTGGTCGAGATCACGCGCGTCTGAACGCGTGGCCGGCCGGGCGGCGGCGGCATGCCGTCGGGAAACCCGAGAGGAGGAACGACAGATGTCCCGCATCCTGACCACCGCGGCACTGGCCGGCTGCCTGCTGGCCGGCGCATGGGCCACCGGCAATGCATCCGCACAGGCCTTCCCTGCGCGGCCACTGATGATCGTCAATGGCAACGCCGCCGGCGGCACGCCCGACATCCTCGCCCGCCAGATGGCCGAGGAACTGCGCCAGTCCCTGGGCCAGAGCGTGGTGGTGGTGAACCGCACCGGCGCCAACGGATCGATCGCGGTCGAGTCGGTGCGCCGAGCGACGCCTGACGGCCACACCCTGTTGTTCGCGACGATGACCACGATGGCGGTCAACCCGCACCTGCAGAAGGATGCGCGCTACAACGGCGCACAGGACTTCGAACCGATCGCCACCCAGGTGCTGCAGCCGCTGCTGTGGGCGACCACGGCGAGCCAGCCATTCAAGTCGCTGAAGGACGTGGTCGACCAGGCCCGCGCGCACCCCGGGAAGATCATCGCCTCGCGCCAGGGCTTCGGCGCCTCGTCGCACCTGACCGTGGCCGCGCTCACCGGCCGCAACAAGATAGAGTTCAACCTGATCGGCTTCACCGGGTCCGCCGATACCTTCATGGCACTGCGGCGCGGCGACGTGCAGTTGATGGTCGACCTGCCGCAGTCGATGCTGCCGCGCATCCAGGCCGGCGACCTGGTGCCGCTCGCCGTCACCAGCGCGGCGCGGATCAAGGCCCTGCCCAACGTCCCGACATGGATCGAGCAGGGCGTGATGGACAACGAACTGACCGCCTGGTACGTCTATCTTGCGCCCAAGGGCACGCCCGCACCGATCGTCGCGCAGCTCAATGCCGAGATCAACCGGATACTGGCGCAGCCGAAGTTCCGGTCGCGGCTGGAGGAAGTCGGCGGCATCGTGCGCACGCTCGCCCCGCAGGAGCTGCGCCGCTTCATGGCAGAGGAACACGTGCGCTGGGGCGCACTGCTGAAGAATGCCGGCGTGAACCCGGACTGAGCGGGGACGGGCGAGCCCGGTTGCCGGTTTCCGGCGGCACGCCGGGCGACTGGAACTTGGCGTGCATTGTGCTTATGCTGCATCGGCAGCCTACCGGAGGATCACCGCCTTGCCAGCGCCACAGCCTGAACACTACCTCGACCGCATCCTCAACCCGCGCTCCATCCTGATCGTCGGTGCCTCGAAGGACCCGGTCAAGCGCGGCAACCGCGCGATCCAGTCCCTGGTCTCCGACGGCTATGCCGGGACGATCATCCCGATCAACCCGCGCGAGAAGGAGATCCTCGGCTTCACCGCCTACCCGTCGATCACCGATGCACCGGGCGAGCTCGACCTGGCCGTGGTTTGCACCGCCGCGCACACCGTCAAGGCGGTGATCGAGGAATGCGGCCGGCGCAAGGTCAAGGGTGCGATCCTGCTGGCCGCAGGCTTCAGCGAGATCGGCGAACAGGGACGCATCCTCGAGGACGAAGTGGTGGCACTGGCACGGCAGCATGGCGTGCGTCTGATCGGCCCGAACACCAATGGCATGTTCAGTGCACGCCTGGGCTGCAATGCCTGGGGCCTGCCCGACATCCCGCGCGGCCCGCTCGGCCTGCTGTCGAACTCGGCAAACTGCGTCACCTCGATCGTGATGCAGGCGCGCACCCACGGCTTCATGGGCATCAACACGATGCTCAGCGTCGGCAACCAGGCGGATATCGAGTTCCATGAATACCTCGAGTGCCTCGGCGAGGATCCCGATGTCTCCGCGGTGATGCTCTATCTCGAGGGGTTCAAGAACGCGTCGGCGTTCCGCGACGTCGCGCGACGCACCACGCAGAAGAAGCCGGTGGTCATGTATGTCGCCGGACGCACCAGCGAAGGCAAGCGCGCAGCGAAGTCCCACAGCGGCTCGCTCGCCGGTGCCTATGCGATCAACCGCGGCACGCTCAGGCAGTCCGGCGTCACCGTGGTCGAGCGCCTGTACCACCTGTATCCGGTGGCCGAGGCCCTGAGCCTGTTCCCTCCGATGCGCGGCCGCCGCGTGGCCGTGGTCTCCGAAGGCGGCGGCCCGCTCACCGTGGCCGCCGATGCGCTGGTCGAACAGGGCCTGGTGCTCGCGCAGCTGTCGCAGGAGACGCAGGCGCGCATCCACGCTGTCGTGCCCAACGCTACCGCGATCGACAACCCGGTCGATGCCGGCGGCGGTACCGACCCGCGCGCCGAGTACTACGGGCCGATCGTGCGCGCGATCCTCGAGGACCCGGCGATCGACGCGGTGCTGATCGTCGGCCTGCTCGGCGGCTATGCCGACCGCTTCGGCGAGCAGGCCGCGCCGGCCGAACATGCGGTCTGCGCGGAGCTTGGCGCGATGATGCGCGAGCATGGCAAGCCGGTGATCGTGCAGAGCCACTATTCCGACATGAAGACGCAGTCGCTGCGCATCCTGCGCGAGGCCGGCGTGCCGTTCCAGCGCCATGTCGAGGTCGCGGTGCAGTGCCTGGCCAGTGCTGCCGATGCGTCCGCCGCCCGCGCGCGCAATGCCGCCGCGGCAGCCAAGGCACCGGCTGTACCGGGCCCGCAGCCACAGGCGGTGCACATCATCGGGACGGCGATGGCGCAGGGCCGCGACCTGCTCGAGACCGAGGCGCGCGACCTGCTCCAGGCCGGCGGCATCGCGATGCCGGAATACAGGCTGCTGGGCAGCGCCGCCGAAGCGACCGCCGCTGCCATCCATTTCGGCGACACACGGCTGGCCATGAAGGTGGTCTCGGCCGACATCGTGCACAAGTCCGAGGCGCAGGGCGTGCTGCTCGGCCTGCAGGGCGCAGGTGCGCTGCGCGAAGGCTGGCAGACGATCAGTGCCAGTGCCGAGGCATACCGTCCCGGCGCCCGCATCGAAGGCATGCTGGTCACGCCGATGGCACCGCGCGGCACCGAGTTCATCATCGGCATCACCGACGACCCGCAGCACGGCCCGGTGATGCTGTTCGGCCTGGGCGGTGTCTTCGTCGAGGTGATCGGCGATGTCGTGTTCCGCGCGCTGCCGGTGACGACGGACGACGCACTCGACATGATCGGCAGCCTGAAGCACCCGGCGATACTCGACGGGGTACGCGGCGCGCCGCCCGTCGACCGCGCCGCCCTGGCCGCGCTGCTGGTGGGCCTGTCGCGCATCCGCGAGCAGCATCCGGCGATCACGGAGATCGACCTCAACCCGGTGATCGCGCATGCCGGCGGCCTCTGCGTCGTCGACGTGCGCATTGTGCTGCACAGGAACCTTCCCACCCCAGCCTGAAAGGTCCGCCAATGAACGCGTGCTGCAAGCGTGTAGTGCCCCTTCTGCTCGTCGCTGCATCGGCCGGCGCTGCCGCGCAGCAGTACCCGTCCAAGCCGGTGCGGGTGGTCATAGGCTTCGCCGCCGGCGGCAGCGTCGACCTGGTCGGGCGCACGGTGGCGCAGGCGCTCGCCACCGCCTATGGCCGGCCGGTGGTGGTGGACAACCGGCCCGGGGCGGCGAGCCATATCGCCGGGGCGCTCGTCGCCGCGTCGATCCCCGACGGCTACACCCTGCTGGTCAGCAGCCAGGGTGGCCTGGGCACCAACCTCGCGCTGTACACGAAGATGCC
>CANGXU010000215.1 GCA_947457885.1 Betaproteobacteria bacterium
ATGGGCGGCATGCATCGGCTTGGTCATCGACTCGGAGCGGAACGCCTGCTGCAGCCCGGCCATATGCGTGGTGACGTTGGCGATCGCGTTCATGAACTGCTCGCGGTTGCACTTGAGCACGGTGGCGGCCGCCGCGGCAGCACCGATGCAGCCGATGGTCGCGGTGGTGTGCCAGTACACGTAGTGCGACGGCATCACCGCTTCGCAGATGCGGGTGGAGATCTCGTAGCCGACGATGACCCCGCGCAGGAAGTCTTCTCCGCTGGCATCGACCGACTGCGCGGCGGCGAGCGCGGCGCTGATCGTCGGCGAGCCGGGGTGGTAGCCACCTGCGCGGTAGATGTCGTCGAACTCGACGGTATGAGACCCGGCACCCATGATCATCGCGGCGGCGCGCGTCGAACACGGGTGCCCGTACACCGGCAGGCGGCAGCGGCCGTGTCCGATCTCGTCTTCCAGTGCCTCGATCAGCACCGTTGCCGGCGCGCAGAGCATGCCGGGCAGCAGCGACGCACTCCAGTCGATCACGCAGCGCTTCGCGTGATGCCAGACCTCGTCCGGCAGCCGCGAGGCCTGTTCATGGACGGCATAGTCGGCGAGTTTCTCGAGCAGCATCGCAGCCTCCTCCAGTCAGCGGCACAATGTGGCATGGTAGCACCGGCCCGGAACCGGAGACAGCCGGCGGGTCCGCAACAACCCGGAGGATGCATGACCGATCGTAATCCACGCGCCCGCGCGACCCGTGCGCGTGTGCCGTTCCACGCGCTGCCTGCCCGCGCACTCGCCGCACTGCTGCTCATGGGGGGCACCGTCGGCGTCCACGCCCAGTCATGGCCAGCGAAGCCGATGCGCCTGGTGGTCAGCTTCGCTCCCGGCGGCGCCAACGACATCCTGGGCCGCGCCATCGCCCAGCAACTGAGCGAGCAGCTCGGCCAGCAGATGGTGGTCGAGAACCGGGCAGGCGCCGGTGGCGCGGTCGGCACCGAATTCGTCGCCAAGGCCCCGTCCGACGGCTACACGCTGCTGCTCGGAACCTCGTCTGCGTTCGCGATCATCCCGCACCTGTCTAAGCCGAACTACGACGCGATCAAGGACTTCGCCCCGATCGCCCCGTTCGCGACGCTGAACTACGTGATCCTCGCGCATCCGTCGGTGCCGGTGAAGACGGTGAAGGAACTGATCGCGCTGGCGAAGAAATCGCCCGGGCGCTTCAACTTCGCATCCTCGGGCAACGGCTCCGCACCCCATCTCGCCGTCGAACTGTTCAACGCGCAGGCGGGAATCAAGCTGGTGCACATCCCGTACAAGGGCGGGGCGCCGGCGCTGACCGCGCTGATGGGCGGCGAGGTCGACCTGATGTTCGACACGTTCATCACCGCGCTGCCGCATGTAAAGAGCGGACGTACCCGGCCGCTCGCGGTCACCTCGCAGCGCCGTGCGGCGACATTCCCGGATCTTCCGACGGTCGCCGAATCCGGCTTGCCCGGCTACGAGGCCGGTAACTGGTTCGCGCTGTTCGCGCCGGCGGGTACCGCGCAGCCAGTGGTCGAGCGTGCCGCGCAGGCCGTCGCGAAGGCAACCACCCTGCCCGCGTTCCGCGAACGGCTCGCTGCGCAGGGTGCCGAGCCGATGACCGGCACGCCCGACAGCCTCGCTGCGCTGGTGCGCACCGAGTCGGCGCGTTTCGCGCGTCTCATCCGGGATGCCGGCATCCGCAGCGAATGAAAGGAGCGAACATGACCGTCCAGTGCCTGAACGACCACCTCACCCGCGCCCGGTCGTGGCGGTACGCTGCCCCGATCGCGCTCGGCCTGTGCACGGTCGCGGCCGTGCCGCAGGCCATGGCGCAGGCCGCGCCATGGCCTGCGAAGCCCTTGCGTCTCGTGGTGGGCTTTGCCCCTGGCGGCAACGTGGACATCACCGCGCGCACGCTGGCGCCGGCGCTGTCCGAATCGCTCGGGCAGCCGGTGCTGGTCGAGAACCGCGCCGGCGCCGGCGGCAACGTCGGCGCGGAAGTCGTCGCCCGCTCGGTGCCCGACGGCTACACGATGCTGCTGGGTGCCAGCTCGCTCGCGGTGAACATCACGCTCTACTCGAACCTCTCGTTCGATGCGCAGAAGGATCTCGTCGCGGTCGCACCCGTCTCGAACGTGCCGCTGGTGCTGACCGTGAACCCGCGCGTGCCGGCGAAGGACGCACGCGCCTATGTCGCCCTGGCGAAGCAGGGCAAAGGACGTATCACCTACGCGTCGGCCGGTATCGGCACCTCGAACCACCTGACCGGTGAACTGTTCCGCTCGGTCGCCGGCATCGACATCATCCATGTGCCGTACAAGGGCAGTGGTACCGCCCTGGGCGATCTCGTCGGCGGCCAGGTCGACAGCATGTTCGATCAGCTCACCTCGTCGCTGCCGTTCATCCGCGCCGGCAAGGTCCGCATCCTCGGCGTGACGAGCGCGAAGCGCTCCAGCCTTCTCCCCGAGGTGCAGACCCTCGCCGAACAGGGCTTCGCCGGCATGGACGCCAGCACCTGGGTCGGCATCTTCGCGCAGGCGGCGACCCCGCGCGAGATCGTCGGTCGCCTGAACGCATCCATCCAGAAGATCACCCGTTCCACGGCGTTCCGCGAGCGCCTCGCTTCACTCGGTGCAGACGCGCTCGAGGGCAGCCCGGAGCAGTTCGCCCAGCTGTTCCGGGACGAAGTTACCAAGTGGGGCGCCATCGTGAGGTCCTCGGGCGCCAAGGCGGAGTGAACCGGTGCCGGCCGCGGCGGTAACATCGCCGGCCCGGCACGGCATCCGTGCCTCGCCCAGACGGAAACCACGATGCGCAAGCTCCTGACCAACCGCACCGGCCAGATCGGTATCCCCTGCGTGCTGATGCGCGGCGGCACCTCGAAAGGCCCCTTCTTCCTTGCCGACGACCTGCCGTCCGACCGCAAGGTGCTCGAGCGGGTACTGCTGGCCGCCATGGGTTCGCCCGACACGCGCCAGATCAACGGCATTGGCGGCGCCGATACGCTGACCAGCAAGATCGCGATCATCTCGAGTTCAAAGCGCGCCGACGCGGAGATCGACTATCTGTTCGCCCAGTGCTCGGTCGACAAGGCAGTGGTCGACTTCAGCCCGAACTGCGGCAACATGCTCGCGGCCGTCGGCCCGTATGCGATCGAGACCGGCCTGGTCACCGCACAGAGCCCTACCACGCGGGTGCGCATCCACAACGTGAACACCGGCGCAGTGATCACCGCGACGATCCAGACGCCCGACGGCATCGTGAACTACGAGGGCGAGGCCTCGATCCATGGCGTACCCGGCACCTCGGCGCCGGTCTACCTCGAGTTCTCGAGCATCGTCGGTGGCAAGACCGGGAAGCTTTTCCCGACCGGCAGGCCGATGGACGTGATCGACGGCATCGAGGCGACCTGTATCGACGTGGCCATGCCGATGGTGCTGATGAAGGCGTCCGACTTCGGCATCAGCGGCTACGAGTCGAAGCCGGAACTCGATGCAAACAAGGACCTGATCGCCCGCTTCGAGAAGATCCGGCTACAGGCCGGCGTGCTGATGGGCATGGGCGACGTATCGGCGTCGGTGGTGCCCAAGGTCGGACTGCTCTCGCCGCCGCGCGCGGCTGGCGGCACGATCACTTCGCGCTACTTCGTGCCCTGGAACTGCCATGCGGCGCATGCGGTCACCGGTGCGCTGTGCCTCGGTTCCGCGATCATGCTGCCGGGCACGGTCGCCGGACAGGTCTGCGCGGCCCCGGCCGGGCCGTTCGCCGACATCATCATCGAACACCCGACCGGTTCGATGGGCGTGGCCATCGAAACGACCGGCGAAGGCGATGCCAGGACGATCAAGGGTGGCAGCTTCCTGCGCACGGCGCGGCTGCTGTTCGCGGGCGAGGTATTCGTCCCTGCAACGGCATTCGGCGACGCGAACTCCGGCCGGGCTGCCTGAGCCAGGCCCGCGCCGCAAGCGCCGTCATCCGCCTTCGGAACACGCCCGCCTGCGCTGCGCCATCGCCGGGTTCCCCCCGGGGATGGCGCACGCCAGTCGGGAAATCAGGCGTCGTAGCCGGGGTTCTCGCGATCGAGCTTGCGCAGCATCGTCGGCCACTCGAGCAGGCCGAATGGACGGCGCGTGCCGCGCTGGTACAGGTGGGTGGTCTGGTCGACCACTTCCTTCGGTGGCAGCGACAGCTCGGTGTTGCACGACAGCGCTGCGATCTGGATCTGGCACGCGCGCTCGAGCCGCCACATGTTGTTGAAGCACTCGGCGACGGTCGGCCCGACGGTCAGCAGGCCGTGGTTGCGCAGCACCATCGCCTCGCGCTCGCCGAGGTCGGCGCACAGGCGCTCCTGCTCTTCCATGTTGAGCGCGACGCCTTCGTAGTCGTGGTAGGCGATATCGCCGAAGCGCATCGATGTCTGCGCGATCGGCAGCACGCCGCACTTCATGGCCGACACCGCCATGCCGGCAATGGTGTGCGTGTGGATCACGCAGTCGACGTCATGGCGCACCTTGTGCACGGCACTGTGGATCACGTAGCCCGCCTTGTTCACGCCGAACTTCGTGGCGTTGAACAGCACGTTGCCATCGATGTCGATCTTGATCATGTCCGAGGCGGTCATCTCTTCGTAGAGCATGCCGTAGGGGTTGATCAGGAACTCGCCCTCGGTGCCGGGCACGCGCGACGAGATGTGGTTGGCGATCATCTCGGTCATGTCGTAGAGGGCCATCAGGCGGTAGCAGGCGGCGAGGTCGACCCGCGCCTTCCACTCGGCCTCGCTGACCTGCTCTTTCACGCTGCGCGACGGATCGTATGCGTTGCGGTTGGCGATCTTCGCGTCGCCGCCGGGGACGGCCATCTCTGCGCCGGCACCTTGGGTCTGATCCATCGTGGGCTCCTCGTGAGGGGGGTAAAGGTGAAGTGATTGTATACCTGCCGCCCCATCCACCATATCGACCATACCCGCCACACCCGCCGGGCAGCACCGTGCAGCCGTCGGGTGGGCCGCGCGACAGGGAAGGCAGTCAGTCGGCCTTGGCGCCAGTGGCCTTCACCACCTTCGCCCACTTGTCGATCTCGCTGCGCACGAACGCGGCGAACTCGGCCACCGTGCCGCCCATCAGTTCGAAGCCCTGTGCCATCAGGTTTTCGCGTACCGACGCGCTCGCCAGGGCCTTGTTGGCCTCTGCGTTGACGCGATCGATCACGGCCGACGGCGTACCGGCCGGCGCGAACAGGCCGAACCACGCGATCACCTCGTACCCGGGCAGCCCGGACTCGGCGATCGTCGGCAGTTCGGGCCAGAACGACAGGCGCTTCGGCGTGGTCACGCCGAGGATGCGCAGCTTGCCGGCCTTGGCCAGCCCCATCGCGTTCGGGATGTTCGGGAACATCAGTGCCACCTCGCCCGACACCACCGCACCGACGGCCTGCGGCGATCCCTTGTAAGGCACGTGGCTCATCTTGGTACCAGACAGCAGGCCGAACAGTTCGCCACCCATGTGGTGCGAGGTGCCGTTGCCGCCGGACGCATAGGTGAGCTCGCCCGGCCGCTTGCGTGCCAGCGCGATCAGCTCCTTCACCGAGGTGACCGGCAGCGAGTTTGAAGCGATCAGCACGTTCGGGCTCGAGGCCAGGCTGACCACCGGCGCGAAGTCCTTCAGGGCATCGTACGAGATCTTCGGCACCAGCGACGGGTTGATGCCGTGCGAGGCTATCGAGCCGACCAGCATCGTGTAGCCGTCGGCTGGTG
>CANGXU010000216.1 GCA_947457885.1 Betaproteobacteria bacterium
GCTCCGGTGCCGTGGCGGAACTGGCGAAGAACAGCGGGACGTGTCCTCCGATCAGGTCGGTCATCGCCGGCCCCCCGCCCTTGTACGGCACGTGGATCATCTTCAGACCCAGCATGTCCATCAGCAGTGCGCCCCCAAGATGGCTCATGCTGCCCATGCCGAAGGACGCGTATGACATCTTGCCCGGCTGCTGCTTGACCAGCGCGACCAGTTCCTTGAGGTTGCGCACGGGCAACGCTGGATTTGCAAGAATGACCAGCGGTACGTCTCCGACCAGCGAGATCGACTGGAAATCGCCCAGCGTGTCATAGGACAGCTTCGGGAAGAACGCAGGGTTCAGGATGTGGGACGTCACGCTGTGGAACATGATCGTGTAGCCGTCGGGCGCCGCACGCGCCACGGCCTCGGCACCGATCAGCCCGTTCGATCCCCCGCGATTCTCGATGACGATCGGCTGGCCGAGCGCCTGCGCCAGCGGTTCGGCGAACAGCCGCCCGAGGATGTCGGTGCCGCCCCCGGGCGGCCACGGGATGACCATGCGTACCGGCTTCGCCGGCCATTGCGTCTGTGCCATCACGGGCAACTGCAGGGCGAAAAGGCTGCCGATGGCGCAGGCGGAGATTGCGGCACGGATCATTCGATGCATCTGGGTAGCTGCCTCATGAAGTGGATTCACAACAGGGAGTATCGCCCCCGGACGGACGAGGGATGCGCAAGCGTGGAAGCTGCGTCACTCGTTCTTCAGTCCGACCTGTTTCGAAAGCTTCGCATAGCGCGCCAGTTCCGCCGCCATGAACGTACGGAAGGCCGCCGGCGTGCTCGACTGCACGTCGATGCCCAGCGCCGCGAAGCGCTCCAGGGTATCCGCGAACTCGAGCGACTTGCGCAGCGTCACGTTCAGGCGGTCGATGATCGGTACTGGCGTCTTCGCGGGGACCACCGCACCCCACCAGGTCACCATGTCGAAGCCGGGCACGCCGCTCTCGGCGACCGTCGGCACGTCCGGAGCAAGCGGGGTGCGTTTCGCACTGGAGGCGGCGAGCGCACGCAGCTTGCCGCTCTTCACATGCGCGGCCGCCACCGGCGGGCTGGCGAACACGAAATCGATCTGCCCGCCGAGCAGGTCGGTGACCGACTGTCCGGTGCCCTTGTAGGGCACGTGCAGCAGTTCGATGCCGGTCATCAGCCGCAGCAGCTCGGTGGTGAGGTGCGCCGGCGTGCCGCTGCCGCCGGTGCCGTACTTGATCGCACCCGGTTTCGACTTCGCCAGCGCGATCAGCTCCTGCACGTTCTTCACGGGCAGCGACGGGCCGACCACCAGCAGCGTCGGGCCTGTGGCGAGCAGCGTGACGGCTTCGAAGTCGCGCAGCACGTCATAGCCGAGCTTCGGGTAGATGTGCGGATTGATCGCCAGCGGCGCGATGTTGGCCAGCAGCAGCGTGTAGCCGTCCGGTGCCGAGCGCGCGGCGACTTCGGTGCCGAGGCTGCCGCCGGCACCCGGGCGGTTGTCGATCAGCACCGGCTGGCCGAGCTGTTCCGCCAGCCGCGTGCCGATCGCACGCGCGACCAGGTCGGAAGAACCGCCGGGCGGGTAGGGCGCGATCCAGCGTACCGGCTTCGCCGGCCAGGCTTGTGCGAGCGCCGGAAATGCCGGTAACAGCAGGGCTATCGCGGCGAGTGCACGCGCGCGTCCGGGCGACGATCGCTTCGGCTGTGGCGGCGTCGTGACTGTCAGGGTGGTCTTCTTCGTGAGCGCCGGATGGATCATGTCAGTCAATTCGCGCACCGATTTCCTTCACCAGCGCAGCCCAGCGCGGGGTGTTGACCTTCATGTAGTCGAGCATTTCCTGTGGCGAGGTCGCAGTCGCACGATCGGATCCGCCGTTGTTCGCCAGCCGGTTCTGGAAGTCCGCCGACTCGAGAAGGCGCACCGTTTCGGCGTTGAGCCTGGCGACGATCGCCGGTGGCGTTTTCGCCGGAGCGAACAGTCCGAACATCACCGAGGCTTCGTAGCCCTTGCTGCCTGCGGCCTCATCCACCGTCGGCACGTCCGGCAGAAGCTTCGAGCGCGCGGCGGTCGTGACGCCCAGCGCACGCAGCTTGCCTGCACGCAACTGCGGCAGCGAGGTGCCGATGCCGGAAAAGTAGATCGGTACATGGCCACCGAGCGTGTCGATCAACGCCGGCCCGCCGCCCTTGTAGGGAATATGCGTCATCTTCAGGCCGAACTGGCGGTTGAACAGTTCGCCCGCGAGCTGGCTGATGCTGCCGGCGCCGAACGAGGCGAACGACAGCTGGCCAGGGTTCTTGCGTGCAAGCGCGATCAGGTCGGGCAGCGTCTTCACCGGCAGCACCGGGTTGACCACTATCGCCAGCGGAACCTCGGCGACCAGACCGACCGGCGCGAAGTCGGTGAAGGTGTCGTAGGGCAGCTTGGCGAAGAAGGACGGATTCAGCATGTGCGAGGTCACGCTGTGGAACATGATCGTGTAGCCGTCCGGGGCGGCGCGGGCCACGGCCTCGGCCCCGATCACGCCGTTCGACCCGCCTCGGTTCTCTACCACCAGTTGCTGGCCGAGCGCCTGCCCGAGCGGTTCGGCGAGGATGCGGCCGACGATGTCGGCACCGCCGCCGGGCGGCCAGGGAATCACCATCCGTACCGGTTTCACCGGCCAGCCTGCGGCCGGCTGCGCGAGTGCGCAGGCAGCGGGCGCAGCCGCGAGGACGGACATCAGGCAAAGCGCTGCGGGGTTCGGCTGTGGCATTCGGGGTCTCCTCCGGGCGGTGGGATGGACGCTGTGCGTCGCGGTTCTGTTCGCTGGCATCGGCGATTTGTCCGTACCTTTTGTCCGGTCATTTTAGGCGGGCGGGGATCGGGTCGCAACCGCGGCATGCCTTGCGTCACCGGCTGCCTGGCTGCCGGTACGTCCGCGCGTGGACGCGCAGCCGCTGCCAGTTGGCGGCGAACGCCGCGGCGAGGTCCGGGTTGCCGCGCATGACCAGCACGTTCTCGGCATTCCGGCGCTGGGCGGCATACGTGAAGTTGTAGCTGCCGGTGACCAGCACGGCCGCCGGGGTGCCGGCATCCACGATCATCACCTTGTTGTGCGCGCTCGACTGCTGCGGATCCAGCCACACGGCTACGCCATTGCGCGCGAGGTCCGGCAGCACGCTGCCCTCGAGAAGTCGATCCTGCCGGTCGTCCGCGAGTACCTCGACACGCACGCCGCGGCGGTGCGCATCGACCAGCGCGCGTGCAATGCGTTTGTGCGTGAAGCTGAATGCCTGGACCAGCACCTCCTGCCTGGCCTGGCCGATTACGCCGATCAGGATGTCGTCCACCGGGTCGCCCGGGGTAAAGGCGACCTGCACCGTGCCAATCGCGGCGAACAGCCGCGACTGGCCGCCCACCGCATGCCCGTCTGCCGCCGCGACCGGCCAGGCCAGGGCGGCCGACAGCAGGCAGCCCAGGAGCGCCGGTACACCCGTCTTCCCCGCGCGCGCATGCATCGCCGTGTTCAGGCCTTCGCCCGTTCCAGAACTGCTGCGAAGAAGCCGTCGGTGCCATGCCGGTGCGGCAGCATTTCGAGGTACGGCCCGGTATCGAGCGCGATGCCCAGCCCGGCCAGTACTTCGTTCGCCGGCCGCAGCGAGAATGCCGGGTTCGCGGCAAGGAAGGCTTCGACCACGGCGCGATTTTCCTCGTCGAGCAGGCTGCAGGTCGCGTAGACCAACCGGCCGCCCGGCTTCAGCAGGCGTGCCGCGCTCGCGAGGATTGCGGACTGTTTCGCCGCCATCTCTGCCACAGCCGATTCAGGCTGGCGCCACTTCATGTCCGGGTTGCGGCGCAGCGTGCCCAGACCGGTGCAGGGCGCATCGACCAGCACCCGGTCGATCTTGCCGGCCAGCCGCTTGACCCTTGCATCCGATTCGTTCGACAGCAACTGCGGATGCACGTTCGACAGGCCGCTGCGCTTGAGCCGCGGCTCGAAGGCCTTGAGACGCTTCGCCGAGACGTCGAAGGCGTACAGGCGCCCGGTCGACTGCATCAGCGCGCCGAGGGCCAGCGTCTTGCCGCCTGCCCCGGCACAGAAATCGACGATCATCTCCCGGCGCTTCGGTGCGACCAGCTGGGCCAGCAACTGGCTGCCTTCGTCCTGCACTTCGATCGCGCCCTGCTCGTACAGCGGGTCGCGCCCCAGCGTCGGGCGGCCCTCGATGCGCAGTCCGAACGGCGAGTAGGGCGTTTCCCGCGCGTCGATGCGGCGTGCCTTCAGCTGGGCGATCGCCCCGGTGCGATCGACCTTCGCGGGATTGATGCGCAGGTCCAGCGGCGCTGGCTGGTTCAGCGCGCCGAGCAGGGCGCCCGTCTCGGATATGCCGAATCGGCCGCACAGGCGCTGGTACAGCCAGTCGGGAACATCGAGGACGGTAGCCGGTGACAGCGTTGACGCATCCAGCGCATGAGTGGCGGCCAGCCATTCGCTGTCGTTGCGGCCGATCGCCGGTTCCAGCGCGCGCGCCGACAGGCCGAATATCGATGTCAGCGCGACCAGCACCAGCCGGCGCGGTGTCGGCGCACGCGCGTCGGCGCCGTCCGCGACCGCAGGCTGCGGCACCAGCGCGTCGCCGTCAACCTTCGCGAAGGTCGACGCGTCCATCGGGGGCGCGGTACTGCCCGCCAGCGCAGGGCCGGGCATGCTTGCCCGCGCATTCAGCGTACGCCAGCGGCGCAGCACTGCGTACATCACCTCGGCGGCGAAGGCTCGGTCGAGTGGACCCAGTTCGCGCCGGGCGCGGAAGAACTGGTGCAGTATCTGGTCGGCCGGCATCGTGAACGCAGATGCCAGGCCCACAGCCTGGGTGGCGGCATCGATCCGCAGCGGGTTGGGGGAGGGCAGTGCATCCATCGTGGCAGGGGCGGCGGTGGCCGGTCGCGGGCAGGGGAAAGGGCGGAGCAGTTGCCCCGGAAGAAGGGTTGCGGCGCGGGATCAGTCCTGCGCGAGGCGTACCGTGTCGAGGGTCGCGTTCGTCGTGCGTCCGTTGCGGTCGGTCCATCGGATGCGCACCGGCAGGTACGGACGATCGGTCGACAACCACATATCGTAGCCTTCGTCGCCCGGTTGTGCGCGCACGCGCCGAAGATGCCATGTGCGCCAGCCGCCGGCTGGTGTCTCGATGACTTCCTCGGCGACCCGCTCGTAGGCCTGGACATAGACCTTGCGGCCGGTGGTCAGCAGCACGTCGCGGCGGCCCTGCTCGATCGGCACGAATGCGAATTGCAGGATCAGCGACAGCGTGTCCTGCGCGCCAGCGTACAGGGCGGCGGTCTGCAACGCATCCGGATAGCCGAAGGTCACCTGCTTCGCCGGCCAGTCGAATCGCGCGAATTCGTTGCGCGCCTTCGGGCCGCGGTCCATGGCGAACGCATCCGGCTGCAGGCCTTCGGGCGTGATCCTGCCCTCGCTGGTCTGGACGACGCGCACCCGGCGCACAAGCCCGACCAGCCCGGTGGTCTCGGCGCTCAGACTGAGCCGATATGTCTCGTCGCTGGCCTCCCACGTATAGATGGCGCGCCCGATCTGCGTCGGCGGATCGCCGATGGACACCGCGTAGTCCAGCCGGCCGCTGCGCGGGAACCGGATACTCCCGCGCGGCGGGCTGGCTTCTCCTGCGGAGGGTCCGGTCGTGCCACCAGC
>CANGXU010000217.1 GCA_947457885.1 Betaproteobacteria bacterium
GACACGGCCGCGCGCTTGGTGATCACCTTCACGCCGGCGCAGGTGTCCTGGGTGCGGCGCATCTGTCCCCATTCGCAGGCGTGGTAGACCGAGAACTCGCCCCGCTCGATGCCCTCGTGCCAGAGGAACGACTGGATGGCCGAGTGCTGCTTGATCGGCGCATCCGCGGCCGCGATCATGGACTTGCGCTTTTCGGGCAGGACCAGTTCGACGTCGACGCCTTCGTCGAGGAAATAGCCTTCCGCCTTGGCCACGATGTCGGGCAGCGAGAACACGGCGTTGTTGAGTTCGATGCGGGTTTGCTTCAGCGGCGCGGTCATGATGGAAATCTCCTGTCGATCAACTTGAGGGCACATGCAGCAACGAAGGGCTCGACCTGCAGGTCAGCCCGGTTTCAGTCCGATCGACCGGATCACTGGCGACCAGCGGCCGATCTCGGATTCGATGAAGCGCTGGGCGCGCTCCGGTGTATCGTCTGCGGACATTTCGAGGCCCGCGTTCGACAACAGCTTCACCAGGGCCTTGTCGGCGATGGCGGCCCGCAGCGCAGTCGAGACGCGCTCGACGGTTGCGGCCGGTGTTGCCGCCGGCACGAACAGCCCGGCGAAATTCAGGGCGACCATGTCCCGCAACCCGGACTCGATCGCCGTCGGAATCTCGGAGGCGCTGCCGGCTCGCTTCGTGGTCGTCACCGCGAGGATGCGCAGCCGACCCGCCCGGTGGTATTCGATCATCTGACCGCTGATGTTGAGCACGCCGACCGGAACATGGCCACCCAGCAGGTCGGCGGTCGCCGGACCGCCGCCGCGATAGGGCACGTGCGACAGCGATGGCAGCCTGGCGAGCGACTTGAACAACTCGCCGCCCAGGTGCGTCGCCGAGCCGGCGCCGGCCGATGCATAGGAAAGCTGGCTCGGTCGATCACGGGCGAACGCAATGAACGCCTGCAGTGTCCTCACCGGCAAGGAGGGGTGTACGGCAATCGCCAGGCCGCTGACTGCGATGATGCCAATCGGGGCAAGGTCCTTGACCGGGTCGTAGCCGGGCGCAGTCGTCACCAGCGGCCCGACGATGTGGGTGGCCGCACTGCCCAGCAGCAGGGTACTGCCGTCCGGTTCGGCGCGCGCCACGACCGCCGCGCCGATCGTGCCGCCGGCACCGGCCCGGTTCTCGACCACGAGATTGCCGAGGGTCGACCGCATGCGTTCGGCCAGTGGCCGCGCAACGGTATCGTTGATCCCGCCCGGTGCGAACGGCACGATCAACCGTACCGGACGGTCGGGGGTACTCCCCTGGGGCAAGACTGTACCTGCGGCCATGAACATGCCGCCCCCTGCCAGGCCGGCCACCATGGATGACGCACGCGCCCAGCGGCGCAGGACGCAGCCGGCGTTGATACGGGTCCAGCGAGCGAACAAGCCGCCCTCCTCCGTCGACGCGGCAGGTGTATCCCCGCTCGCGCGATCGATCGATCCTGACAGACAATGGCTTCAGCATGAAGTCTGCCGTGCCTTGCGTCAACTGCCAGTGCAACCGGAGCCGGTTCAGCCGCTGCCGGTGCAGGCGCGCCGACTACTCGCGTGCGATCCCCGCAGCCTTCACCACCTTCGCCCACTTCACGACCTCGGCGCGCATCAGCGCCGAGAACTCCTCCGGCGTGCTGCCCACCGGTTCGGCGCCGCTGGAGACCAGCCGCTCGCGCGTGCCTGGATCCTGCAGCGCGAACACCACGCCCTTGTGCAGGCGCGCGATCACCTCCTTCGGCGTGCCGGCGGGGGCGATCATGCCGTACCACTGCACCGCCTCGTAGCCCGGTACGCCCTGCTCGGCGATGGTCGGGATCTCGGGGGCACTCTTCGACCGCGTGGCGCTGGTCACGCCGTAGGCGCGCAGGCGTCCGGACTTCACGTACTGCGTGCCGACGATCATGTTGTTCACCATCAGCGGCAGGTGGCCGGCGACGACGTCGCCGATACCGGTGGTCGCGCTCTTGTACGGCACGTGCACCATCTTCAGCCCGGCCATGCTGAGGAAGAGTTCCATGCTCATGTGCAGGCTGGAGCCAGTGCCCGCCGACGCGAACTCCAGCGTGCCGGGACGAGCCTTCGCGAACGCGATCAGTTCCTTGACGTTGCGCGGCGGCAGGGAAAGGTTGCCGAGCAGGATGTTCGGCAGCGACACGTACTGGCTCACCGGTGCGAAGTCGCGCACCGGGTCGAACGGAAGGTTCTTCGCGATCGCCGGCTGGATGGTCATGCTGCTGATGGCGGTGAGCAGCGTGTAGCCGTCGGGCGCAGACCGCGCCACGAACTCGGTGCCGACGATGGAGCCGGCCCCCGGCCGGTTCTCGACCAGCACGCGCTGGCCGAAGAACTCATCGAGTTTCGGCGCCACCAGACGCGTGGTGCCGTCGGTGCCCCCGCCCGCGCCGGAGGGCACGATGAGCCGGATCGGCTTCACCGGGAAATCCTGCTGGGCCGCAGCCTGGAACGCGAGGCCGGACAGCGCGAGGCCCAGGAACCCGGAAACCCTTCGGACATGTTGGCCGACTGACATGATGACCTCCTCCGTTTAGCCGGAACGTTGCCGGCAGCGAATCGACCGCAGGGGCGCAGGAGGCCCCGCTCGCAAATGTACCGCATGCCCGACGACGGCTCCTCCGGCATTGAGCCAACCCCGTCGAAACGGCTACATTGCACGCTCACTGCCGATCTGCCGTCCCGCCGTCCCGCCGTCCCGAAGGCCCGAAGGCCCACCACACCCCTGCGCCACCGAAACGGACCAACCCTGAACGCCCCTGCACCCACCGCCGCCGCCACGCCCATCCTAGACATCACCCTCGACGCCGATGCCATCCTCGGCTATGCGTCGATCCAGTGCGGGGTGCCAGTGGTGCGGTCACTCGTACTGACCCATGCCGGCGATGCGCCGCTGGAAGACCTGCAGGTCGAGGTCGCCTGCAACCCGCCGTTCGCGCGCGGGGTCACGCTGCGCTTTGACCGCCTGCAGCCGGGCGAACGCCGGCACGTCGCGCCACTCGACCTGCAGCCGGACCACGCGTTCCTGGCCAACCTGGCCGAGGCGGTGCAGGCCAGCATCACGGTTTCGGTGCGCGCCGGAGACCGTGAACTCGCCCGCGCCACCCACCCAGTGGAAGTGCTCGCCTACGACCAGTGGGCCGGCACGCGGTCACTGCCGGAACTGCTGGCGGCCTTCTCCATGCCGAACGACCCGGCGGTCGATTCGCTGGTGGGCAAGGCGTCGCAGTTGCTGAAGGCGGCGCAGCCGGGGCTGTCGATGGACGGCTACCAGTCGAAGCGCCGCGAGGCGGTATGGCAGCAGGTGTCGGCGCTCTACACCGCCGTATGCAACGAGGGGCTGCAGTATGTCGAGCCGCCGGCCTCGTTCGGCACCGACGGGCAGAAGGTGCGTACGCCGGGCCGCATCCTCGAGCACCGGGTGGGCAGCTGCCTGGATCTCGCGATGCTGTTCGCCTCCTGCCTGGAGCAGGCGGGCCTCGGGGCCGTGGTGTTGCTGAAGGAGGGCCATGCGTGGATCGGCGCCTGGCTGCACGACGCTTCGTTCCCGGATCCGCTGGTCGACGATGTGCAGTCGGTACGCAAGCGGGTGGCGAGCGGCGAGTTGCTGGTGTTCGAGACCACCGGCGTCGCGCAGCATCCGACGCAGCGGCCGTCGCTGCGCATCGCGCTCGAGCAGGGGCAGGGCTACCTTGCCGATGGCGGACAGTTCCTCTATGCGATCGACATCCGGCGTGCGCGCGCGGTGCATATCCGGCCGCTGCCGTCGCGGTCGATGGCGATGGACAGCCCCGGCGCAGACACAGACAAAGGCGCGGCGGGCGGCACCCCGGCGACAGCGGGCGCTCCCATCGAGCCCATGCCCGACCTGCCGCCGCTCGACCCGGCGCTGCTCAGGATCGTCGACGCCGGCCCCGACGACACGCCCGAGGGCCGGCTGTCGAAGTGGAAGTCGAAGCTGCTCGACCTGACCCTGCGCAACCGGCTGCTCAACTTCAAGCCGTCGAAGTCGACGCTGCGCATCGCCGCGCCCGATCTCGCCGCGCTGGAAGACGCGCTGTCCGATGGCAGCGAGTTCCGCCTGCGCGCCGAGCCGGAGATCATGGACGGGAAGGATCCGCGCTCGTCCGAAGTCCATCGCAACCGCACCGGCCAGACGCCCTGGGACGAGATGGCACGCAACGCGCTCGCCGGGCGCGAACTGCTGGTCAGGCTCTCGCCCGAGGACCTGAGCGCGACGCTGACCAACCTCTTCCGCAAGGCACGCGAAGGGCTGGAGGAAGGCGGTGCGAACACGCTGTTCCTCGCGCTCGGCCTGCTGCGCTGGACCGATACCGAACGTGCCGAGGCCTCGCACCTGGCGCCGATCCTGCTCGTGCCGGTGACGCTGCTGCGCCAGTCGGTGCGCTCCGGCTTCCGGCTGGTGCGCCATGACGACGATGCGATCGTCAACCCGACGTTGCTGCAGATGATGCGGCTGCGCGAGGAGATCCGTATCGGCGACCTGGGCAGCCTCGGCAGCGCCGCCAGTGCCGGCGCCAGCGCGGAAGCCCTCCCCACCGACGACAAGGGCATCGACGTCGCCCGCCTGCTGCAGGCGTTCCGTCTCGCGGTGACCGACCTCAAGCAATGGGAGGTGCTCGACGAAGCGCATCTCGGCCTGTTCTCGTTCACCAAGTACCTGATGTGGAAGGACCTGCAGGACCGCACCGCGCAGCTGAAGGCCAACCGCGTGGTGCAGCACCTGATCGACCGCCCGGGTGAAGCGTTCGTGCGCGACGAGCCGCTACCCGGCCTGGACCGCCTCGACGATACCTATGCGCCGCACGACATCCTGGCGCCGCTGATCGCCGACTCGTCGCAGTTGAAGGCCATCTGCACGATCGATGCCGGCCGCGACCTGGTGCTCGAGGGCCCGCCCGGCACCGGCAAGAGCCAGACGATCACCAACCTGATCGCGCACCTGCTGGCGAAGGGCCGCACGGTCCTGTTCGTCTCCGAGAAGCTCGCCGCGCTCGAGGTGGTGCACCGGCGGCTGGAGCAGATCGGCCTCGGCCCGTTCTGCCTCGAGTTGCATTCGGCGAAGGCGAAGAAGGCGGAGATCGTGCGCGCGCTCGGGGCGACGCTGGACATCGCCGCGCAGAAGCCATCCGGTGAATGGCAGCGCGAGGCCGATCGCCTCGGCGCGCTGCGGCAGTCGCTCAACGGGCTGGTCGATGCGCTGCACCGGGTGTATCCGAACGGGCTCACCGTGTTCGACGCGATCGGCACCTGCATCGCAGCGCAAGGGCGCGACGACGCCGCGCCCGCCTCGCCGATGCCCTGGCCCGACCCGCAGGTGCACGACCGGGAGGCGCTCGACACGCTGCGCGAACTGTCGCGGCGGATGGCTTCGCTCGCCGACCCGGTCGGCCGCATCGAGGGCCATCCGCTCGCCGCGATCGGCCACACCGAGTGGAGCTCGAGCTGGCAGGACGACCTGCTCGCCGAAGTGCGCACGCTCGATGCCGCGATCGCGGCATTCCAGAAGGCCGCGCAAGCCGTCGGGGCGCACCTGAAACTGCCGTGCAGCGGGCTTTCGATGGACGGCTGGCGCTGCCTCGACCGGCTCGCCGACCTGCTGCTCGCGGCCCCGACGGTGCCGCCCGGCCTCGCC
>CANGXU010000218.1 GCA_947457885.1 Betaproteobacteria bacterium
CGCTGCCGGGCGCCCGGCGCCATCGCGCGCCTGCGCGTCTGTGCGAGCCAGCCCCAGGCGCGGCAGGCAGAGGCGGTGTTCGCGTGCGAACGCAGCCAGCGCCTTGCGTGCCGTCTGTTCGTCGGGAAAGTCGCCGAAACGGTCTTCGCGTACGCCTGTGGATGGCCCGGCTTCCCGCAGCGCGAAGCTGCATGCCGGGGCGCCGCTCCAGGCAAGGCTCCAGGACTCGCGCAGCGGCTCCGATGCAACCCGCTGCTGGTGTTTCGGCGCGAACCGTTCGATCAGCCGCCGCTGGGCGAGGGCTGCACCGAGCACGCCGGGATGCGGCTCGGGGTCGACGGTCGCGGCCTCCGACAGCAACGCGCGGCCGAGCGGGCTGGATTTCTGCAGCAGCCGGAGTGCCTCGCCGCGCATGCTTGCGCCGGCGCCGACATACAGCACGCTGCCGTCGGCGGCGCGCAGCACGAAGCAGCCGGGCGCGTCGGCCAACTCGTCGGCGAGCGCGGCGGTTTCGCGCGGCGTGCCGGCCGGTGCGGTCAGTACGCTGGCCACTTCGCGTACACGGCCGGCGCCGAGGTCCGCGACGGCCGCCACCAGGAAGTCGCCGATCACGCGGGCATCGCCCAGCGCGCGGTGCCGCTCGCTGCAGTGCAGGCCGTGGCGCACGATCAGAGAATCGAGGTTGTGCCGCGGGTACTGCGGATAGAGCTTGCGCGACAGCTTCGCACTGCACAGTGCTGGCAGCGCGAACGCAAGGCCGGCGCGTTCGAACTCCGCGCGAAGGAAACCGTAGTCGAAACGCACGTTGTGCGCCACCAGTACCTTGCCCTCCAGCCGGCGTGCGAGGTCGGCCGCGAGATCGGCGAAACGTGGTGCCGTGGCTACCATGTCGTCGTCGATGCCAGTGAGGCCGCTGATGAACGGTGGGATCGGTATGCCTGGCTGCACCAGCGTGCTCCAGGTGACCGGGTCTTCGCCGCGCGCCGGGTCGGGCAGGCCGGGACCTATCTCGACCAGCCCGATCTCGGTGATCCGGTCGCGCGCGGGCGATGCCCCGGTCGTCTCCAGGTCCAGGAGAACGGCCGGGCGATCGAACAGGTCTGCGATCAAGGCGCTGCGGCGGGCTTCGATGCGGGCGCCGGCCCGGCGGCCGCCGTGGATCCACCGGGCTGGGTCCGCAGGCTGCCGGGCCGTTTCGCCGCGCCCGCGAAATCGCCGGCCATCACCGTGGTGAGCCTGGACAGGTCGAGCCGCCTGCGCAGTGCTTCCAGTACCTGCTGTGGCGTGGTGGCCGCGACCTTTGCATCGAGCGCTTCCTGGAACGCATAGGTACGTCCGAGGAACTGGTTCGATGCGAGTGCCGCTGCCAGCCGGGCATCGGACGAGCGCGCGACCCGTACCGACTGCAGGTAGCCGCTCTTCGCGCTGGCGACCTCCTGCTCGGTGAAGCCGTCGGCGAGCGCCCGCAGCAGTTCCTCGCGCACGGCCGCTTCGAGGCGAGCCGCGTTCTCCGGGGCGAAGATCGCACCGGCGAGGAATGCGCCGCTTTCGTCGAGGCTGCCGGCGGAGATCTGTGCCCAGATGGAGTACGACAGGCCTTCCTCGCGCCGCACTCGAGTGGCGAGCCGTGAACTCAGGAAGCCGCCGCCGAGCATCTGCTCGCCCAGCAGCAGTGCCGGGTAATCCGGGTCGTCCACGCGCAGCGCGAGGTTCATCCCCATGCGGAAGGACGCGTTCGCACGGTCGGGCGTCTCGATCACGATGCGGGCCGGCGCAATATCGGCATGCACGTTCGGCACGCGCTGCCACGGCCGGGGACTGGTCCAGTCGTTGAACAGCCTGCCGAGCAGCCCGGCGACCGCAGCCTCGTCGAAGTCGCCGACGGCGGCGAACTCACCCTTGCTGGCGCCGTAGAACTCGCGATGGAAGGCACGCACGCCGTCCAGCGTGACCGCGCGAACCTGCGCCATCTGCTCGTCGAGCGTCTGCACGTGGCGGATGTCGCCCGGCGGGTGGATGTTGAAGTGCCGGTTGAATGCCAGCGCTCCGATCGACGCCGGATCCTGGCGCTGGCGATCGATCGAGGCGATCGATTCCGCTCGCATCTCTTCCAGGTCCCGTTCCGGGAAGGACGGCCGCCGCAGCACCTCGGCGACCAGTTCCAGCACGGCCGGCAGCTGCGATTTAACCGTCTGTCCGCTCACGGTGACCGAGGTCGGGCCACCGCTGACCGACACCTGCGCGCGCAGCGTGTTGAACGCATCCTGGATCTGCTGGCGGTCGCGCAGCGCGGTCCCGCGCATCAGCATCGCCGCGGCGAAGCTCGCCTGCGTGCCGCGACCGAACACCGCCTTCTCGTCGCCGAAGCGGAGCGTGAGCTGGAAATTGACCGTCTCACCGCGCGTGCGCCGCGGCAGCATCACCGTGTCCAGGCCGACCGGCAGCTTGCGCCGCAGGGTGCGCTTCTCGATGTTGGCCGGGGCCGGGTCGAAGGTCTCGCCCGCGGCGAGCGCGGTATCGCCCTTGTAGTCGCGCAGCAGCTGCACGACGTCGGGCGTCGGCGGGATCTCGGCGCGGTCGGGTTTCGGGTCAGGGATGAACATCCCCAGCGTGCGGTTCGACGGCTTGAAGTAGGCGGCGGCCACCCGGTTCACGTCGGCAGCGGTCGCCTTGCGCAGGCGGTCGCGATGCAGGAAAAACAGGCGCCAGTCGCCGGTGGCGATCGAATCGCTCATCGCCCGGCCCAGCGCGGGCGGATTGGCCATGATCTCGTCGTACTGGCGCAGCAACGCGGTGCGCGCGCGCTCCACCTCGGCCTCGGTGACCGGCTCTTTCGCCAGCCCCTCGAGCGTCGCGGTGAGCGTGTCGCGCGCCGCTTCGATCGGCTGGTCGAGCGTGAGTTGCGCGCCGTACATCGCGATGCCGGGCTCGCGCATCGCCTGGTCGAAGCCGAACACGGAAACCGCACGCTTGCTGTCGACCAGCGCACGGAACAGGCGGCCCGCCGGTGGCGTGCGCAGGACCTCGGTCAGCAGGTCGATCGCCGCTGCATCCGGGTGCGGGCCCGCCGGGATGTGGTAGGCGGCGATCACCGCCTGCACGTCGCCGGTACGGCGCAGCACCACCTGCCGCTCGCCGTCCTGCACCGGTTCGACGGTGTAGGTGCGCGGCAGCACCCGCTTTGGCGCCGGGATCGCACCGAAGTGCTTCGCGATCAGTTGCAGCGCGAGCGACTCGTCGAAGCGCCCGGCAAGCAGCAGCGAAGCGTTGTCCGGCTGGTAGTAGGTCCGGTAGAACGCCTCCAAGCGTTCGATCGGTACGTTCTCGATGTCCGAACGCGCGCCGATCGTGCTGTTGCCGTAGTTGTGCCACAGATAGGCCGACGAGGTGACGCGCTGCATCAGCACCCTTACCGGGTTGTTTTCGCCCTGCTCGAACTCGTTGCGCACCACCGACATCTCGGGGTCGAGTTCCGCGCGCGTGATCTGCGTGTTGACCATCCGGTCGGCTTCCATCGCGATCACCCAGCGCAGGTTCTCCTCGCTCGCCGAGAAGGTGCCGAAGTAGTTGGTGCGGTCGAGCCAGGTCGTGCCATTGGACCAGGCGCCGCGCTCGGCGAGCGCCTTCGAGATGTTCGGGATGTTCGTCGTGCGCCGGAACAGCAGGTGTTCAAGCAGGTGGGCCATTCCGCGTTCGCCGTAGTTCTCGTGCCGCGAGCCGACCATGTAGGTGATGTTTGCCATGAAGTTGGCGCTCGACGCGTCCGGAAACAGCAGCACCTGCAGTCCGTTGGCCAACCGGTATTCGGTGATGCCCTCGACGCTGGGGCCGCGTGTCACGCCAGGCGGCAACCTGGGTTGCGCGGCCGCCGGCGTGGCGGCCATCGACGCGGCTGCGGCTGCGGCCGCAGCCAGGGTGGATCCGATGGTCGTGCCGGCGACCGTGCCGGGCAGCGGCGCTGCCAGCAGGGAGACGGCGGCCAGCAGCGTGCCCAGCCAGCGGCGGACAGGATGCAGGGCAGGCGTGGCGCTTCGCGGACGAGACAGGCGGGGCAGGGTCGGCATGAGGCTTTCGACGGCAGGGGTGTCCGGGGCGCGGACACGTTCGTGACGGATCATAGAGCAGGCGAAAGGCGGTCGCGTGATACAGTCGTGTCGTCCGGATGCATCCTTCCCGAGCCCGCCGAAGAAGAGGAAAAACCCGATGGCCAGCGTTGCCAACCAGTTCTCCGCAACCCAGGCCGCGCGCGAGATCGCCGCGGGACGCCTGACCAGCGAAACGCTGGTCCGCGCATGCCTGGCACGCATCGCCGAACGCGAGCCGACCGTGCAGGCATGGGCATTCCTCGACCCGGAACTGGCCATCGAGCAGGCGCGCGCCTGCGACCGTGGCCCGCGTCGCGGCGTCCTGCACGGCGTGCCGGTCGGCGTGAAGGACGTGATCGACACAGCCGACATGCCGACGGCCTGCAACTCGGCGATCTACGCTGGCCATCGCCCGCGCGCCGATGCAGCGTGCATCGCGGCCGCCCGGCGGGCTGGCGCGGTGATCCTCGGCAAGACCGAGACCACCGAATTTGCCAACAACCATCCGGCTCGCACCCGCAATCCGCACAATCTCAGCCATACGCCGGGTGGCTCTTCGAGCGGTTCTGCCGCCGCTGTCGCCGACCATATGGTCCCGTTTGCATTCGGCACCCAGACGGGTGGTTCGACCATCCGGCCGGCTGCGTTCTGCGGCATCGTCGGCTACAAGCCGACGTTCAATACGATCAATCGCGCCGGGCTCAAGATCGTCGCCGAGTCGCTCGATACCATCGGTACTCATGCGCGCACGGTCGAGGATGCGGCCCTGCTCGCCTGCGCCACCTCCGGCCGGCCGCTGCCCGACTTCGCGCGCAACAAGGCCAGGCCCCGCGTGGGCCTGTACCGTACGCCGCACTGGGACAAGACCGACGAACCCACGCGCAACCTGCTGGCGAACGTCGCAGACAAGTTGCGCGCGGCTGGCTGGACCGTCGTGGACGCGGATCTGCCGCCGCAGGCAGTGGCGATCTACGATGCCAACGCGACCATCATGCAGTTCGAGGAAGCGTTCTCGCTCGGCTACGAGTACGACAACCAGCGCGAACTGCTCAGCGAAGACCTGCGCTCGCGCATCGAGCGCGGCCGCGGTACCTCGCGCGACCTCTATGAGCGGGCGATCGACGTGGTGCTCGAAGTGGGCGCGATGTTCATCGACGCGTTCCGCTCGGTCGATGTGCTGCTCACCCCGAGCGCGCCGGGCGAGGCGCCGTTCGGCTTGACCAGCACCGGCAACTCGCTGTTCAACAAGAACTGGACGACGCTCGGCCTGCCGTGCGTGACGATCCCCGCCGGCATCGGGCAGAAGGCGCTGCCGCTCGGAGTCCAGTTCGTCGGACCGTACCGCGGCGACAGCACCGTGCTGCTTGCGGCCGACGCGGCCTGGAAGACGATCTCCCGCTAGGCGCCCGCAAGGCGTTGCGGCTGGCCACGGTGGAGGGCGCTGCGCTGCTCGGCTGGCAGGACGAGATCGGTTCGATCGAGGCGGGCAAGAAGGCCGACTTCGTGCTGTTCGACCTCGACCATCCGGAGTGGGTGCCCTACGGGGATCCGCTGCA
>CANGXU010000219.1 GCA_947457885.1 Betaproteobacteria bacterium
ATGCCAGGCGTACCGCGCGCGGCGGCTCGCCACCGTCGCAGCGCAGCGACACCACGATACCCGACACCGGATGAATAGCGGTGCCCGGATGCCGCCAGCCGGTGTTCAGGTGCTTGCCCACCGGGAAGTTCACCAGGTGCACCAGGTCGCGGCGTCCCTCAACTGTCGCTTGCCGCATGTGCGTTGCGTCGACATGGTCGGGGGCGTCGATGCGTACCTCGCGCGGGTCGCCGATCGCCCAGGACACGGCATTGGCCAGCACGCGGCCCAGGTCCGGAAAGCCGTAGTGGTAGAACAATGCGTCGATCTGGTTGGCGAAGTACACGACCCGCCCGGCACCGAAGGCGCCGCGCAGCGCGACCGGGATGTCGGTGCCGCTGCCGATCGCGCTGTACTCGGGGATGCTGATCGTCGCGCCCGAGTGCGCGATCACCGGCGGGATCAGCGTCAGCGGCACCTCGCGCCCGGCGGCCGGGTCTGCTTCCAGTTCCACCAGCGCGCCGTCGTTGGGCAGCAGGTCGGTGTCGCCGATGCCGTCGAGCAGCGGGTCATCCCGGCGCTCCAGCTTCGCGTACGAAGACTTCAGGTCGCGCCGCACCCCGGTGCGACGCGCACCGAGCAACGCATCGAGCGCGGGCCGGTGCGTGGGCTCGCCACGGGCATCGTAGCGGCCGCTCTCGAAGCTGCAGACCAGCGAGCCGCCGCCCTTCACCCACTCGACAAGCAGGTCGATCGCCGCATCGCTCAGGCAGGCCGCGTTCGGCAGCACGAGCGCGCGGTAGCGGCCGAGCGTCGCGGCATCCAGGAACTTGTCCGACAGCATGTCGAACGGAATGTGCGCTTCCTGCAGCGCGCAGTAGGTGCCGCGCACCGGATCGAAATAGCGCGCACCCGGCTTGTCGCGGCCGTAGTTGTCCTGCGTGTAGCGGGAGAACACCACCGCCACCTGCGCGGCCGAGCGTGCACCGTCGAAGTAGCCTTCCCAGCGCGCCAGCCGGGCGAACACCTCGCGCATCGGCGCCAGCGAGCGGCGGTCGAACAGCGGCGAATAGCCGCCGTTGATGTGCAGCCAGCTCGACACCCCGTTGGCGAACTGCTGCGCGATCCACGCCCGGTTCTCCGCCTCGGGAGTCGCCGACAGCCGCCACCACGGGTAGAAGTAGCTCACCGTCATCCAGCGCGGCCGGTCGGGCCCCAGCGAGGCGAGGTACTTCGCCTGGATACCCGGCCACCAGGGCGCGGTATTGCGCCGCTGGCATTCGAAGGTCAGCACGTCCTGGCCGTCGAGCCAGTAGTCGATGTCCCAGCCACCGATCTGGATGGTCTCGAGCGACTCCATCAGCTGCACCGCCGAGATGAAGATCGCCTTCGGATTGGCCGCATGGATCGCGCCATGCATCAGCCTCACCCAGTCGGCGATCTGCCGGTAGCGCCATTCGTTGAACGTGCGCCAGACGGGGTTCTCCCAGTCTTCCTCGAGCGGGATCGCCTCGCCGGTATGCGCGCGGAACGAAGCCTGGCAGGAGTCGCAGTAGCAGACTGTCGTATCCCACGCCCCGAACTTGCCCGCGTTGTTCCAGATGCCGTCGACCGGATAGCGGGTCAGGATCTCGGTGACGACCTCGGCCATGCGGCTGCGGTAGTAGGCACCGCTCGGACAGGTCACGTAATGGTCGCTGACCTCGCACAGGTTGCCGTCGCGGTCACGGGTGAACCACTCGGGATGGATGTCGGCCAGCGCCTTCGGCGCGCAGCTCGGATCGATCCGCGCCAGCACGCGCAGGCCTTCGCGATGCGCGACCGGCACGATCTCGTCGAGCAGGTCGCGCGAGCCAAGCCCGCTGCTGATCCGGTGGCCGTCGATCTTCGTCTGGTAGAACGCGACGATGCCGCCACCGCTGATGCAGAATGCAGTGGCGGAGAACTGCTTCGCGTCGGCCACCAGCGCCTCCGCGTCGATGCGCGGCTCGTCGCCTTCGCGCAGGTTGATCAGCAGCACCCGGTTGGGTCCCTGCCACCAGGGTCGTTCCTGTTCGGTCATGCCGTCTCTCCTGGGCTGGCCGGTCCGGCGGCCACCGCTCGCGCGTCGGTGGTGCACGTCACTGATGCCGGTGGCCTGGCGCGGTCGGATCATAGCGCCGGACGCCGGCGACAGGCAGCCGGCGGCAGGCCTGACTTGCCCTGCAGCACCCTGCACCGCATAATTTTCCGATGATCGATACCGCACGCAAGATGCTCCTCGCCGCATCGGTGATCGTTGCCCTGCCGGCCGGCACCCCCCTGGCCCATGCGCAGGCCTGGCCCTCGCGCCCGATCCGACTGGTCGTACCGTTCGCGCCTGGCGGCGCCGTCGACCTGAGCGCGCGCACCGTGGCACAGGCGATGTCGCCCAGGCTCGGCCAGCAGGTCCTGATCGACAACCGCGGCGGTGCCGGTGGCAACCTCGGGGTCGAACTGGTGACGAAGGCGGCGCCCGACGGCTACACGCTGGTGATGGCCACGTCCGGGCAGGTGGCGATCAACCCCCACATGTATGCGCGCATGTCGTTCGACCCGCTGAAGGACCTCGCGCCGATCACCCCGGTCGGCCATGCGCTGAACGTGCTGTGCGTGCACCCGGCCCTGCCCGTCAGGTCGGTGAAGGAGTACATCGCGCTGGCGAAGTCCAGCCCGGGCAAGCTCACGTTCGCCTCCGGCGGCACCGGCGCATCCGACCACATCGCCACCGAGCTGTTCATGAGCATGGCCGGCATCCGGATGACGCACATCCCCTACAAGGGCGGCGCGCCGGCGATGACCGACCTGCTCGCCGGCCATGTCGATTCCGGCTTCTCGACCGTGGCGACCGCGATCGGCCCGATCCGCAGCAACCGGCTGCGCGCGCTCGGCCTCACTTCGTCGAAGCGCTTCGAACTGCTGCCACAGGTGCCGACCATCGCCGAGGCCGGGCTGCCCGGCTACGAGTCGGTCAGCTGGTACGGACTGTTCGCACCGGCCGGGACGTCGACCGACATCGTGAGCCGCGTAAACGCCGAAGCCGTGGGCGCGCTGCAGGCAGAAGAAGTGCGCAGGCGGATGGTCGAGTTCGGCGTGATGCCAGTCTCCAGCAGTCCCGAAGCGTTTTCCACCTACATCGCCGCCGACTCGCAACGCTGGGGCAAGCTGATCCGCAGCGCAGGCATCAAGGCCGAGTGATGCATCACACAGGTTCGCGCATGCCCATGAAGATCCCGGCGACACTGCTGGCGGCAACGTTTTCCGTCGCACTCGGGACCGGCAGCGGCGTGGCCGTCGCCGCGGCCGGCTACCCCGACCGGCCAGTCCGGCTGATCGTCCCGTTCGCCCCGGGCGGTTCGACCGACGTGCTGGCGCGCGTGCTGGGTCAGAAGCTCGGCGAGAAGCTCGGCCAGCCGTTCCTGATCGACAACCGTGCCGGCGCCGGCGGCACGATCGGCACCGCGATCGCGGCGAAGTCGAACAGCGACGGCTACACGCTGGTGCTCGGCACCACCAGCACGCTGGCGATCAACGAGAGCCTGTACCCGAAGCTCGCCTACGACGTCGCGCGCGACCTTGCGCCGATCGTGCTGCTGGCGAAGGGCCCGTTCGTGCTGATGTCCACGCCAGGCCTGCCGGTGACCTCGCTGAAGGAGCTGATCGCCTACGCGAAGGCGCGGCCGGGGAAGCTGTCGATCGCCTCATCGGGCAACGGCACCTCCGTGCACCTGTCGGCCGAGCTGTTCAAGATGGTGGCGCAGCTGCCCGACATCGTGCACATCCCGTTCAAGGGTGGCGGCCCGGCCGGCGTCGCGCTGATGGCCGGCGAGGTGCAGTTGATGATCAACGACCTGCCACCGGCGATCGGCCCGATCCGTGCCGGCAAGCTGCGGGCACTGGCGGTGGCAGACAGCCGGCGCTCGCCGCTGCTGCCCGACGTGCCCACGTTCGCGGAGGCGGGCCTGCCCGGCTACGAGTCGCTGTCCTGGTTCGGGCTGCTGGCGCCGGCCGGTACACCCGCTGCGATCGTCACGCTGCTCAACAGCACCACCGGCGCGATCCTTGCGAACGACCGCGATCTGCGTGCACGGTTCACCGAACTGGGCGTGGAGCCGATCGGCGGCGCGCCCGCCCAGCTCGCCGCGTTCGCCCGTGAAGAGACACGCAAGTGGTCGGCGGTCGTGAAGAAGGCGAGTGTCGTGATCGAAGGGGGCTCCTGATGAAGCGGCTGACCGAAGCACAGGCGAAGGAGTACGCGGCCGAGGGCTGCACCCATCCGGTCCGAGTGTTCAGCGCAGCGCAGGCAGCCCACTACCTGTCCTGCCTCGAAGCGGGCGAGCGGTCCATGGGGGCCGAGTTCAAGAAGGTGTTGCGCACCAAGGCCCACCTGTCGCTCAAGTGGGTAGACGAAGTGATCCACGACAGCAACGTGCTCGACGCGGTCGAGGACGTGATCGGCCCCGACATCCTGCTCTACAACCTCACCGTCTGGATCAAGAACGCGAACGATCCGTCGTTCGTCGGCTGGCACCAGGACTCGACCTACTTCCCGCTCGACCCGGCCGTGCAGGTCACCGCCTGGATCGCGCTGACCGACAGCGTCGCAGAGAACGGCAGCGTCAACTACCTGCCGGGCAGCCAAACGCTCGGCCAGCTGCGCCATGCCGAGGCGCCCGGCGACGGCAGCCTTCTTTCAAAGGGACAGCATATCGTCGAGCCGGTGGATTCCAGCGTGGTGAAGACCATCCCGCTGCAGCCGGGCGAGATGTCGCTGCACCACACGCGGCTGGTGCACTATTCCGACCCGAATAACAGTTCGCGCCGGCGCATCGGCCTCGGCGTGAGCTACATTCCGACGTCGGTGCGCTGCACCGGCTCGGTCCGGCATACGGCGATGCTGATGCGCGGGGTCGACCGCCATAACCATTTCGACCACGAACCGAGGGTCCGTTTCGACTTCGACCCGGAGGTCACCGCCTTCCGCGCCGATGCGGTCGCGCGTTACTACGCTGCCCGAGACGAGCAGGTCGAAATCCGCACGCGCGAATTCGCGGCAGCCCGTTGAACCAGGAGATACCATGGCATCGATGAAGGGCCGGTTCTGCGTCGTCACCGGCGCATCCACGCAGCACGGCATCGGCAACACGATCGCCAAGCGCTTTGCCGAAGCCGGCGCATCGGTGTTCCTCGTCGCCGAAGGCACGAAGGAACAGCTCGAGACCGCACAGGCCGAGTGCCGGGCCTACCCGGAGGCCGGGACGATCGAGTACGGCATCTACGATCTTTCCATTGCCGGCAACGCCGAGGCGATGATCGCCGACGCGCACAAGCGGTTCGGTCGCATCGACGTGCTGGTGAACAACGCCGGCATCCGCGCGCCGTACAACTTCGGCGACTACACCCGCGCGCAGTTCGATGCGGTGGTCGGCGTGAATATCGCCACGCCGTTCTTCGCCAGCCAGGCCGTGGTTCCGATCATGCGTGCCCAGGGCGGCGGGCGGATCATCCACATCGCCAGCCAGCTCGGCCATGTGACCTACGCGAAGCGCGCACTGTACGGCCTGACCAAGGCCGCGCTGCTGCACCTCACCAAGTCGATGGCCTATGAACTGGGCAAGGACAACATCCAGGTGAACTC